>DASQOM010000044.1:0-37685 GCA_035644495.1 Planctomycetota bacterium | reverse complement strand
CGTGGAACGCGTCGTCGACCCCGGCGCACGTGATGAACGTCGGCGGCGTGTCCTTGGGCACGGGCTCGTAGTCCATCCGTTTCCAGCCGGGATAGACCAGCACCGAGAAGTCCGGCCGGCAGCTCTCGCGCTCGACGGGGTCCTCGGCCTTGGGGTCGCCCGCGTCGTACTTGAGCGTCACCCACGCGGCCTGCTCGCCGCCGGCGCTGAATCCCATGATGCCCACCCGGCGGGGATCCACGCCCCACTCCGCCGCGTGCGCACGGACCATGCGGATCGACCGCTGCGTGTCGGCGACCGCGTCGACCGTCGAGTCGTACGGCTGCAGCCGATACCGCTCGACGAACGCATGCACGCCCAGGCCGTTGAGCCAGTTGGCCACATCGACCCCCTCGGGCCCGACCCAGAGCGTCTTGTTGCCCCCGCCCGCGGCGACGATCACCGCCATGCCGTTCGCCTTGTCGGCCGGAGCGGGGTGCAGCTCGAGGGAGGGGTTATGGATGTTGTCGATGTGCAGGATGCGCGGTTCGGCGCCCTTGGACAGGTAGACCACTTCGGGCTTGTCCGAGCCGGCCAGCTCTTTCAGCTTCGGGGAACCCTTGGGCCAGAGCGTGACGACCTTCGCGCCCGGCACGATCGGCGGCGGCTCGGGCAGGTCTGACGCGCCGGGTCCGGCGGGAGCCGCCTGCGCCAGGGTCAGCACGGCGGCCACGGTCCAGGCGCCCAGCAGGAATCGACGATTCGACCTCATAAGCGGCTCCTCTGAATGGGGTCTCCGTACTCCGGGCGGGCGCGGATCATCCGCGCGATTCATCCAAGCGTCATCGACTGGTCGCTCACCGGGCCTGACCCCCACTCAACCCCTACAATTCCGGCTTTGGCGCTGTTTGGATTTTTGCTTTTGGAGTCGGGGGCGCCGGGGGAGGGAGTTCATCGATCTTGGAGATGCCCCATCGGGCGAACGGTCGGGCGCCGAACGACGGGTCTCTTGGACATTTCTTTCGAGCTTCCCTACAGTGTCGTCGTGAACTTCGATACCTTGTGGCGCGACGGCATCGGATTCTGGCGCGTCTGGATCCTCACGCTCGGACGGCGTCACGGCCTTTTCAAGCACCTGGATCGACCTCCTGCGCGGAGCGCCGTCCGCGTCTGGCGCGACGCCGCCCGGGCGCTGGAGCTCCTCGTCGTCCGGAAGGGCCGGCTTCAGCCCGCTCCGGGCGTGCAGTCTCTCCTCCTGAATCCCCGCCACCCGGACTATCTCGCCGGACACCTGATGTTCGGCGCGCTTCGATCGCTCGACTATGAGGCGATGGGAGCTCTCTTCGGGCGCGGGCGCACTCTTTCGGCACGCACCCGGCCGCGGCGCAACGAATCCATCGAGGAAGCGACCCACTGGGATCACGTCATGTTCCTTCGCCGCCTTCCCAGGGAGGTCCGCGCCCGGCTCCGGCGCGGATGCGACGTCCTCGAACTGGGTTGCGGTCGAGGTCGGTGGTTGGACCTCATGCGGCGGGAGTTCCCTCGTTCCCGCTTCCGGGGCGTCGATCCGGATCCCGACACCGGCGCGGAGCCCGGCGACGCGGAGACGGCCGGAACGACGGCCGGCGCGGACGTCGTCTATATGGGAGAAGTCCTTCTCCTCACCCATCGCAAGAAGACGCTGGCCAATTGC
Source organism: Planctomycetota bacterium (assembly GCA_035644495.1). Taxonomy (GTDB): domain Bacteria; phylum Planctomycetota; class MHYJ01; order MHYJ01; family JACPRB01; genus JACQFK01. The sequence goes on along the minus strand of DASQOM010000044.1, from coordinate 36,013 downwards.
GCCCGCGTCCTGCGTCCCGGAGGCCACCTGCTGGTGCTCGAGGGGTTCCTGCCCGAGCGCGTCACGACCGGGACCTGGGAGGCCGCGCTCTTCGCGATGCAGCTCGACGAGACGCTGCAGGGGGTGAGCTTCATGAAGCGCAGCGAGCTGCGCCTGCCGAAGGAGTTCGATCCCCCGACCTTTACCCGCCTCGGAGGCTGCGTGGCCCTCGCGGTGGCCCGCCGCCGGGGAACGGCACGATGAAGGGATTCCTGGACCTCGCGTACCGTCTTCCGTTCGCCCGGCACTACAAGGAGTTCGACAGGGGGTTCTACGTCGACTTTCCCGTACAGCTCAAGCAGATGGGCCGATGGTTCCAGGAGTACGGCTGCCGGAGGACGCTGGACGTCGGCGCCATGACGGGGGGATGTATCGAGTACATCACCCGGCTCGGGATGCGAATGGACGGAGTCCAGTTCACTTCCGATCTCCGACGGCTGGCGGACGTCCAGCTCCGAAAAGCCGGCGTCTCGTCGACGCTCCACGTCTCGCCGGTACACGACCCGTTTCGTCTGCCCGCGGGTCGGAGCTACGACGGCATCGTCGCGCTCGGATGGCTCAACCTGCCCTTTTCCCGGGCGCGCCTGGGCCGCATGCTCGCGCAGGTCCGCAGGCTGCTGGTGCCCGGCGGGGTCTTCATGTTCGATTTCTTCGACTTCAAGAACCTCATCATCGACCCCCCCGAGGACCGGCGCTTCGACGACGGCGTCGCCCACGTCGCCTACACGGAGCGGCGGGGAAAAGTGCTGCGTCGCTACCACCTGTGGATCCCGAAAGGAGACCGGCTTCGCGGGGAATTCAGCGATCTCGTCGATCGGCGACCGGAGGCCGTCCGCTCGCTGCTCGCGGAGGCCGGTTTGAAGAGGGTCCGTTCGAAGTTCCTGGATCTCCACTACCCGCGCCATTTCTGGCTCGTGCGGAAACCCTGAAGGATCCGTCGGCGGCCCGATCAAAGGGGCCGGAATCTGCCCCCGAGCCGCGCGTCGACTTCAGCCGTGCGGATCAACCCTCACGGTCCTTGCGGACCAGGGTTTTTTGAAACCCCAGCGTCTGCCCGTCCCGCCGTCCTGTCAACCCGCAAGGCTCGGTATCTCTGACCCGGACTTCCACCTCCCTCTGCCCCTCTTCCATGTCCCACCTCCTCCCGCTCTTCTCTTCGGCCGCGTTTTTCCTTAAGATTCGACCACTCGACATGAACGTCTACGAAGCCATCTACTCCCGACGGGACATTCGGAAGTTCCGGCCCAACCCCGTTCCCGACGACGTCCTTCACCGCATCCTCGACGCGGCTCATCACGCCGGATCGGTCGGCTTCATGCAGCCGTGGAATTTCATCGTGATCCGCGACTCGGGACTTCGTGGCGAGGTGAGGGCGCTCTTCGACCGCGAGAACGCCCGGGCCGCCGAGAACTACACGGGAGACCGTCGGGCCCTCTACCTGTCGCTCAAGCTCGAGGGAATCCTGGAGTCCGCGCTCAACGTGTGCGTCACTTGCGACCGGACGAGAGGCGGAAAGGTCCTGGGGCGGAGCACCATCATCGACACCGACCTGATGAGCACCTGTCTGGCGGTGCAGAACCTGTGGCTCGCGGCGCGCGCCGAGGGCGTCGGGGTCGGCTGGGTGAGCATCCTGGACAACGCCGACCTGTCCCGGCTCCTGGGACTTCCGGAGCACGTCGCCCCGGTGGCCTACCTCACCGTGGGCTATCCGGAGGCCTTCCCCGAAAAGCCCATGCTGGAAACCGCGGGCTGGCGCAAGCGGATTCCGCTCGAAGAGCTCATCTTCTACGAACGGTACGGCCGGCGAACCAAGTAAGACCCGAACCTCTGGGATGGTGCCGGGGGTGGGACTTGAACCCACACGGCCCTTGCGGACCAGGGGTTTTTAAAACCCCAGCGTCTGCCAGTTCCGCCACCCCGGCCTGAGGCCGCGTTCCACAAAACAGCCTGGCTGTTTTGTGGAACTACGTTAACGAAGGCCAGGGAAGCGAAAGGGAGAGCTCCCGCTCGAAGCAGCGCGCCGCTTTCAGCACGCCGAGATCGTCCAGCACTCGGCCCTGGAGCTGCAGGCCGATCGGGAGACCGGCCGACGTGAGCCCGCACGGAATCGAAATCCCCGGAAGCCCCGCAAGATTCGTCGCCACCGTATAGACGTCGCAGAGGTACATCGACAGGGGATCGCCCGCCTTCGCGCCCACCGGGAACGCCGGCGTCGGCGACGTCGGCCCCACGATCACGTCGCACGACTCGAACGCCTTGTCGAAGTCCTGCTTGATGCGTCGCCGGACCTTCAGCGCGCGATTGTAATAAGCCTCGTAGTAGCCGCTCGACAGCGCGAAGGTCCCCAGGATGATGCGCCGCGTCACCTCCGGCCCGAAGCCTTCCTTCCGCGACTTCGACATCATCTCGATGACGTCGCCGTACTCCTTCGACCGGTGACCATAGTGGGCGCCGTCGTAACGCGCCAGGTTCGAGCTCGCCTCGCAGGGCGCGACTATATAGTAAGCCGCGATCCCGAACTCCGTCATCGGGAGCGAGACGTCGACCCTCACTGCGCCCTTCGCCGTCAGCGCCGCGATCGCCGACTCGACCGACGCCCGGATCTCGGGATCCAGACCCGCGCCGAAATACTCCTTCGGGACGCCCAGCCGCAGGCCCTTCACGTCGCGCTCCAGCTGCTGGAAGTCCGGCACCGGCTGATCGACGCTCGTCGAGTCCATCGGGTCGTGGCCCGAGATCGCCTGCGTCACCAGCGCCGCGTCGCGCACCGAGCGGCCGAAGGGGCCGACCTGGTCGAGGCTCGAGCCGTAAGCGACGAGACCATATCGCGAGACGCGCCCATAGGTCGGCTTGAAGCCCACGGTCCCCGTCAGCGCCGCAGGCTGGCGGATCGAGCCGCCCGTGTCGGAGCCGAGCGCGATCGGCGCCATCCCCGCGGCCACCGCCGCCGCCGAGCCGCCGCTGGAGCCACCCGGCACGCACTGCAGGTTCCACGGGTTGCGCGACGTGAAGAAGGCCGAGTTCTCCGTCGACGACCCCATCGCAAACTCGTCGAGGTTCGTCTTCCCGACGATGACCGCGTCCTCCTCGCGAAGACGGCGGACGACGGTCGCGTCATAAGGCGCGCGGTAGTTCTCGAGGATCTTCGACCCGCAGGTCGTCGGCGCGTCGGTCGTGCAAAGGTTGTCCTTCACGGCGACGGGTATGCCCGCGAGCAGGCCGGTCTTCTCGCCGCGCGCGATCTTCTCGTCGACCTTCTTCGCGGCCGCGAGGGCGGCGTCCTTGTTCACCGACAAAAAGGCGCGGACCTTGGGGTCGATGGCCGCGAGGCGCGACAGGAACCGCTCGGCCACCCGGGTGGCCGTGGTCTTCTTCGAAAGGATGTCCTGGCGGATGGAGACGGCGTCGGTCATTCGATGATCTTGGGGACGATGAAGAAGTCTCCGGCCTTTTCGGGGGCGTTCTGGAGGGCGGCGTCGCGCGACAGGCAGGGACGCGGCTCATCGGCGCGGAACACGTTGTGCGTGTCAACGGCCTGGGCGAGCGGCTCGAGGCCGCTCACGTCGAGCTTCTCGAGCTTGGCGATGTAGTCGAGGATGGCGCCGAGCTGGCCGCCGTAGCGGTCGAGCTCCTCGGGCGTCAGCTGGAGCCGCGCGAGCTTCGCGACTTTCTCGACGGTCTTCCGGTCGATGGCCATCAGGAGGCCCAATCTAGCAGAGGCCCCGGGACCTGTCTATGATGGACGCATGCGGCGGGCGGGCGGCTGGGTCCTGGGCGCGATCGTCGTCGCTACGATGGCCGGCGGCGGCGGGTTGGCCCTGAAACGGGTCTATTCGCGGGAGATTGCGACCGTCCTCTATCTCCGATCCGACAACACCCGCGGTCCCACGCGCGATGCGATATGGCGGGGAGCCCAATATGCCCTGGGCGAAGCCATGGCCCGGGCGGGGCGGTTCCGGGTGAGGCTGGAGGCAAGCGATCCCGGAGGGGTCGCCTCACCGGATGTCGCGGTGTGGATCGGCACCACCGAGGCCATTGCGAAGCAGGGAAAGACTCAACCCACGCCCTTTCATGTTTCGGCCTTGAATACTCACCCTTTTGACCCGACTGGCCATTATGGGGTCATCCCCGATTATCCCCACCAGGGACGGGCCGCGGCGCAGTGGTCGAAGTCGTCGAAGCTCCAACGCATCTTTCTGCTTCGGGATGTCTCCAGCGCTTACAGCGAGGCGATCTCCAGCGCTTTCCTGTCTGCAGCCGGGAATGAATTGATCGTCGAGGGCCCCGTCGATCCGCTGATCGGGAGGGAAGCCCTCTACCGTCGCATTTTGGACTTCAGGCCGGACCTGGTCTTCTACGCGGGAGAGGAAGCGCCGTACTCCACGACCCGTGAAGTGTTCACGGCTTTCCGGGAGAAGGGCTACGTGGGGAAGCTGTCGACGGCGGACGCGGATCCCGAAGTTTCATTCCTGGTGGCGCCGGGCCGGCTGGTCGAGGGGGTTTTCCTGATTTCCCCCTTTGCCCCTGCCCCCGCCGAATTCGACGCCGGCTATGCCAGGCTCATGGGCGTCCGGCCGGGCCCCCACGTTACCTGCGGCTACTTCGCCATGAAGGCCGCGTTGGACCTCCTCGATCGGGCCGATTCTCTGAAGCCTGACGATCTTCAGCGGGCGGCTGCGGCCTCACCCTTCTTCATCCGAGACTCCACGACCGAGCGCCCCTGCGCCCTCTACGTCGCCCGGAACGGCAAGTTCGAGTTCGTTCAGGAGTTGAAATGATCCGGGGTGACATTCCGCCGGTGTCGTAGTATTTGTGGTGAGCAGCAATATTCAGGGGATCGATCCTTGCGTGCGATCCTCTGAATATTGCGCGTCGAACCACTAAAGCCGGTGGTTTTGATTGACCCCCTGAAGGGCGCGGCATAAGGTAGGGACACTCATGAACAGATCCATATTGCGCTTCGCCGCGGCCTTCGTCCTCGTCCTCGCCTCCTTCGGCGTCGCCGCCGAGCAGGAGGGCGGCGTCATCAAGATCGTGTCGAGCCTCCCCCGCACCGGCTCCGCCCGCGGGCAGACCGACACCATCGTCAACGGCATCCAGATGGCCATTGAGGAGTCCGGCAACAAGGTGGGCGCTTTTACCATCAAGTACGAGGACCTGGACGACGCCACCGCGGCCGAGGGCCAGTGGACCGCGGAGAAGGAAACCGCCAACGCCGACCAGGCCATCAAGGACCCCGACGTCATGGTCTATATCGGCACCTACAACTCGGGCGCGGCAAAGGTCTCCATGCCGAAGCTCAACCAGGCCGGCCTGCTCATGGTCAGCCCCGCCAACACCTGGCCCGGCCTCACCAAGCCCGGCAAGGGCGACCCCGGCGAGCCGGAGAAGTACCGCCCCTCCGGCAAGATCAACTACGTCCGCTGCGTGCCCGCCGACGACATCCAGGGCGTCGTCTCCGCCGACTGGGCGAAGAAGCTCGGCCTCCTCAAAGTCTTCATCCTCGACGACCGCGAGGTCTACGGGAAGGGCATCGCCGACCTCTTCCAGGCCCGCGCCGAGGAGATCGGCCTCAAGGTCCTCGGGCACGAGGGCATCGACGCCAAGGCCCAGGAGTTCAAGCCGCTGATGACGAAGATCAAGGCCACGGGGCCGCAGCTCATCTACTTCGGCGGGACGACGCAGACCAAGGCCGGCCAGCTCGTGAAGGACATGCTCGGCGTCGGCCTCGACGCCAAGTTCATGTGCCCCGACGGCTGCTTCGAAGACGCGTTCATCGACTCGGCCGGCGCGGAGAATCTGCAGGACCGCGCGCTCGTCACTTTCGGCGGCCTGCCGCCCGAGAAGCTGACGGGGAAGGGCGCGGCCTTCGTCGCCAATTACCAGAAGAAGTACGGCAAGTTCCCCGAAGGCTACGCGGTCTACGGCTACGAGTGCGGCAAGACCGCGATCGAGGCCATCCGCCGCGCCGGAAAGAAGGACCGCGACGCCGTGCGCGCCGCGGGCCTGACGATCAAAAACTTCGACGGCGCCCTCGGCAGGTGGTCGTTCGACAAGAACGGCGACACGACGCTGCGGACGATGAGCGGCAATACCGTCAAGGCCGGCAAGTTCGCGTTCATGGCCGTCCTGGGCGAGGACTAGACCGCGACCGATGCTGATCCTTCTCCAGCAGCTCATCAACGGCCTCACCACCGGAACCCTCTTCGCCCTCATCGCCATCGGCTACACGATGGTCTACGGCATCATCGAGCTCATCAACTTCGCGCACGGCGACCTGTTCATGCTGGGCGCGTTCCTCGCGCTGACGATCGTCACCAGGCTCGGCCTCGAGGACGCCGGCGTGGCGGGCGCCGCGGGCGGCATCGTCCTCACCTTCCTCTGCTCGATGGGCTTCTGCGCCGGCCTCAACTTCCTCCAGGACCGCATCGTCTACCGGCCCCTGCGCAACGCCCCGAAGCTCACCCCCCTCGTCAGCGCGATCGGCGTCTCCTTCGTGTTCATGGGCCTGGGCCAGATCTGGAAGGGCGTCGCCGACATCAACTTCCCCGACGTCATCCCCAACCAGAACCTCCTGGGCACCGACGCGCTGCGCTTCACCGCCAAGGACCTGCTCGTCATCCTCGTCACCACGCCGCTCATGGCCGGACTCACCCTGTTCGTCCGCTATACGAAGATGGGCAAGGCCATGCGCGCGACGGCGCAGAACCCGACCGCCGCGCGGCTGATGGGGATCGACGTCGACCGCGTCATCGGCTGGACTTTCGCGATCGGCGGCCTGCTGGCCGGCGCGGCGAGCGTCATCTACGGCTTGACGATCAACACCGTCTCGTTCCAGATGGGCTACCAGAACGGCCTTTATGCGTTCACCGCCGCCGTGCTCGGCGGCATCGGCAATCTGCCCGGCGCCATGCTGGGCGGCATGGTGATCGGCCTCGTCCGCTCCCTCGGCAGCCAGTACGTCGGCGAGCAGTGGACCAGTGCCCTCGTCTTCGGGATCCTGATCCTGCTGCTCGTCTTCCGCCCTTCGGGCCTTCTCGGCGCGCGCACGAGGGAGAAGGTATGAGCCGGCAGAAGGAGAAGGTGATCGCGATTGCCGCGCTGCTCGCGCTCGCGGTCTTCCCGCTGGTCGCCTCTCCCCGGATCGGCGGGGAAGTGAAGAACATCCTCGTCTTCTGCATCCTGACGATGGGGCTGAACGTCGTGGTCGGCTACGCCGGCCTGCTCCAGCTCGGCATCGCCGCCTTCTTCGGGATCGGCGCCTATATCACGGGCATCCTGACGGTGTCGCAGTTCCCCTTCCAGTGGAACTTCTGGCCCGCGACGCTCGCCGCGACGCTCGGGTCGGCGGTCGCCGGCGCGATCCTCGCGGCCCCCACGCTGCGCCTGCGCGGCGACTACCTCGCCATCGTCACCCTCGGTTTCGGCGAAGTCGTCAAGTTCGCGATCAAGAACCTCGAGAACATCACCAACGGCTCCCGCGCCCTTAATCCCATCCCCGCACCGGACAATCTGCTCGACTGGAACGGCAACTACCGCTGGTACTACTACCTCGCGCTGGTCATGGTCGTCCTCGTCGCGCTCCTCCTGCGCCGGCTGGAGGACTCGCATCTGGGCCGCGCCTGGTTCGCGATCCGCGAGGACGAGCTGGCGGCGACCTGCATGGGCCTCAACGCCGCCCAGGTGAAGCTCTCCGCGTTCGCCTTCGGCGCCGCGCTCGCCGGCCTCGCCGGTGCCCTCTATGCGGCGTCCCTCAATCAGACCGGCGGGCCCGACTCCTACACGTTCAACCGCTCGATCACCGTCCTCTGCTTCCTCATCATCGGCGGCATGGGCAACCTGCGCGGCGCCATCGCCGGCACCTTCATCCTCATGGGCTACGACAATATCCTCACGCCCTGGATCGACGAGGCCGTCCAGAACAGCGGCGCGCAGTGGAAGTTCAGCACCTTCAAGCTCGTCATCTTCGGCCTCGCGCTCATCCTCATGATGCGCTTCCGCCCCGAGGGCTTCTTCCCCTCGCGCCGCGCGGAGGAGGACGCCGCCGGATGAGCCTCCTCGAACTCAAGGGCCTCACGATGCGCTTCGGCGGACTGACCGCCGTCAGCAAGGTCGACTTCGCCGTCGAGAAGGGCCAGGTCTTCTCCGTCATCGGCCCCAACGGCGCGGGCAAGACCACCGTCTTCAACGCCATCACCGGCATCTACGAACCCACCGAGGGCCATATCCTCTTCGAAGGCCAGGAGCTGCGCCGGCCGGTGAAGCGACGCCTCCTCGTCGCCGTCGTCCTCATCGGGTTCCTGACCGGCCTGACGCTCGCGGTCTGTTCCGCCAACATCGACAAGCTGTGGCGGGCGGTCATCGTGCTGAACGCCACCGATCCCGGGGAGCCCTTCCCGGTCCGCAAGGCCTGGGGCGACTTCTGGGCGTTCCTCCACGCGGACGTCATGGCCGAGCGCGAACAGAACCGCCTGACCGAGCTCGAGGTCAAACCCAAGGACGGCAAGTTCGTCATCCGCAGCCGCGAGAAGAAAATCCCCCTCGAGACGTTCGACGACGAAGAGGTCGCGACCCGGCGCCTCGAGGTGCTTACGGCCCTCATCAGCCTGGGCGGCAGCACCCGCACGACGATCCGCGGCGACGGCAAGTGGCTCGTGATTGCGCCGCCCCGCCATATCCTGGGCATCCACGACACCGAAGCCGCCGCGAAGCAGCAGGCCCAGGACCTCAAGGACCTGCCCGAAGCGGCGATCGAGGAGAAGGGAAACAAGACCCTGCTCGTGAAGGGCGGACGGACCATCGGGACCTTCAGCGCGCGCTTCGAAGCCGAGGACTACAAGAGCGCGATGGCCTTTGCGAAGGACGCCGTCGTCGAGAAGGCCGACGGCAAGTGGGTCGCGCTCGACGATGGCCGCCGCAGCGCCCTCGAGACCCTCGAGACCCGCGAAAAGGCCCGCGAGCGCCTGCTGCAGCTGGCCATGGACTCGGGCAAGCTGAAGTGGCGCCTGACCACCCGCGCGTCGCTCATGTTCCTGGGCACCGTCGGGACGGCCGAACAGGCCCAGAAGGAAATCAGGATCATCCAGGGCAGCATCGACCATGACGAGACCCCGGAGCTCGCAGCAGTGCATCGGGGCCAGCAGCGCGAACGCGTCGTGCTCTGGATCATGCTCGGGGTCGGTCTGGTCGTGGGATCGGGCGGCACCTATGCCGTCTGGAGCCGCGGGCGCCGGACCACCGACTACATCACGCGCAACGGCCTCGCGCGGACCTTCCAGAACATCCGCCTTTTCCCGGAGATGCTCGTCGTCGAGAACGTGCTCATGGGCATGGACGCGCGCCGGCGCACCCCGTTCTGGTCGGTCGCGCTGAAGACCGGACGCGCGAAGGCCGACGAGCAGGCCGCCCGCGAGAAGGCCCTCGAGCTGCTCGCGTTTGTCGGCATCCAGGACAAGGCCGGCATGGTCGCGCGCAACCTCCCTTATGGCGACCAGCGCCGCCTCGAGATCGCCCGGGCGCTGGCCACGTCGCCCCGCCTCCTTCTCCTCGACGAGCCGGCGGCCGGCATGAACCCGTCCGAAAGCATCGAGCTCATGCACCTGATCCGCCGCATCCGCGATACCGGCGTCACCGTCCTCCTCATCGAGCACCATATGAAGGTCGTCATGGGGATCAGCGACCGGATCGCGGTGCTCCAGTACGGCTCGAAGATCGCGGAGGGCACGCCGGACCAGATCCGCATGGACCCGAAGGTCATCGAGGCCTATCTCGGGAAGGAAGAAGTCACCTGATGACCGCACTGCTGACCGTCGAGAACGTCCGCGCAGGCTACGGGCCCATCGAAGTGCTGAAGGGCATTTCGCTCGAGGTGAATGAGGGCGAGATCGTCACGATGATCGGGGCCAATGGCGCCGGCAAGACGACGACGCTGATGTGCATCTCGGGCGTCAACAAGATCCGCTCGGGAAAGATCGTGTTCCGCGGCGAGGAGATCCAGAACCTCAAGCCCAACCTGATCGTGCTCAAGGGACTCAGCCAGTCGCCCGAGGGCCGCAAGATCTTCCCCCGGCTGACCGTGCTCGAGAACCTGCAGATGGGCGCGTTCACGCGGAGCGATCACGCCGGCATCAGGGACGATCTCGAAAAGTCGTTCGCGATGTTCCCGATCCTCAAGGAGCGCCAGGCGCAGGCGGGCGGGACGCTCTCGGGCGGCGAGCAGCAGATGCTCGCCGTCGCCCGCGCCCTCATGTCCCGGCCGAAACTGCTGCTGCTCGACGAGCCGTCGCTCGGGCTCGCGCCGCTCATCGTGATCCGGATTTTCGACGTGGTCCGCGAGCTCAACAAGCAGGGTACGACCGTGCTCCTCGTCGAGCAGAACGCCCGCATGGCGCTCAAGCTCGCCCACCGCGGCTACGTCATGGAGACCGGGTCGATCGTCATGGCCGATCAGGCCGACGTCCTGCTGAAGGACAAGCGGATCCAGGACGCCTACCTCGGCGAGTAGCGTGATAAAGTAGGCGGTGGGCAACAACGTCGACACGGCCGCACTCGAGAAGCTCCGCGCGCTCTTCAGGCAGGACAAGGCGGCGGTGCGTGCCCGCTTCTCGGAGTGGTTCTACAGCTACCACGCCGACCTCTACGTCCACGGCGTCCCCTTCGACCTCTATGTCCGCAAAGTCGAAGGCATCCTCCGCGAACTCGGGAATCCGTCGTGCGTCCTCGACCTGGCCGCGGGCTTCGGCGTGTATTCCTGCCTGCTCCGCATCCTCGGCATCCCGCGCGTCATTTCGATGGACTATCACTGGGAAAAATCGAAGGACGCCGCGATCCTGGTCCGCGAGCTCGGGCTCGACGGCGTCCACGTCCTCCAGGGCGACGCGCTGGCCCTCCCGTTCCAGGGGGCCCGCTTCGACGGAGCGCTGACCCTCGCCTGTCTCTCCCATATCCGCGAACCGGAGGAGGCGCTCCGCAACATCGCCCGCACGCTCGGACCGGGCGGGCGGGTCTACGTCTTCGAGGACAACAACAGCACGTTTCCCGGATACGAAGCGCACATGTCGAAGCAGTGGGAGGCGGCGGAGACGGGGAACTACGACGCGGTCCCGGCCGAGAAGAAGAACACGGAGTCCTATATCGCGATGCGCCGGGAGATGATCCGGGAGAAGTTTCCGGCGATGGCGGCGCAGGCGCTGGATATCTGCTCGAGAGAGACCCGCGGCCTTTATGGGAAGAAGGTCCTCGAGTGGGCGGGGGAGTACTACAAGAACAGCGCCATGATTCCGAACCCGCGGCGCCACCTGGTCTGCCATCCGGTCTCCGGGGAGTTCGAGGAATATCCCCTGAATCCCGGCCTGGTGAAGGAGATGCTGCGGAATGCCGGCTTCGAGCCGCGCCTGCGCTCACCGCATTATGGCCCTTTCGGCGGGCACCTGTCGATCGCGAAGGCGGTCGTCGCCGGGATCTTCAGCGTGTGCCCGACGCTGCTCCGCTGGGCGAGCCCGACCTTCGCCGTCGTCGCCAGTCTTCCCGGGAAGCGCTGATGCCGGAGCTGCTGTCGTGTCCGGGCTGCGCGGGCCCGTTGAAAAACGAGGGCGGGGCGCTCCGCTGCAGCTGCGGCGCGTGGCCCGTGGTCGAGGGCATCCCCCTCCTGGTCCCCTGGGCCCTCAACCGGCAGTTCACGGTCGAGGAGGTCCTGGCCCGTCACCTGCCGCCGCCCCCCGGCGCCGTCGGACGCCTCCTGCGCCGCCTCTTCCCGGGCATCGGCGCGATCCGGGACTCCCTGCATGGCCGCGACGCGTCCTTCATGGAGCTGGCCTCCCTCCTGATGCGGCCCTTCGAGCTCGACTACTTCCGCTACCGCTTCAGCGACCTGTCCTATCTGGCCAGCGCCGCGATGCTCACGCCCCTGTCGCGCGGCCCGGTGCTCGACCTGGGCTGCGGCGCGGGACACCTGACCGGCGCCGTCTTCCGCCGCATCCCCAAGGCCCTGGTGGTCGGCATCGACATCAACTTCCCGCTGCTCTATCTGGCGAAGCGATTCGTCGAGCCGGAGGCGATGTATCTTTGCGCCAACGCCGCGGGGCGGCTGCCTTTCGTCGACGGCGCGTTCGAGGCGGCGGTCTGCGCCGACATGTTCAAGTACCTCTCCGACCGCGGCGGCGCAGCCCGGGAGCTGCTCCGCGTCACGCGCGGCCCCGTCATCCTGTCCCACTTCTTCGATCCGTCGTTTCGCGAGGACGGCATCGCGCCCATCGAGCCCGAGGCCTGCGCCGCCCTCTTCTCCGCGCGCTCGCCGCGGCTCTATAAGGAGTCCGACATCCTCGGCAACTTCCTCCGGAAGCGGGAGCTGGACCTGGGCGCGCCGGGAGCGTCGACGTCGGACGTGGCGAGCCTGACCGCCGGCGTCGACCCGCGACTCTATGCGGGTGCGGACTACTTCGTCGCGGGCGAGACGATCAATCCGATCTACGAGACGCGGGAGGAGGGCGACCGAATCCACCTGACGCGGCGCGTCCTGTCGGAGCGCCACACGGCGGCCTTCCGCGCGCATCCGGAGTTGCTGCCCGAGACGCTCACCCTCACGCGGGAGCAGGTCGTCAACCGGGACCCGGAGCTCGTCCGGCAGTTCGTCCTGCTGGAGCTGCCGCCGAACTATCTCTGACCGGACGCGCGGGCCAGAAGGTCGACGGTCTTCAGCACCTGGAGGGTCCCCTCGCGCACGCGACGGGCCACGTCGTCGAGCGCCTTCATGCCGCGGCTCAGGCGCTCCGGCGTCTCGTCCGCCGACGGGCCGATATGGAGATACACGATCATCGACCCGCCCGACTCCCCCAGCCGATCGAGCACGGCGGGGCTGAGAATCTCCGGCAGCAGCGAGACCGTGTCGAAGCGCCAGCGCCCATAACGGCGGAACGCGAGCAGCTCGCGGCCGTCCCGAAGCGTGCGGGGTTCGACCTGCCGGTTCCCCGGATACGGCTCGATCCCCGCCTTCCGGACCAGTCGTTCGCTCCAGCCGTGCGCGAGCCGGGCCAGCAGCCGCGCGGTTCCCGGTCGGTCCCCGTGCGCCGAGTAATACTCCGCCGGCGTGGCGTCCCGGTCCTGCCCGATCAGCGGCGTCAATTCGCTGGGCCAGAGGTAGCGGATCCCGTACTCCGCGGCGAGGTCGGCAAGATAACACGGCGAACCCGGGACGTCGCCCCGCGTCCCCGGCCGGAGAAGGTTCTGGACGTTCTCGGGGCCGCCATGGTTCGTCCAGACCTGGAGGCGGACGCCGTCCGCCGCCATCCGGTCGAACGCCTGCTTCGCCATCTCGCGCGTGCAGGGAGCCGCGGTCGTGAAGTCGCCCAGCCCGTGAAGGCTGTCGATCCAGCCGCGCTTCCAGGCGTCGAGCAGTCCCTCGCGGTCGCCGTCCATATAGGACGCCTGGGGAGGGGCGGCGGGATTGCGCGAGTAGGCGAACATCGACGAAGCCACGGGCAGACTCAGGCCCGGGCCGAACTCTGTTTTCTCGCCGGTCGACCAGTAGCGCAGTACGCGATGGAGCCGCTCGACGGTGCAGCCGTCGCAGTCGATCGACAACGCCAGCGCCGCGGCCATCTCCGGGAGTATAGCCGCACCTTATGGTTGCCGCCCGCAGGGAAGGCATGATATAACCGCTGCGTGTCCTCCCCGGCGGTGCACCCGGCCGTGACGGAGTGGGTCGACGAGTGCGCCCGACTCACCCAACCTTCCCGCATCTACTGGTGCGACGGATCCGAGGAGGAGTACCGCCGCCTCCTGTCCGAGATGACCCGCGACGGCACCCTCCTTCCGCTCGACCCCGTCAAAAACCCCGATTCCTATTTGCACCGAAGCCATCCGTCCGACGTGGCGCGCTCCGAGAACCTGACTTTCATCTGCACGGAGCAGAAGGAGGACGCGGGCCCGACCAACAACTGGATGTCCCCGTCGGAGGCCTTCGACAAGCTCACGCCGCTGTTCCGCGGCGCCATGAAGGGCCGGACGATGTACGTCGTTCCGTACCTGATGGGCCCGGCGGGATCCCGCTACGCGCGCATGGGGATTGAGATCACGGATAGCGCCTACGTCGCCGCGAGCCTGAAGATCATGACGCGGATGGGGAAGGTCGCGCTCGACCACCTGGCAGGCTCGGACGAGTTCGTCAGGGGCCTGCATTCGCTGGGAGATCTGAGCCCGGACCGGCGCTTCGTCTGCCATTTCCCCGAGCGCCAGGTGATCTGGAGCGTGGGCTCCGGATACGGCGGCAACGCCCTCCTGCCCAAGAAGTGCTTCGCGCTGCGGATCGGCAGCTGGCTCGCGCGGCAGCAGGGCTGGCTCGCGGAGCATATGCTCATCCTCGGCCTCGAGGACCCCCAGGGCCAAGTCACCTATATCGCCGCCGCGTTTCCCAGCGCCTGCGGGAAGACGAACCTGGCCATGCTCGTTCCGCCCGCGTCGCAGAAAGGCTGGAAGGTCTGGACGGTCGGCGACGACATCGCCTGGATGCACTTCGGGCCCGACGGGAAGCTCTACGCGGTCAATCCCGAGGCCGGCTTCTTCGCCGTCGCCCCCGGCACCAGCTCGAGGACGAATCCGAACCTGATGGCGACCATCGGAAAGAACACGATCTATACCAACGTCGCCCTCAGGCCCGACAACACGCCGTGGTGGGAGGGACTGGACGGGCCCGTCCCGGCCGAAGTGCTCGACTGGCAGGGGAAACCCTGGAAGCCCGGCACGATCAAGGCCGCGCACCCGAACTCCCGCTTCACCACCCCGGCCCGCCAGTGCCCTGCGATCTCGAGCCGCTTCGACGATCCCGAGGGCGTCCCCATCTCCGCGATCCTCTTCGGCGGCCGGCGCGCCCGCGTGGCGCCGCTGGTCTTCGAGGCCTTCGACTGGCGCCACGGCGTCTTCCTCGGAGCGACGATGGCGTCCGAAACCACCGCCGCCGCCACGGGCCAGGTCGGCGTCGTCCGCCGCGACCCCATGGCGATGATCCCGTTCTGCGGCTACAACATGGCCGACTACTTCAACCACTGGCTGCACGTCGGCGCCAAGAGCGACGAGGCCCCGGCGATCTTCCACGTCAACTGGTTCCAGACCGGCCCCGACGGCGCCTTCCTCTGGCCCGGCTTCGGCGAGAACCTCCGCGTCCTCCGCTGGATCCTGGCCCGCGTCCGCGGAAAGGCCGACGCCGTCCGCACGCCGGTCGGATTCCTGCCGACGCGCGACTCGCTCGACCTGTCGGGACTGAACCTCCCGGAATCGTCGCTGCAGCGCCTGCTCTCGGTGGACCGCGACGCTTGGACGCACGAGCTGGCGGACATGAAGTCCTTCTTCGAGAAGTTCGGACACCGGCTTCCGGAGGAGCTCTGGCAGGAGCATGACCGGCTGGCGCGTCGACTGGAGATGGAGGCCGTTTGAGCTTGAAAATCCTGGCGATCGATCCCGGCACGAAGCGGACGGGCTACGCGGTCCTCGAGGTGAACGGGCGCACCCCGTCGCTCTCCGAGTGCGGCGTCGTCTTCGTCCGCGGCAAGGACCTGCCCGAGCGGCTGCTGCACATCCATAAGGGGATCGAGCGGCTCTTCCGCCGCTTCCGCCCGGCCCATGTCGTCATCGAGCGCCCCTTCGTCGGCAAGAACCCGCGCGACGCGATGACGCTGAACGCGGGGCGCGCGGTCTGCATGCTGGCCGCCGCGGCCGCGAAGGCCCGGGTTTTCGATTACGCGCCCGCCCAGGTGAAAAAGGCCGCCACCGGCAACGGCCAGGCAACCAAGGAGCTGGTCCAGCGGATGATCGCCGCCATGCTCCGGCTCAAGGACATCCCGCCCAGCGACGCCGCCGACGCCATCGCTCTCGGATACTGCCACGTGAACAGGTTATGAGCATGAATGAATCGCCCGGCACCCTGATCGGCCTGTCGAACGTCCTGACGCGCCTGCGCGCGCGGGTGCCTTCGGGGCCCGATCCCGACGCGACCCCCGGCCTGCGCGACCGGCTCCGCACCCACGCGGTCCGCGCCCTGGAGGGGAAGGAGTCCTTCATCCACGACGCGATCGTGCTCGGCAAGCGCGTGCGCCTGCTTTCGAACTCGCACCACCTCGCCGATTTCTGGCGGGAGAACTTCTGGACCGAGCAGGAGTGGAGAACGTCGACCGGTCAGCCGATCGCCCGCGACCCCGCGCTGACGGTCCACGCCATGATCGACGTGGAGACGGAGCCCGAAGCATCCTATGTCTCCGTCGCCCGCCAGGAAGTCTATCTCTTCAACACGTCCTACTACGGCGACCTCCGCGCGACCGCGATGGAAGCGCTGGGCCGCCTGATCGGCAAGGCCGGTTTCGTGCTGCACGCCGCCGCCGTCGAGATCAACGGCCGGGGGCTCGCGCTGACGTATCCGAAGGAGGTAGTCCATCCCACGCCCACCTGGGGGCTGATGGAGATCCAGGGCTCGAAGTTCGTGGCCGACGGCTGGGTGGCTCTGGAGCCGACGGGCCGCGTCCACGCCCTCGAGAAGTGCCTCTACGTCCGCACGTCCGTCCTGTCCAGCTATCCCGAGCTCGCGTCCCGGCTTCTGTTCTCGCGCTTCGAGAACGTCCCGGACATCGACCCCGGCCAGGCGGACCGGATGGCCGCGCAGGGGGAGGCCCTCGACACGGCCGCGCGCCGGGGCGATTCGCAGATGGCGCTCCGCGGCCTTCCCCCCGAGCGGAGCCGGCTCCAGCTCCTTCGGCTCATCGTGTCCGCGAACGCCCGGGCGATGGCGCCCGCGGAGACGCTGTTCGGAAGGAAGCGGATCCTGCGCGCGACGACGGCCGCCGCGGCTTTCGCGCTCAAGGCGGGAGGAGGCGACCCCGTGCATCCCGCCGCCGTCGAGCCGTTTCCCTGCCCCGGCTACGAGATCGCGGTCGCGGCCGTCCCCGGGCATCCGAGGGAGCTGGCCAAACTGATCGCGGCGACCTGACGAGGAATCCGACATGGCCGAAAGCGTCCTGCTCAAGGCGGTGCTGCCGGGGCTGAAGCCCCTGTCCAGCGGCAAGGTCCGCGACATGTTCGACCTGGGCGACTCGCTGCTGATCGTCACGAGCGACCGGCTGAGCGCCTTCGACGTCGTCATGGGCAACGGCATCCCCTACAAGGGCAAGGTCCTCAACCGCATCTCCGAGTTCTGGTTCAACTTCCTCGGCGTCCCGCATCACATGATCACGTGCGACGTCGACGAGATGCCCCCCGCGGTCCGGAAGCACGCCAAGGCCCTGCGGGACCGGACGATGCTCGTGAAGAAGGCCAAGCCGTTTCCCATCGAGTGCGTGGCGCGCGGCTATCTCATCGGCAGCGGCTGGAAGGATTACCAGTCCAGCGGCGCGGTCTGCGGAATCAAGCTCCCGCCCGGACTCAAGCAGGCCTCGAAGCTCGAACGCCCCATCTTCACGCCCGCCACCAAGGCCCAGACGGGCCACGACGAGAACATCGGCTTTGACGTCGTCGCGGAAACCCTCGGGAAGCAGACGGCGACCTCGCTGCACGATCTCACGCTCGCGATCTACGGCAAGGCGGCCGGCTACGCCGAGACGAAGGGCGTCATCCTCGCCGACACGAAGTTCGAGTTCGGCCTCGTGGACGACCGGATCACGCTGATCGACGAGGCGCTGACGCCCGACTCCTCGCGGTACTGGCCGAAGCGCGGCTACAAGGTCGGCATCTCGCCGCCGTCGTTCGACAAACAGTTCGTGCGCGATTATCTCGAGTCGATCAAGTTCAACAAGAAGCCGCCGGGGCCCGTCCTCCCCGATTACATCGTCCGGAAGACGAGCGAGAAGTATCTCGAGGCGTTCCGCATCCTTACGGGCCGCGACCTGGTGAAGTAGCATGGCCGCCCCGATCCCGCGCGTCCTCAAGGTGCTGTCCGGCCGCTACCCGCTCACGATGCTCGGCAGCTGGAACGAGATGAAGGTGTCTCCGTTCCGCACGCTGATCGGGACCATCCTCTCCGCGCGCTCCCGCGACGAGATGACCGACGTCATCACCACGCGGCTCTTCGACCGCTTCCCGACGTCGAAGGCGCTCGCCGGCGCGGACCGCCGGGACGTCGAAAAGATCCTCCAGCCCATCGGCTTCTACCGCACCAAGGCCTCCTATGTGATGGAGACCGCCCGCATGGTCGAGGAGCGGAAGGGCGAGATCCCCCGCACGATCGAGGGGCTGATGGAGTTCCCGGGCGTCGGACGCAAGGTCGCCAACTGCGTGCTGGTCTACGCCTTCGGCCAGCAGGCCATCCCGGTCGACACCCACGTCCACCGCGTCTCCAACCGCATGGGGTGGATCAAGACGAAGACGCCGGAGGAGACGGAACGGCGGCTGGTGGAGCTGGTCCCGAAGCGGCACTGGCCGGTGATCAACGAGGCCCTGGTCGCGCACGGCAAGGCGGTCTGCAAGCCGATCGGCCCGACCTGCGACATCTGTCCGATTGCGGTCCATTGCCGTCGGGTCGGCGTCGGGAAGCGTAAGTCCTGAAGACGATGATGCCTCGACTGCTTCCGGTCCTCTTCGCCTTGGCGGGATTTCCAGCTTTCGCCCGTCAAGCCGACTGGTCCCCCACGAAGGATACGACCCGGGGGAAGGACCTGGCCGCGATCGGCAGGACCGTCGACGTCTACACGCACGATTCCAGGCCGGAATGGGGATATGCGGCGCCGCAGAAGGACACGTTCGTCGTGGTCCACCCGAAGGAGGACCGCAGGAACGCGCCGCTCTATGTCGTGCTCCACTCTGCCGGCCACGACGTGATGTCCTGCGTGAAGTGCACGTCGGAAGTCGGGAATCACGACATCTACCGTTCGCCGGACGACTTCTACGCGCTCTATCTCGACTGCCGCGCCAACAAGGGGGACTGGTGGTGGGGCGGCATGCACGTCAAGGATGAGGGCCTGATCCGGAAGAATTCCGGCGGATCCCCCATGCCCGTGGAACGGCGCGTCATCGACTGCGTGAAGTGGGTGATCCAGGCCTGCGCGATCGACGAGGACCGCGTCTACCTCAGCGGCAACTCGATGGGCGGCAGCGGCACGCTCGGGATCGGCATGCGCCACGGGAACGTGTTCGCGGCGATCAAGGCCAACGTCCCCGCGGGGATCGAGCACGTCTCCCAGCGGATGTATTTCCCGCCGCAGTCGGTGCCGAAGGACGTGACGTTTCCGGACCCGCCGGTGGCGGTGGACTACTCGGCACCGAACGACAGGTGGTCCGCCGGTCACGATCGTTTTGTCCGGGCCATGAACGACCGCAAGTATGCGCTCTATTTCTACTGGGGCCCGTTCGGCCACGCGAACAACTCCGCCCAGATCCTGAAGATCAACGACCTGATCAATTCGTTCGACTGGCTGAGCGTGAGAAGGAACGAGGCGTATCCGGTGTTCACCAACGCCACAGGCAACAGCCCGCTCCCCTGGCCGGACCGCCTGAAGGAGACGGCGCCGGGGCAGGTGAATGCGTTCTTCCGCTGGAAGAACGTCAGCGATGCAAAGGACAAGCTCGAGATGTCCCTCTTCCTGGTCTCCCCCGACGAAGTGAAAACGAAGATTGAGGTTCCCAAGGAAGCGAGCGCCGACGTCACCCTGCGCCGCCTTCAGAACCTGTCCGTGCCTCCGGGCGAGTCGATCCAGTGGTCGTTCGGCGCCGCGAAGGGCGAGGTCAAGGCCGACCCGCAGGGCGTCCTCACCCTCCCGCAGCTGAAGATCAGCGGGAAAGCGGAGACGCTGACGCTGCGTCGGTAGCATCGGGGCCTCGAAGGATCGCCGAGGCGCCGCTCCGACCGATACGCGCAGGATCATCCCGGGGCGTGAAGCACGGCTACAGCCGTTCCCTCAGCCGCTTCAGCGCCAGGCGCACGTGGTCGGGCTCCTGCTCGAAGCCGATGAAATGGCGCTCCAGGCGCTTCGCCACCACTGCCGTCGTGCCCGAGCCCAGGAACGGATCGATCACGAGATCGCCCGGCCGGCTCGACGCTTCGATCACCCGCTCGACCAGCCTCTCGGGCTTCTGATACGGATGCGGGGTGTTCTCCGGCATCGACCAGAACGGGACGCAGAGATCGGTCCAGATGTTGGACGGATGCGTCATGCGGAAGCGCTCGCCGTTCTGCTCGACCCAGTCTTTGGGCTTGCCGTTCACCTTATAGGGCGCGATCACCGGCTTCTTCCACTTGACCAGGTTGAAGGTGTAGTCGTCGCCCCGCGTGGCGAACCAGATGTCCTCCATGTTCTGCTTCCAGTTCCGGCGGGCCCCGCGTCCCTTCTCGCGCCGCCACGTGATGCGGTTGCGCACCGTGAAGTGGCGCTCGAGGTGCGACTGCACCGCGCCGGAGAAGGTCCAGTCGCAGCAGACGTAGATCGAGCCGCCCGGACGGAGCGCGCGCGCGCACTCGGCGATCCAGAGCCCGTGCCAGCCGGCGTCCTCGTCATAGGGGGGATCCGCGAAGACCAGGTCGGCCGGAGGGCTCAGGCGCAGGCCGTCGAGGGCGTCGCCGCAATAGACGTGGTCGGGAAGCACGCTCGAGGCGAGGACGGGGACGGGCCCGCGGCGGTCGGCGTCCGTCAGGAACAGAGTCCGGTTCCTGGGCGCCGGCATTACAGGTTCTCCACGTTGAGCGATCCCTGGCGGCGGCGCCGCACGTTGCTGCGGATCAGCTCCTTCACCTCGATCGGGTTCTCGATGCCCCGGAGCTCCAGCGTGGGCTCCGTCTGGTCGTGCGGGGAGATGACGGTGACCACGCCGACGTTGAAGATGCGCTGGAGGATGTTCTGGCGCACGGAGACGTCGTCGACGCGGACCAGCTCGACCTCGTTGTGGTCGCGGGACAGGATCCCAGTGACCTTGAAGAGCCGGTAGTTGGTGAGCCGGTAGCGCGTGGAGAGTCTCTCGATGGCCCAGGTCCAGAGGATCAGAAGGACGGGGACGACGGCGGCGGCGACGAAGACCCAGCGGGCATAGGGGCCTTCCCGGAGCTCCTTGGACAGGTGGAACCAAAGGTAGACCAGGACGGGCATCTCCAGGAACCAGAGGAACCACCAGTGCCCCTGGGCCTTGCCCGAGAAGCCGCCTTTCCAGAGGTCCTGCTCCGGTTCCTGGGCGGGCGCCTGGGGAGCCGTCAGCGAGTGGGGCTGCGCGACCGGCGCGAGCACCGTCGCGATGGGCGTTCCGCAGCGATTGCAGAACGCGCTGCCCTCGGGCACGGGGTTGCCGCACTTAGGACAGGACATATTCCTTCCGCACGCAGTACAAGGAGACTTTCCGGTCGACGACAGTATAGCCGATGCCCGGGCCCTGGGGCACCACGATGGTGCCCCGCGGCGTCACGGTCACGGGGGGATCGATGACGTCCTCCGCATAGTACCGATCGCTCGCCGAAATGTCGCCGGGAAGCGTGAAGTGCGGAAGCGTCGCCAGGGCGATGTTGTGGGCGCGTCCCACGCCGGTCTCGAGCAGTCCGCCGCACCAGACCGCGGCCTGCCGCGCCCGGGCGAGGTTGTGGATCATCTTCGCGGTATAAGGGCCTCCGACCCGGGCCTGCTTGATGTTGATCACTTTGCAGGCGCCCAGCTCGAAGGCCCGGCGGGCGTCGTCGTAGGACCGGATGGATTCGTCGAGGCAGACGGGCGTGCGGATCCGCGCCTGGAGCCTGGCGTGGTCCACATAGTCGTCGTAGCCGAGCGGCTGCTCGATCATGGTGAGGTCGAAGGCGTCCAGCTGCTTCAGATGGTCGATGTCCGCGAGGGTATACGCGGAGTTCGCGTCGGCCATCAGAGCGGCCTTCGGGAACTCCCGCCGGACTTCCGCCAGGACGTTCACGTCCCACTTCGGCTTGATCTTCAGCTTGATGCGCTGGTAGCCCTGGGCGAGCGCGGTCTCGACGCGGGCGAGCAGGTGAGTCACGCTCTCCTCGATGCCGAGGCTGACGCCGGTCGGAATCTCCGTGCGCTCGCCTCCGAGGACCTGGTGCACCGGCTTTCCCTGGGCCCTGGCGAAGAGGTCGAGGACCGCCATCTCCAGGCCCGCCTTGGCCATGTTGTGCCCGCGCACGAAGGAGAAAAGCTCCGAGACGGGGCCCGGCCCCGCGAACTCCTGATTCCGGAGCTTCGGGGCGAGGAAGTCGCGGAGGATGTGCCACGCGGTTTGCGTCGTCTCGTAGCTGTACAGCGGGGCCGCGGGCGCCGGCACCTCGCCCCAGCCGCTCACGCCGCCGGAATCGACGCGGACGAGCAGCATCTCCCGGTCGACGTAGCGCGCGACGCTCGTCACGAACGGCCGCACCAGCGGGATCTTCAGATGGAACAGCTCGATCCGCTCGATCCTCATCGGACCCGGTATCCTTCCTCGAGCAGGTAGAAGCTGCGGCGGCGGCCGATCTCCGGGATGCTCGCGAGGCCGTGGACGACGTAGCCCTTCTTGAAGGCCGCCAGGAACGCCTCCCGCGTGGCCTTGCGCCAGCGCTGGGCCAGCTGGAGGTCGTCTTTCTTGAGCGCGTCGATGTCGTCCGGAATCTCCACCGAGATCCGCTTCGCCCCGCGCTTCAGGACGACGTCGACCGGCTCGCGCCAGCCGGCCTCGCTCACCTGCGTCCGGATCGCCGGCGTGAATACGTCGAGGTCGTGCTTCGCGCGGCGGCCCTGGATCGCGTCGCGCACCCGCTTCGACGCGATCCACCATTCCGTGGTGAAGCGGTCGCTCTCGAGCCCCTCGTTGAAGCGGCTGCCGGACGAGGGGTACAGGTTGACCATGTACTCGCGGATGACGGAGCCGAGCTTCTCGATATTGAGGTAGGCGTTGCGGCTCTGGAGCGGGTCGAAGGTCCAGACGACGAGGTCGAGCCCCTGCTTCAGCACGTACTCGCGCTGCTTGAGCTTCATCGCGTAGCCGATGCCGGAGTCCTGGCGGCCGGGAAGGACGCCCAGCATGCGCGAGTAATGGTAGGCCTTCCCGTCGCGGTACGCGGGGATGCCGAAGCAGAAGCCCGCGAGAACCCGGCCGTCGAAGGCGCCGAAGACGTGGCCGCCGTGTTTCTGGAGGATCACCAGTTCGTTCAGCGGGATGATCTCCCGGTCCGGGAAATTCCACACCGTCCGCTGCAGGGTCTCGGCCTCGAGGTATTCCTCGGGCGTCTTCAGTTTCCGGATGTCCATGGAAGCGTCGATTATAGCGATGGGACCTCGGGGGGTCGCAAGTCCCTCGACAAGCGGCCCAGTTCCAGTAGAATCTGCGGGGTGCTCGACCGCGTCAAGATCATCGTGAACCCGGCCTCTGGGCGCGGCAGGGCCCTCAAGCTCGCGGAGGAGGTGGCCGGGCTGCTGCGCGGACAGGGCTGCGCGGTCGACCTGCAGCAGACGACAGCGATCGGGGACGCGCGCCGGCTGGCACGGGAGTCGGAGGATTGCGGCGCGGTGGCGGCCACCGGGGGGGACGGAACCGTCAACGAGGTGCTCAACGGCCTCCCGCTCGGCGCGCAGGCGCCGGCCCTGGCCATGCTTCCCAGCGGCACCGCCAACGTTCTGGCCAAGGAGCTGAAGCTTCCGCAGAAACCCGCCGAGCTCGCCGGAGTCATCCGCGAGGGCAAGGCCAGCCTCTGGGACCTCGGCGTCGACCGCTCCGGAGGGCGGCGCTTCCTGCTCTTCGCCAGCGCCGGCTACGACGCTCACGTGGTCCATCTCTTCCACGCCGAGCGCCGCGGCCCGATCCACATGTGGCAGTACCTCTACTGGGGAATGAAGAGCGTCTTCGACTACGAGGCGCCGCGGATCACCGTCGAAATCGACGGCGGGCCGCCCGAGGAGGCGGCCTGGGTGCTGGTCTCCCAAGTTCCCACCTACGGCGGGCCCCTCGTCTTCACCCCCGACGCGCGGCCGGGTCGGGGCACCTTCGAGGTCATGATCCAGCGCGGCCGCGGCCGATGGGACTTGGTGGGGATGTTCTGGTCGGCCTTCCTCGCCCACCTGTTCGGCCGGCGCTGCCGACGCGACGACGTCCGCTATGTCGCGGCCCGGCGAGTCCGGCTCAGCTCCGCGGACGGAAAACCAGTGCCGGTGCAGATGGACGGAGACCCGGGCGGTCACCTGCCGGCGGAATGGGAGATCGTGCCCGGGGGGGTCCGCGTCGTCACGCCTTAGAGGCCGTACTGCTCCATCTTCTTGCGGAGCGTCATCCGGTTGATGCCCAGCAGCTCCGCGGCCTTCACCTGGTTGGACCCCGTCTGTTCGAGCACCCGGCGCAGGAGCGCCTTCTCCCAGCGCGCCTCCACCGCGTGGTAGAGATCCCCGGGCATCCCCTGGGACACCAGCTTCTCCACCAGCTCGCGCACCCGGGCGTCGATGTCCGATTCGCCCAGCGGCCGGGGCGACGTCACCGTCTCCGGCAGATGCTCCGGCCGGATCGGCGTCCCGCGGGCCAGCACGGCACCGCGCTCGATCGCGTTCCGGAGCTCGCGCACGTTGCCCGGCCACGAGTGGTTCTTCAGGAGCTCGAGGGCGTCCGCGGTCACGCCCGCGCCGCGGGCCAGGTCCAGGAAATGCGCCACGAGCGCGGGGATGTCGTCGCGCCGCTCGCGCAGGGGCGGGATGTCGACGCGGACCACGTTGAGCCGGAAAAAGAGGTCCTCGCGGAAGCGGCCCTCGCGCACCCGCACGTCGAGGTTCTGGTTCGTGGCGGACACGATACGGACGTCGACGGCGACGGGCTCCGTCCCGCCGACGCGCTCGAAGCGGCGCTCCTCGAGGAAGCGGAGCAGCTTCACCTGCGCGGCGGGGGAGATCTCGCCGATCTCGTCGAGGAAGACGGTGCCGCCGCCGGCGACCTCGAACTTGCCGGGCTTCAGGCGGACGGCGCCCGTGAACGCGCCCTTTTCGTGGCCGAAGAGTTCACTCTCCAGCAGCGTCTCGGGGATGGACGCGCAGTTGATCGCCTCGAAGGGGCCCCCCGAGCGCGCGCTGTTGTAATGCACCGCACGCGCCAGGAGCTCCTTCCCGGTCCCGCTTTCGCCGATCAACAGCACGCTCGCGTCGCTGCCCGCCACGGCGGCGATCTTCTTGAAGACCTCCTGCATCTGGGCCGAGCGGCCGACGATGCCGCCGAGGCCGCCGGCCTTCCGCAGAGATTCGACCTCGCGGCTCATCCCGGCGCCCTTCAACGAGCCCTGGATCAGCGCGCGCGCCTGGTCGAGGTCCACCGGCTTCGACAGGTACTCGACCGCCCCCAGCTTCATGGCGCGCACGGCGGTGTCGAGCGTTCCGTGCGCCGTCATCACGATGAACTTCGCGCGCGGCGCGACGCGCCGGACCTCGACGAGGGCGGCCAGCCCGTCCATCCCCGGGAGCTTGACGTCCATGAAGACGACGTCGGGCTGTCCGGAGGCGGCGGCTTCGATCCCCTTCTCGCCGGTGGCGGCCGCGAGGAACTCGTGGCCCAGGCCCTCGACGAGCTTCCGGAAGATCCAGATGATGGATTCCTCGTCGTCGACGACCAGCACTTTAGCCATGGGGAAGTTCGATCCAGAACGTGGTTCCGCCGGGCGCGGCGTCGTACCCGATCGACCCGCCGTGCTCCTCGATGATCCGCTTGGTCAGCGCCAGCCCCAGCCCGATGCCGTCCTTCTTGGTGGTGACGAACGGCTCGAACACCTTCTCGCCCAGTTCCGCCGGCACCCCGGGACCGCCGTCGGTCACCGAGAAGCGGACGCCGCCGTTTCGCGGAGCCACCGCCACCCGCAGAGGTCCGCCGGAGGGCATCGCCTGCGCGCCGTTGAGCACCAGGTTCATCACGCAGCGCTTGAAGCGGGCGACGTCGACCGGGGTCTCCGGAGCCGGCGAAAAGCTCCGTTCCACCCGGACGCCCAGGTGCTCGAGGCGCAGGCGCATGAGTTCTAGCACGTCCTCGACGACGCTGTCCAGCTTCACGGCCTCCTTGCGCAGCGGCTGCGAAGCGCCCGTCAGTTCGGCGGCGATGAGCTCCAGGCGTTCGATCTCCCGCAGGATCCGGTCGAACGCCTCGGCATCCTTCGCCGACTCCCGCAGCATCTGCACGGTCATCTTGATCGACGACAGCGGATTCCGGATCTCGTGGGCCACGCCGGCGGCCATCTGGCCCATCACGCCCAGCCGCTCGGCGCGGCGCACCTCCGCGAGCATGCGGTTCATGGCCTCCACGAGGTGGTCCAGCTCAACGCCGCCCCCCACGCGGTCCACGTCGCCCGACGGAAGCGACTTCGCCTGCTGCGCCAGCCGCTCCAGCGGCCGCGCGATCGTCCCCGCGGTGACCGACGCGAGCACCACGACGAGCAGCCCCCCGGCCACGGCCATGACGAGAAAGGGGCGCACGGCCTCCGCCTCCTCGCGGGAGACGACCCCGGGGCTGTAGACGATGACCAGCTCGCCGACTTTCGTCGGAGCCCGGAAGACGCGCTCGCCGGGGGAATGGGTGTCGGCGGAGCCGACGGCGACGGCGCCGACCTTCAGGGATTCCGCCCCGTGCAGGTCCATCAGGCGGCGGAGGTTCTCCTCGAAGCCGGCCGCCTTGGGCATGCGATCGACGAGCGCCGCGAGATTCTGGGTCTGGGCGGAGAGACGATGGTCCACCGCATTCCCCACCAGGAGGGTGGACAGGAAGGCGGCGGCCGCCAGCACCCCCACGAAGAGGGCGAGAAACGAGAGCAGGATGCGGCGGCGGATGCCCATCCGCCGATTATAGGCGAAGCCGGATTACTTCGCGATCTTGAAGGTGGCCTTGTTCTTGTTCCACCAGATTTCCCACTCCTTGGTGGTGGCCCACTTCTCGTTGGCGATCTTCTGGAGCGCCTTGATGATCGTGGGAAGCACATCCTTGGCCAGCTTGTTCTTGGGATCGTCGCCGGCATACGGGACGTTGACGCCGCCGTAGCCGCCCCCGCCGCCCTTCTTCGCCTGCTCCTCGATCTTCTCGTACTTCTTCATGAGCGAGATGAGGGGATCCATCGAACTCGCGCTGCGGATCTCCGCGGCGGACATGATGGCCGCGTTGGCGACGAGGGCGTCCTTGTCGTCGAAGTAGTTGTGGATCGTGGACAGGGCCGCGTCGTCGTCGAGCTTGCCCAGGCCCTTGAAGACGGCCTCCATCACCTTCGGCTCCTTGGCGTTGGCGTTGAGGGCCGAGAGGAGCAGGGGAGTGGCGACCTTCTTGTGGTCCTTGAAGTTGCCCAGGCCTTCGGCCGCCGCGATCTTCACCGCGTCGGCTTCGCCGCCCAGAAGGCTGCCGAGCGTCACCGCCGTCTTGTCCGACGGCGTGCGCGAGAGGTCGGCCGCGGCCGCCGCGCGGGCGGGGGCCGACGGGTTCGCCATGGCCTTCTTGAATTTCGCGAGCGCTTCCTTGACTTCCTCGGTGTCGTCCGCGGCCCAGGCCTGCAGCAGACCCGCGAACAGGAACCCGATCGTCGCCAGCGTCTTCGTCATGGTCAAACCTCCGGTCGCCGCCCCGCTACCCATTATGGGTGGCCTGAGAAAAGAGTATCGCGATGAGACTCAGAAGTACAGGAAACTATTCGAGGTCCTTGAAGGTGGCCTTGTTCTTCCGCCACCAGTCGTTGGCGGCCCGAAGGTCCTTGAAGTCCTCGCCGGTGATCTTCTTCAGGGCCGACTCCACCGCGGGCGTCACGTCGCGCTTCCGCTTCAGCTGCTCGTCCTGCATGCTCGCGCCCACGCCGCCGGCTCCGGTGAGCCCGCCGCCCCCGATGCCCCCGATGCCGCCGCCCTGGCCGGCCTTCTCCTCTTTGATGGCGTCCAGCTCCCTCCAGAGATTGAGCAGGGGCTCGATGGCGTCCTTCGACTTCAGCTTCGCGCAGCTGTCGACCGATTCCTTGGCAACGTCCGTATCCTTGTTCCGGAAGTACCCGGTCAGCTTTCCGACCAGGGGCTTGTACTCGGTGTCGCCGGAGTAGCGCAGGCATTTCACGATGCTGTCCTTGTCGCGGCGCGCGCCCGCGGCGTTGACCAGCGTCTCCGCCGCGTCCTTGTCCTTTTTGTACTTGCCGATCTCCTCGGCGGCGGCGGCCACCTCGTCCGGGGTCCGGCCCAGGTAGTTCTTGAGCTCCGAGAGAACCCTCGGATGCTGCAGGGCCCCCAGGCCCTCGATGGCGCGGATGACGTCCTTGTCCGACTTCGCGCCCTTGAGTTCCTTCTTGAAGTCGGCGATCTTCGCCTTCGCCTCCTCGTCCTTCTTCTTCGCGTCGTCGTCTTGCGCGAACGCGGACAGGGCGAGGGCCAGGGCGATCGCCGTCGTCTTAAGCCACATGGTCAGCTCCTGAGTAGTCGCCTAGCGCCGGATAATCGGCGGCGTGGACGAATTCGTCCCCGCCGGAGGCAGCGAACTGGGGTTGTAGTAGGGGACGGTCGTCGCCCGCACCGAATTCGGGACCAGATATCCGGCCACGCCCCCGAAGGGACCCGCCGCATAATTCCACCCGTTCCGCCACCACCAGCGGTCATCCCGCCGCTCCATCTCCAGCCGCTCCCGCTCCAGCGCGATCTTCGTCATCTCCTGCTCGTGCACCTGGTCCGCCAGGCGCTTCTGCAGAAGGTTCCGGTCGTTCTCGAGGTGCGCCTGCTCCTGCTGAATGAGGAGCAGGTCCGCCGTCTCCTTGGTCTGCCACTTGCCGTTGACCTTGACGTAGCCGCGCGCCATCATCAGGTCGTCGCCGGACATCCAGATTCCGTTGAATTTCTCGAAGCCGAGCGCCTTTCGGGCGTCGGGCTGGTCGGTGTCCAGCGTCAGCACCTTGCGGTAGAGATCCATCGACTTCGTGCCCAGGCCCTTCTCCCGCGCCCACGTCGCCAGCTCGAGCAGGCTCTTGACGTCCGTCGCCGCCTTGAGCTTCGTCTCGTACTCGTTGACCGGATCGTTGCCCCGGCTGATGGACTTGACGTCGACCTTTCGGAACGTCATCGTCCCGAAATCGACCTCGACGGTGACCTTGTCGCCTTCCTCCCGGACGAGACCCGTGAAGCTGGATCCGTTCCGGAGCACGACCTCGTCGGCAAGAGCCGTCGAGGCGAGGACGAGAGAGATCGCCAGAGCTGTCACGCTATTCATCACATGTCGCATCGGATGATCCCTACGACAATTGAGACACCGGAAGGCCCACCCGTTCGGCATTGTAGCTCGAGCGCGACGGCAAACATACCGTCTTCCTCAGTAATTTAACGCCGGGGGCCTCCGGGGGGTTCCCGGCGTCCCCAATCCCGTCAGGCAGGCCGGCGATGATGGTCGATCACCTCGCGCGAGGCCTGGGTCGCCCGGTCGAAATCCGCCTGGCTCATCTCGAGGTCGCCGTAGCGGGCGCGATCGAAGAGCTCGGCGAGGTCGGCGGCGGGGCCCGCGGGGGCGAGACTGCGCGAGAACTCGCGCGGGGTCTGGAAGGCCCGCCGCCGGCGCCCCCATTTGGCGAGCTGCTCCGTGGTGCGCAGGTACAGGCTCACGATCCGCGCGCGCCATTCCCTCGGTGAGACCGGCGGCTCGACGAAGCGGGAGCCTTCCGGGCCGCCCTCGCGGCGCCGGACGGGGACGCGGACCACGACGGGCTCCGCTGCCGACAGCCCGCGGGAGCCGCCGCCGTACCGGAGGAGGAGGAAGAATCCGACCGTCGACACGATCGCGACCCCGAGCAGGTTGGCCAGGAGTCCGGCCAGCTTGTCCGCCGGGAAGTTCGGCGCCGCCCCCGACCTCAGAAGAGGGGCATAGGGCGCCGCGGGGAGCTTCCAGAAGAAGACCGCCAGGGCGGCGAGGATCAGGAGCGCCGGGACGGCACCGCGCCGCAGAATCGGTCCCGCCGGAGGAATCTCGTCGACGGGGAATTCCGACAGGGTCCGCGCGGCGTGGTCCGCCGCGAAGAAAAAAACGGCGACCGCGCCGTGGAGGGCCGTCGACGCCGCCGCAATCGGGCCTCCCGCGAGGAGGGACGTCGACGTCAGCGCGAACCCATTGATCAGCGTCCCCAGGTGTCCGCGACCGAATCCGGCCAGGATCAGGAAGACGGGCTGGAAGGCGCGGAGGATGCCGCAGCCGGTTTCGGCCGCGTCGCGGGCGCCGGCGAGGAGGCCGAGGCCCACCAGCAGGAGGACGCAGCCGTACATCAGCCCCGCCACGGCGCGCAGGCGGGCGCGGGCGTACCGGTCGAGGAGTCCCGAGAAGCGCTCCTGCAGAAGGGTCCCCGCGAGAGCCGCCGCGGCCAGGCCCAGGGGAGGCCAGAGGATCGACACGGGCGACCCTGCCCGCTCCGGATGCCAGGCCAGGATCGAGCCGCTGACCGCGGCCAGCGAAAGGAGATAGAGCGCCGCGAGGCGCGCACGCAGAAACGCCTCGGGAGACTGCCTCACGACAGTCCTCCGCGGCCGAGCACGGCCTCCAGGTCGTCCGCTTCCTCGAGGACCTTGACCGGAACGCCCCGGGAGCGGAGGAAGAAGCCCACCTCCTGGGTCTTCTCCAGCACCTGCGCCCGCGTCGGGGGCCAGCCGGTGATGGCGGGGAACGAGAAGTTGTTCACCAGGAACACCGCCACGCGCGAGCCCCGGCTCCGCAGCGCCTCGATGACGTCGCCGAGGCCGGCCAGGTCGACGAAGACGGTCCCCGAGATGAGGACCACGGTCGACTGCACGGGGACGAACGGCAGGGCGCGGAGCACGACCTCGGGGAAGGGGATATCCCCGTCCAGTCCGCTGCGGATCAGCTCATCGAGGGCGAAGGAGAGATGCGTCTCGCCGCGGCCCGGGGGGACGTGCAGCGGCGCCGCGCCCAGGCCGGACACCTGCACGAAGCCGCCGGTCCGCACCGCCGTCCAGATCACCGACGCGGCGGTCCGCAGGACATATTCCAGCGTGGACTTCCTCCCGGTGCCGGCGCGGTGTCGGCGGTCCAGGTCGATGAGAACGGTGTAGTACGGCGTCAGGTCGACTTCGGTCTCCTTGACCATCAGGGATCCTCGGCGCGCGGTCGCCGGCCAGTGGATCCGCCGCGGATCGTCTCCGGGCCGATAGTCGCGGACCCCCATGGTCAGCAGGCTCTGGCCGGGTCTTCCGGCGGAGCTCTCGTACGGGATCAGGGTGGCGCGGGCCCCCAGCTCGCCGAGACCGGCCACATCATAGACCTGCGGGAAGACGGCGAACTCCTCCAGCACCGGGAGCGCGCGGCGGGAGTGGAACAGCCCGGCCGGATCGCTGGTAACGACCTGGACCGGCCCGACCGGGTGGACCCCCCAGTGCCGGGAACAGAAGGCGGAATACTTCAGCCGGCGCGGCACCCCGGGGACGATCGGTCCCGGCTCCAGCATCCGCTGTTCGGCGGCGATCGCCGGGCCGAAGGCGTCGCCGACTTCGACCATGCCGGCCGGGCGGTCGCTTTCCAGCACCAGCTCCACCGGGACTTCGTCGCCCTCGAAGGCACTCGGATAGAGCGAGCGACGGACCCGGAAGCCCTGGAGCGGCCGTCTCGACGCACGCCACGAGGCCGCGAGGAAGACCCCCCACGCGGCGGCCAGCGCGAGAAAGGCCGGGAGCCGGAGCGAGACCCCCAGGACGAGCAGCAGGATCAGCGCGCTCAGGAGGAACGTTCGATAAAGCGTGGACCGTGAAGGTTCCACATCACACCGGCTCGAAATCCACCGGCACCTCGACCTCGTGCAGGGCGGCGTCGACGATGCGGGTCCCGTCCACGCCCTGGACCCGGGAGCGCGACTTCACCACGATCCGGTGGGCGAGCACGGCGGTCGCGAGCTGCTGGACATGGTCGGGCGTCACGAACGGGGAGCCCTGGATCACGGCGAGGCCCTGGGAGGCGCGCATGAGGGCCAGGCCGCCGCGCGGGCTGGCGCCATATTGGGCATGCTCGTCCTTCCGCGTCCGCGCCAGCAGCTGCTGGATGTATTTGAGCACCGAGGGGTGCACGTAGACGTGGGCGACGTTGCGCTGGACCTCCTGCAGGCGGTCGCCGTCGATGACCGGCTGGAGCGACTCGAGGGGGTGCCGCTCCTTCTGGGCGGCCATCATCTCGACCTCAGTGGCCTCGTCCGGGTATCCCATGGAAAGCCGGAGCAGGAAGCGGTCGAGCTGCGCCTCCGGCAGCGGGAAGGTCCCGGCCAGCTCGATCGGATTCTGCGTCGCGATCAGGAAGAACGGGTCGGGCAGCGGGTGGGTCGTGCCGTCAACGGTGACCTGCCGCTCCTCCATCGCCTCGAGCAGGGCCGACTGGGTCCGCGGCGTCGCGCGGTTGATCTCGTCGGCGAGCAGGAGGTTCGTGAAGACCGGGCCGCGGCGGAACTCGAAGGCCTGGTCGCGCATGTTGAAGATCGCTGTGCCGGTGACGTCGGAGGGGAGCAGGTCCGGCGTGCACTGGACGCGGCGGAACTCGGCGCCGACGGACCGGGCGAGGGCCCGCGCGAGAACCGTCTTGCCGACGCCCGGCACGTCTTCCAGGAGCACGTGGCCGCGGGCGAGCAGGGCGGCGACGGCGGTCTCGATCGTGGCGCGCTTGCCCAGGACGACGCGTTCAACGTTCTCGACGAGGAGGAGGCCGGGGGGTTTTGGCACGTAAAAATTATGACCCGGCACGGCGGGGAACGCAAGGATGGACGGTCGGCCGCAGGGTTGCATTATGGCCCGCGCGCCCTTAGAATCCGCGTTCCATGCCCCGCTTCTTCGTCGAGAGGATCACGCATCCCGCCGTCCTTCCGCCGGACGAATCCCGCCACGCGCTGCGCGCGCTCCGCCTGGCCGAGGGAGACCGCGTGACCGTCTTCGACTCCCGGGAGACCTGGAGCGGCGAGATCGAGTCGACCCGGGGCGCGGTCACGGTCCGCCTCCTCGAGAAGCTCGAGGCTCCGGAGCTCCCGAGGGTGGTGGTCGCCGCCGCCGTCCCGAAGGGGGCCCGGCTCGACTGGATGGTCGAGAAGCTCGCCGAACTGGGCGTCGCCGAGTTCGTCCCCGTCCGCTTCGCGCGCAGCGTCACGGAGCCCGGGGAGGGAAAGCGGAAGCGGCTCGAGAAGATCGCGGTCGCGGCCGCGAAGCAGTCGGGCGCCCCGGTCCTGAAGATCTCCCCCGAGCAGCGGCCCGACCAGCTGCCGGCCGACGCGATCCTCGCCTCGCCGGGCTCGACGGAGCCCGCGCCGCGGGGCGGCGGCTGCGTCGTCGTGGGACCCGAGGGGGGCCTGACCCCCGACGAGGAGGCCCGCTTCGCGCGGCGCGTGTCGCTGGGCCCCACGATCCTGCGCATCGAGACCGCCGCGGTCGTGGCCGCCGCGCGGCTCCTCTCATGAAGAAGCTCTATGCATTCGACCTCGTCAATCTCGGCTACCTCGCGCTCCTGAGCCTGGTCGTGCTGATCCTGCGGCCCGCCGGCTCCTGGATCTTCCTCCTCTATCACGCCCTGGCCGCCGTCATGATCGGCCTGGTCGCCCATGCTTACCACCGCTACGGAGGAAATTTCTGGTCGTTCTTCCGGTACTGGTATGTCGTCCCCTTCGCGCTCGGGGCGTTCCGCGAGTGCTACTTCCTCGTCCCGCTCGTGCATCCCTTCGAGGACCATTACTACGACCGCGTTCTGCAGCACATCGACCGGCGCTGGTTCGGCGACGTCGACGCGTTCTTCCTCAACGGGTGGCCGACGTTTCTCTACGACTTCCTGCACCTCTGCTACTGGTTCTACTTCATCTCTCTGCTGATCCCCGGCGCGGTGATCCATCTCCGGGGCCAGGAGTCGAAGCTCCGGCAGTATCTGGCGGTGACGATGGTCGGGCTGCTCACCTCGTACCTCGGGTACTACGTGGTGCCCGCGATCGGGCCGCATCATTTTTTCACGACGCGGCCGCGGCAGCTCGACGGGCTGCTGATCGGCGGGCCGATGCACCAGATGATCCTGGCGGCGGAGTGGAGGACGCCCGACGCCTTTCCGAGCGGCCACGCGCTGTTGTCGATGGTCGTGATCTACCTCTCGTGGAAACTCTGCCGTCCGGCCTTCCGGATCGTCGTCGCTCCCGCCCTGGGCTGCATCCTGGCGACGATGGCGCTGCGGTATCACTATGTGATCGACGTCGTCACGTCGGTGACAATCCTGCCCGGAGTGCTGCTGGGGGGAACCTCCCTGCACCGCTGGTGGGACGGTGATGACAAACCTGCGGCGCAGGACTGTCGTTAGCCGCGGCTACTTCTTCTCTTCCTTCGGGGGCTCGGCAGGCTTGGCGGCGTCCGGAGCGGGGGCGGCCGCGGCCGGCTTGGCGACTTCCGCGGGCTTGGCCTCCTCCTCCGACTCCTCGAACACCTCGTTCATCTCGATGCCGTCGACCTTCTTCCGCAGGATGTAGTAGATCATCGTCTGCTGCGAGATGAAGAAGCTGACGACGTAGCCCAGGGCCAGGCCCAGGGTGATCGCAAGCCAGAACGTGATCAGGAAGCTGGCGAACGTGTCTTTGCCCTCGAACACCCCGCGGTCCTCGAAGTTGACGCCGACAATGGAGTTCCCCAGGTGCTGGAGGCGGCCGTACGGATGAGGCGTTTTCAGGACGTCCATCGGATCCCAGCTGTACAGCCCGCAGGGCTGATGGTCCTTCGAGAGGATGAGGGCCCACGACTCGTTCGCGACCTTGTGGAACGCCCCCGGCTTCCAGACGCCCGAGAGCTCGAAGCCCTGGGCGCCGGCCTCGATGCCAAGGTGGCACATCAGGATCGCGAAGAGGATGACGAAGCCGATGCAGACATAACCGTAGACCGAGCTCACCACCTGGTACCAGATGTAGTGCCAGGGGCGGGAGTAGACGTAGCTGAAGCCGCGGCTGACGGCGTCGAAGCTGTCCGTCCCCTCGGCGGCGACCGCGGGGGCGAAGAGCGGCATCCCCGTCACGGTGCCCACGCAGATCAGGGTCATGATGAAGCCCGAGAGCAGCGCGAGCGGCAGCAGGAGGGCGACGAGGGGCGCGCCGATCTTGGCGAAGTCGAGGATGCTGCCGACGAGGCCGCCGGCGTAGTTGCAGACGAAGAAAAAGAAGAAGCCGATGATGCAGATGAGCGGCGCCCAGAAGAACGACCAGAACTTGCGGCGCGCGAACTGGAGGGCCTTGCGCGTCTCGATGCGCTCGCCGTCCTTGGCGATCTCATAGGCGGCGATGCGCGCGATGGCCCCGCCGAAGTACGACCAGATGGTCAGGAACAGCAGGACGAAGACCACCGTATAGCCGATCCGGACGAAGGCGCTCGCCTTGACGCGCTTGAGGAGCGGAGTGGAGACGGTCACCGGGGCGCTCTTGGGAGCCATCATGGCGCCGGAGGGCGCCGCGGACACGGCGACCGGCTCGATCACGTAGGCGCCGTTGTAGATCACGTCCCAGGAGACCTGCTGCGTGTGCCACCACTCGTGGAGGATAAGGTTCTTGGGCGGCTCGACGGTCCTCCGATCGATCGAGTTGCCGAGCACGATGGTGAGTCCACCGCAGGCGCAGATGGTGACGAAGATGCCGAGGAGCGCCAGGAAGCACTTCCGGAGGTCGAGGGCGACCATGAAGCCGTTGAACAAGTCGCGCCAGTCGCCCTTGAGCTCTCTCATTTCTTGGGCTCCTTTTCCTTTTTCTTGTCCTTGCCGTCGGACTTCTTGCCCGACTCGCCGGAGTCCCCACCAGACTTCTCGCCGGCCTTCTCGCCGGCCTTCTTCTCGCCGGCCCGTTTGTAGTCGGTCGTGTAGAAGCCGGCACCCTTGAAGATCAGCCCGGCGCCCGTGCCGAGCATCCGCTTGGACTTCTTCTTATTGCACTTGGGACACTGCTTGGCGCCGCCGTCGTTGATCGACTCGAACCGCTCGAACCGGTGACCGCACGCGGCGCAGCAATAGTCGTAGGTAGGCATTGTCCCGGTATTGGCGGGGATTATAGGGCGGCTTCGGCGGGGTTGTCAACAACGCCTTAGGCCGGTTATTGGCCACG
>DASQOM010000043.1:0-3933 GCA_035644495.1 Planctomycetota bacterium | reverse complement strand
TTCTTTCGGGAAATACGGGCGTGGGAAATCCGGCGGGCGGCACGCAGGTCAACAACAGCTTCGCGGGCGGCGCGAACGTGCAGTCGCCGGTGGGCGGCACCGGGAACAAGCCGGCGAGCGTCACGGGAACCACCTTCGTGGCCAACGTGATGCTCGGAGCTCTCCAGAACAACGGCGGCCTGACGTTCACGATGCAGCCCGCGGCGGGAAGCCTGGCCATCGACCTTGCCGGCGTCACGGGCGCGCCTGCCACCGACCAGCGAGGCAACGCCCGCACCGGGGCGTCGGCGGACGCCGGCGCCTGCGAAGCCCCCTGATCCCCCAAACAATCCCGTCCTGTTTGTGGGACTCCTCAAATGGGACTGGCTTGTTGGTGAGGCCGGGCTATAATGCCCCCGATCGCCAAATCCCGGCACCGGCCGGGAACGGGGGAACCAAGGTGAAGATGGGGGGTGAAGGCGTCCCCGGGGACGCCAGGGCCAGCTGATGGGCCCCAACCCGACAGCTAACCTCGTCGGCGTTCGTCAGGGCTCCGCCGTCCGCCCGCCATCAGGCCTCACGCCGCCTCCCGCTTCGGCGGAGGGCTGCGCGAGGACCCCATGAGTTCCGTCTACAAGCGCGTCAACGAGGTCGTTTTCGGCAAGGCCAAGGATCCCAACGATCCGTCGGTCCACCACGGACTGTCCCTCATCGCCTTCCTTGCCTGGGTCGGCCTCGGCGCCGACGGCCTGAGCTCCGCCTGCTACGGCCCTGAAGCCACCTTCAAGGCGCTCGGCGAGTACCGCCACCTGGCCCCGTTCCTCGCCCTGGCCACGATGCTGACCGTGTCGATCCTCTCGGCCGCGTACGCGTCGACCATCGCCGCGTTCCCCTCGGGCGGCGGCGGCTACACCGTCGCGTCCGGCACCCTGGGCCGCTATCCGGGCATGATCTGCGGCTGCGCGCTGGTGATCGACTACGTCCTCACCGTGGCGATCTCCGTGGCGTCGGGGGCGGATGCGATCTTCAGCCTGCCGTTCATGCCCCCGGGCTGGCACCAGTACAAATACGTCGCCGTCATCGTCGGCCTCGGACTGCTGATGTTCATGAATTTCCGCGGGGTGAAGGACTCGGTGATGGTCCTTATGCCGATCTTCATCACGTTCCTGATCATCCACGCCTTGCTGATGGCGATGTCGATCCTCCAGCCCCCGCTGGCGGCGGTGCACGCCGGACCGGCGCCCGTCGCGCTCCCGACCGCGGCGGCGGCGTTCCTGCTGCTGAAGGCCTACTCCCACGGGGCCGGCACGTACACCGGCATCGAGGCGATCAGCAACAGCCTCTCGATCCTCCGCGAGCCGCGGGTGCAGACGGCGCGGCGCGCCATGATCTATATGGCGGTTTCCCTCTCGGTCGTCGCCGGCGGCCTGCTCATGAGCTACCTCCACGTCCAGGTCGTCCCGACCGCGGGCAAGACGCTGAACGCAGTGCTGGCCGAGTCGGTGTTCGGGACGGCGGGCTTCGGGAAGATGCTGGTCACGGTCACCCTGATCTCCGAGGGCATGCTGCTGATCAGCGCCGCGCAGGCGGGCTTCATCGACGGACCGCGCGTGCTGGCGTCGATGGCCGTGGACTCCTGGGTGCCGCGGCGCTTCAGCCGGCTGAGCGACCGGCTGGTGGTGTCGAACGGCATCTTCCTGATCGGCGTGGGCGGGCTGGCGGCGATCCTGGCGACGGGCGGCAACGTCGACCTGCTGGTCATCATCTACAGCTTCAGCGTGTTCGTGACCTTCCTGCTGTCGCAGGCGGGGATGGTCAAATACTGGTTCACGCACACCCAGGAGAAGGGGCTGCTGCGCGGGTCCGTGTCGGTGCTGGCGGCCCTGCTCTCGGCGACGATCCTGGGCTCCCTGTTCGCCGCGGAAGGGGCCCGTTACGCGGTGTACGCCCTCGGGGCGATCCTGCTGCTGGGCATCCTTTGCGCCGTGGTGAGGCGGCACTATGGGGCGGTGGGGCTGACCCTGAGCCGGCTGAACTCCATCGTCCAGGCCGCGGAGTCCGACCCGTACCATCGGGACGCGAAGCCGTGGGACAAGACGGCGCCGACCGCGGTGTTCCTGGTCAGCGGCTACAACGGGGCCGGCCTGCACACGATCATGGGGGTGCAGCGGATCTTCCCCGAGTATTTCCGGCAGCTCGTGTTCCTGTCGGTGGGGCAGGTCGACTTCGACCGCTTCAAGGGCGCGCACGAGGTGGAGCACCTGAAGTCGAAAGTCGAGGGCGAGCTGAAGAAGTATGTGGCCCTGGCGGAGAAGTGGGGATTCGCGGCGGAGTGCCGCGCGGGCTTCGGGGTCGACCTGATCGACGAGCTGGAGGACCTGAGCGTCCAGGTCGCGAAGGACTACCCGCGCTCGGTGTATTTCTGCGGCGACCTGGTGTTCCACATCCCGTCGCTGCTGACGCGGCTGCTGCACGCGCGGACGGGCGAGGAGCTGCAGCGCCGCTTCCGGGAACGCGGCCTGCCGCTGATCGTCATGCCGATCCGGGTCTGATCAAAAACCACAAACGTGACGGTCTTGTTTGTGGTGTTTCCACTCACACGACGGGCTTGGTGGTGGGGCTACTCGGATTTGAAGGTCATGCGGCCGGGTTTCTGGCGCCAGAGCACCGTGCACTCGCGGTCGGGATGCTCGCCGTGGTACTCGCCCGCCTTGGACTGCGCCTCCGACCGGCTGTCCGTCCAGCCGCTCAGCGCGCGCCCCTCGTCCGAGCAGAACGCCATGTACTGCAGTTCGCCCTCGGGTTCGATGCGGACGCTCGGCTCGTAGCGCTCGACGCGGACCTTCTCGTACTGAAGCGCATCGTCGTCGTGCCTGCACGAGACGGCGCCCAGCAGCAGCCCGGCCAGCAGCAGGTGTTTCATGTCGGCGGCTCCCATCCCTATTGAGGACGGGCGATCATACCAAGTCCCTTCGTCCCGCCGCCACTTTTCCCCCTACTTCTTGGGCGCGGGCTTGGGTTTCAGGTTCGCCTCCAGCTCCTCCTGCGTCGGCGTCTTGGACGCGACCCCGTCCGCCGGGACCTCGATCTTTGCGATCCAGACGATCGCGTTCAGCATCAGCTTGCGCTGATCGTCGTTCTTCCAGTTGAAGTGCGCATGGCCGCCGGTGAACCCGAAGCCGCGGCCGCCGCCCTCGTTCTCGCTGACCCACATCATGTGCTCGGGCGTGTTCTTGCCGATCTCGGCGCGGACGGCCGGATTGCCGCTGTGGGTGCCGTCCTTCCCCTGACGCGTGGAATCCGGCGGGACCGCCGACAGGATCGGCGTGACGCCCTTCATGTCGTCGCGGAAGCGCATATGGTAGTACCACTCGTCGTTGGTCTCGAACGGCTTCACGCCGCGGGTCACCGGGTGCTCGGGCAGCTTCTCGAACTTCGCCTTCCAGTGCGGGTTCACGGACCAGTTCATCTCGAAGTAGCCGCCCATCCAGGCGAGGAAGGCCTTGCCGGGGTCGCCCGCGACGGTCTCGACCGCGTAGTGGATCGCGCCGATGCCGACGCCCTTCTTCGCGAGCGGATCGACTTCGGCGACGTGCTTGTTCACCATATGCCCGCCGCCGCCGTCGGAGTACATGACGATGGCCGCGGCCCCGTCGAAGACCGACGGGTCCTTGGGCCAGCCGTTGTCCTTGGTCACGACGCACTCGACCGGCAGCCCGCTTTCGTTGAGGCACTTCGCGAGCAGCATGCAGCCGCCGAGGTGCTCGTGGTCGCCGTAGCCGTGGCTCGGGCCGCCGGCGACGAAGACGATCTTCTTCTTTTCCTGAGCCTTATCCTGTCCCGCGGCCGGGACGGCGAGGAGGGCGACGACGACGAGGGCGAGGAAGGTGCGCATGGGGGTGTCCTTTCGTAGTCCGGGGCTGGATATCCTCAGCCCGCACCGATGTTACACGC
>DASQOM010000042.1:0-18544 GCA_035644495.1 Planctomycetota bacterium | reverse complement strand
GCCCCCTGACGGGCACCCAACCAGGTATAGAGACCTCCGGCAAGCAGACACCCTCCGGCCACGCGGAGGAGCGCGTCGTTCCAGGGCCAGGCGCTCAGCAGCGCGCCGCCCATCACGAAGCATGCGGCCCCGAAGACCAGGAAACCGCGGGCGGGCCAGCCGGCCGTCGCCGCGGCCCCCAGGAGGCCCAGGAGATCGGCGAAGACGATCCCGGACAACTGCGACATGGAGGGGGCAAACAGGCGAAAGACGAGCGGAGCAATCGGGTCTCCGAAGGGAAGCTGCGAAAGAGACTCGATGAGCGTCAGACCGAACAGGACCGCGACGACCAGAGCGAAGCCCCGGGCGGCCGGGTATCGGGTGGGCGCCACGGGTTACTTCCGCACCTTGAGCGTTTTCACGTACGCCTTCCATTCCTTCTCCAGGTCGTCGAGGGCGAGGGGCTTGCCCTTGAGCTGGAAGGCGTCCTTATAGACCACGTCGCGCGCCTTCCCGACCTTGAAGCCGTCGATCAGCTTGATGACGATCTCGGAGTACTGGCCCTTGCCGCCGTCGAGGGTCGGGTAATTCCACAGGAAGTGGACGAAGGACCACGACTGCGGATAGTGCATCTGGGCGCCGGCCATGAAGGGCTGCTGGCCGAGGTTGAGCAGCTCCTTGAGCGCGGGGAGCGAGCCCTGCTGGGCGTACTGCTTGACGGCCTCGACGCGCCACGACGCGGTCCCGCCCAGCGTGAACACGTAGAGGTCCTTGCCGCGGATCTCGGACGCGCCGAAGCAGTCTGCCAGGCCCTCGCTGAACCACATCGGGATCGAGTCGGACTCGTAGAAGCCGGGGAAGGCCAGGTCGAAGAACTGGTGGCAGCCTTCGTGGCAGAGCGTGTGAAAGTACATCCCCGTCTCTTCGCTGTCCTCGTAGCCGACGAGCTCCTTGGTGGAAGGGCTGTAATAGGCGGCGGAGCTCGGCGGCCCGCCCGCGCCGATGTAGCTGGTCTTGTTCTTATGGAGCTTGAGGACGGCCTTCTGCGAGAGCAGGCCCTGGAAGCGGAAGGCCAGCGAGTACTTTTCGAAGAGCAGCTCCATCTTCCACTTCAGCTCGTCGAGGATCTGCTTCTCGTTCTGCTTCGTCTTCTTGTTGAGCGCGCCCTTCTGGACGTGGATCGTGTAATGCGCCGTGTCGCCCACGAGCCAGTCCCCCTCCTCGCGGTCCTTCACCTCCAGCTTGATTTTCTGGAAGTAGTCCTTCACGGACTTCTCGAGCGCGGCCATGTTGTTGGCGGGGGCGAGTTTGAGGAGGGGCGCGATCGCCTCCTCCATCTTCCGGCCCT
Source organism: Planctomycetota bacterium (assembly GCA_035644495.1). Taxonomy (GTDB): domain Bacteria; phylum Planctomycetota; class MHYJ01; order MHYJ01; family JACPRB01; genus JACQFK01. The sequence goes on along the minus strand of DASQOM010000042.1, from coordinate 17,217 downwards.
GGTTCAGGGCCGCCAGCAGCGGCGGCACCAGGCCGCCGTTCACCGACTTTCCGCCGTCTTCGCCCGGGGCGTTGAACAGGTAATAGAACAGCCCCCAGGCCTGGAGGTCGATGATGCGGCGGCGGATCTCGTAATCGCGGCCGTCCGCCTTGAAGCCCTTCTCGAAATTGCCCCAGTCGCCCGACTTCATCAGGTTCTGCAGCGAGAGCAGGCTCTGGTTGTGCTGCGGCAGCTTGAGGGAGTCGATCTCGATCGAGCCCTCCTTCCACGAGGCGCAGGCCAGGTAGGTCGAGAGGCCCGCGATCACCCAGGGCGGGACGTCCTTGCGCTTGTCGATCCCGGGGTAGGCGTTCAGCAGATAGAGACGCGGCCCGCCGGCGCCGATGCTGTAGGAGTACTTGTTGTCCGCCAGGACGTGGAGTTCGTCCTCCTTCAGCAGGTAACCGCCGCTGCGTCCGGGCTGGCTGTTGAACTCCTCCCGATCGTAGTAAAGCCGCAGTTTGAGCTTGCCCCCCGCAGCGGGGGTGGTGCCGCCCCCCGTGGCCGGTCCGGCCGCGGCGCCCGCCTTCTTCGACCAGAGCGCGTAAAACTGCTCCAGCATCTCCTCGAAGTCCTTGCCCGGGACGGCCGGGATCGTCGACGTCACCTTCCAGTGCTCGGTTTCCAGGTCCAGCGGGCCGGCCGGGGGCTTTTTCGCAGGGGGTTTCTTGTCCTGAGCGGTGAGCGTCAGGGGGAGCGCGACAAGGACAAGCAAGGCGGCGAAGCGGAACGGCATGACCTGGCCCTCCTGAACGGGGGATCCCTTGGATAGTAACCGATCCGCGGCCGGGTCGAGTTCAAATTCGGGCGCGAAGCATTTCCCCCGCGGGACGGGGATGGCTATAATACCCGGGAGGATGGGACGTCGATGATGAACGCCGCGGGCATGGCCGCCGCCGTCGTGCTCCTGCTGATGCCGCAGGCCAAGCCGAACACCGACCTCAAGTACGAGGCGAAGGCCGGCATCTCCATCCAGAAGCCGCCGAAGAACGACGAGTGGGACTTCAAGGACAAGGGGCGCTTCGCCAAGGACCCCAAGATCATCCTCTCCCACAAGGTCGACGAGGTCTGCATCGAGGTCATCCACATCCCGCCGCCGACGATGGGCAGCTTCGACAACAAGAAGCAGGCCGAGACGGATTTCGCCGGCTGGGCCGGCATCAAGGGCATCACGGACGTGAAGCAGATCTCGATGTCCTCCGCGAAGCTCCCGGCCGGTGCGGCGGGAGGCGTCAATGCCTGGTTCTACGAGGCCAGCTTCAAAGCCAACGAGAAGCCGGTGGAGCTGCGCGAATGGGTCTTCATCGGGAAGGAAAACCAGTGCCAGTACATCATCTTCCTCAGCGGCGAGGAGGGGATGTACAAGAAGCACCAGAAGGTCCTCGATTTCATGCTGGGCTCGATCAAGACCTGGAAGATCCCCAAGTGAGGTTCCGCGCGCCCGCAGCGTCGCAGGCCCGTCCATGATGGATCCCGCCGCACCGAAAAAACCCCAGGGCTGGCCGCTCTTCGCCATCGCGCTGCTCATCGCCCTCCTCGCCGGCTTCCTCTTCCTCCGCTGGCGCAAGAAGGACGACGTTCCCGCGCAGGTGAAGGTGCCGGTCCCGATCACGAAGACCCTCGAGGACCCGCCGGCGACTCCGAAGGATCCGCTCGTGCCCGATCCCGTCAAGCCTCCGGTCGCGCCGGCCGTCGACTTCGACGCGAAACTCGCGGAGGCCCGGAAGGCGCTCGAAGGCCGGCGCTGGGACGACGCGGCCGCGGCCGTCGAGGCGGCCCGCAAGCTCCGGCCCGCGGATCCGGCGTTCGCGTCGCTGGACGCGTCGATCGCGGAGGGCCGCAAGAAGGACGAGGCCGAGCGCGCCGAGGCGCAGCGCAAGGCGGAGCTCCGGAAGCAGCAGGAGCGCGAGTGGGGGGTGCTGCGGGAGAAGGTCGAGAAGTGCCGCTCCGAAAACCGCTGGGACGAGGGGCTCGCGCTCCTCGACCAGTTCGTCAAGGATCATCCGGGGGCGGCGAAGGACGAGGAGATCGCCCGCGCGCGCGCCGGCATCATCCCCCTCCAGCAGGAATCGGATCGGTACTACAACCGCGACCTCGGCGAAGCGCAGAAGCTGTTCGCCGCGGGGAAGTACGTCCAGGCGATCGCGACCGCCGAGAACGCCCTCCAGTTCTATCCCGAACGCACGGCGCTGGTCCGCGAGTTCCAGGTGCGGGCCCGCGCCATCCAGCAGGAACTGAGCATGGTCCGCATTCCGAGCACGGCGTGCTGGATCGGGTCGGAGGAGCGCCCCGACGAGAAGCCGCTGCGCCAGGTGAAGCTGCCCCCGTTTCTGATCGACAAGTACGAAGTCTCGAACGAGGACTTTTATGCGTTCGTCGCCTCGACGGGGCACGAACCGCCGCCGGTCTGGGGCGGACGCAAGCCCCCCAAGGGCCGCGACCGCCATCCGGTCGTCTTCGTCACCTGGGACGACGCCTCCGACTACGCCAAGTGGGCGGGCAAGCGGCTGCCGACGGCCGAGGAATGGGAAGTGGCCGCGCGGGGCCCGGACAAGCGCGAATTCCCCTGGGGCAACGCGTTCCAGGAGAAGGAGGACCAGTTCCTCGCCAATTCCCTCGAGTACTGGCAGTTCAACAAGAGCCTTGCCCCCGGCACGACCCCGGTGGACCAGAAGGACTTCGAGGTCGGCGCGAGCGCGTTCGGGGTCGGCGGCATGAGCGGCAACGTGTGGGAGTGGACGCAGACGCCCGCTCCGGTGCCGGCCGGGATGACCAAGCCGCCTCCCGAATTCCGCGTCCTGAAGGGCGGCTCCTTCATGACGTCGCAGAAGGCGCTCCGCTGTGCCAACCAGCTCGCCGACGATCCCCGGCTGCCGCACCCGGACGTCGGCTTCCGCTGCGCCCGGGACCTCAAATGATGCGGATCTCCGGCCCATCAATACGCCGGGCCGGACGTCCAATCTGATATGAGTCCGCTCGATTCCCAGGGGGTCCCGGCCGGCGAGCTCCGCGAGCTCCCGGACCGCGAGCTCGTCCTCCGCTGCCAGCGGAACGAGACCCGCGCGTTCGACGAGCTCGTCACGCGCCACCAGGACCGCGTCTACAGCGCCGTCGCCCGCTTCTGCGGGAACATGGAGGACGCGGCCGACATCGTCCAGCGCGCCTTCATCAACGCGTTCCGGAAGATCCAGGAGTTCAAGGGCGACTCCGCGTTCTCGACCTGGATCTACCGGATCGCGTTCAATCAGGCGATCTCCTTCCGCCGCGAGAACCGGCGGACGACGGTGTCGATCTACTCGAAGGACGACGACAAGGTCGTGGAGCCGGCGGTCGAGGCGAACCCCACGGAGAAGGCCGAGGGGGAGGAGACGCAGAAGAAGGTCCAGCAGGCGCTGGAGCAGCTGGAGGAGGGGGACCGGCAGATCATCCTCCTCAAGGACCTGCAGGGGCACTCGTACGAGGAGATCGCGGACATCCTGCAGATTCCGAAGGGCACGGTTCGGTCGCGCCTGCACCGGGCCCGGCTCGAGCTGAAATCAAAGCTGAAATCGTATATTGGAACTCTCAAGTGAATCGCCGCGTCATAGGGGTGAAATGAACTGCGCGTACGACAAGGAGAAGCTCACCGGCTATTACGACGGCGAGCTCAGCGCCGCGGAGAAGGCGGATGTGGAGCGTCACATCGCCGCCTGCTCGGAGTGCCTTCGTGAGCTGGGCGAGCTGAAGTCGGCCGCGCTTCTCGTCCGCGAACTGCCGCGCCTGCGCGCGCCCCTGTCGATCGCCGAAGGGGTCTCCCTCGAGATCCAGGCCGCAGGCAAGGTCCACGTCCTCGCCTCCTTCCGCCGCAAGATCCTCTGGGCGTCGGCGGCCGCGGCCGGGCTTTTCCTCCTCGTGAACGTGATGTATTTCACGGCGGCGAAGCAGCGCGCGCCCCTGGCGTCGTCGGCTCCCCTGTCGCCGGCGATCGCGCGGATTCCCGAGGCGCAGAAGGCCGCGCCCGAATTCGCGGAGAAGGGGGACCCCGCTGCTCTGCGGATGGAGGCCGACCGGTCCCTGGCGGACGAGGGGCTGAAGCGACGCGCGATGGAGGAGTCGCGAAAGGATCTGGCCGGGAGCGACGGGAAGCGGGCCGGCGACAAGCCCGGCGCCGCGGCGCCGAAGGCCGATGCGCTGAACGAGCTCGAACGGTCGAAGCTGGCGGGCGCGGGGAAGGAACTGCCCGCGCGTCCGGCCGAGGCTCCGGCCGCGCCGCCGGCGGCGCCCGTTCCGGCCGCAACGGCCAAGCCCGCGGCCGAACCGGCGCCGCCGAAGATGGAGGCGCCGAAACCCGAGCCCGCCAAGGACGCCGTCGTCGAGAAGGCCGCCGCCAAAAAGGAGTCCGAGCCCCTCGCGAAGTCGAACGCCGACCTGAAGGCGAAGGTCGCCTCGGCCGTGGTTCCCGCGGAATTGCCCCCGCTGAACTGCACGATTTCCTCGCTGCAGCTGTCGAAGTCGCGGAAGACTCTTGAGGATTCCCTGAAGAAGATGGGCGTCGCCGCCCAGCAGCCGCCCCAGCCGATGAAGGCTCCGCGCAACCGCGACTCGGAGAATACCCTCGTCCTCGAGGTCACGGATTCGCAGCTGGCGAAGCTGCGCGAGGAGCTCGAAAAGCCGGGCGATGCGAGGCTGATGGTCACCGAGCCCAGCGACATGTTCATGTCGCAATACAAGTCGGGCGGCATCTTCGGCAGGAAGGAGCCGGTCGCGGCCCCGGTCGCCCGGTCGGCGGGCGCAGCGCCGAAGGACAAGGACGCCAAGGACGGCGAGGACGCGGCGAAGAATCAGGCGGAAGCCGGCGCCGTGCCCGAAGCGAAGCGCAAGGTCACCCTGCGGATGGTCGAAGTCAAGACGCTGCCCCGGGATCCCGAGGAGCTGCAGAGGAAGTAGGCTCGGGGACGGGATCGAATCCATATCCTCCCCAGGGCGCGCAGCGCAGCAGGCGCTTCAATCCCAGCCAGCCCCCCTTGAACGCCCCGTGCTTCTGAACCGCCTCGAGCATGTAGTTCGAACAGCTCGGTTCGTAGCGGCAGGCGCGGGGAAGCCAGGGCGAGACGGTGAGCTGATAGAGGCGGACGGGGATGATCACCAGATACTTCACGGCTTCGACCGGTACTTCTTCACCAGCTCGTTGAGGACGAAGCCCACCTGCGGGCGCTGGAGCTCCTCCGGCGGCCGGGTCGGAACGGCGACGATGTCGAGCCCGGGCCCGATCGTCTCCTTGCCCAGGCGGAACGATTCCCGGAGGAGGCGTTTCCAGCGGTTCCGCAGCACCGCCGTGCAGACGCGCTTCGGCACGCTGACCGTGAATCGCGAGTAAGACAGGGTATTGGGCTTCACGTGGATGCGGAACGCCCTGGCATGGAGCCGCCTTCCCGACTTGTAGACGGCGTCGATATCCGCCTGGCGCGTAAGCCGTTCGGTGCGTCTGAGTCGTGCGTCCATAGGGTGATGACCCTGCTGCGGCGCAGCCTGGTCACCAGTCGGAAACGGTAACACTTTGACCCTCTTTTTGCTACCATCCCCGCCCATGTCGGACGAACGCGATGAGCGGCTCAAGCGCCTCGACGCCCTCCGCGCCCTCAAGGTCGACCCCTTCGGACAGCGGCTGGACGGCGCCCAGCCCGCCGGCGACATCGTCGCCAAGTTCGCCAGGCTCGAGAACAAGCCGGTGCTGGTCGCCGGCCGCGTCACCGCCCTCCGCAACATGGGCAAGGCCGCCTTCCTCGACGTGCGGGACTGGACCGGCAAGATCCAGGTCTACGTCAAGAAGGACAAGCTCCCCGACGCCTGGCCGGCCTTCGAAAACGTCCATATGGGCGACCTGGTCGCGTTCGGCGGGCCGCTGTCGAAGTCGAAGACCGGCGAGATCACCATCTTCGCCGACACGTTCACGTTCCTGACCAAGTCGCTGCGCCCGCTTCCCGAGAAGTGGCACGGGCTGACGGATCCCGAGATCCGCTTCCGCCAGCGGTACCTCGACCTGATCTCGAACCCCGACGTGCTGCAGAAATTCCTCAAGCGCGCGAAGCTGATCTCCGGCATGCGCCGCTTCCTGGACGGGCGCGGCTACGTCGAGGTCGAGACCCCGATGATGCACGCGATTCCCGGCGGGGCGGCGGCGCGTCCGTTCAAGACGCACCACAACGCGCTCGACCAGGACCTCTTCCTGCGCATCGCCCTCGAGATCCCGCTCAAGAAGCTGCTCGTCGGCGGCATCGAAAAGGTCTACGAAATCGGCCGCGTCTTTCGTAACGAAGGGGTGGATACGCAGCACAACCCCGAGTTCACCCTGATGGAGCTTTACCACGCCAACGGCGACCTCCGAACGATGATGGAGCTCGTCGAGAGCCTGGTCGTCGCGCTCGCGAAAGACGTTGCCGGCGGCACCCAGGTCCCTTTCGGCGAGAAGTCGATCGATCTGACCCCGCCCTGGCCGAAGAAGGACTTCTGCGACCTGCTCCGCGAGCACGCCGGCGTCGATCCCAACGATGCGGCCGTCTGCCGTGCGAAGCTCGCCGAGCGGCATATCGACACCGCCAAGATGACCAAGCCCGAGGTGCAGGACGAAGTCTTCAGCCAGTTCGTGCAGCCGAAGCTGCAGGACGCCTGCTTCGTCGTCAACCAGCCGATCGAGATGACCCCGCTCTGCCGCGAGCTGCCCGACCGGCCGGGATTCGCCGACCGCTTCGAGGTCTACGCCGCGGGGTTCGAGCTCTCGAACGCCTATACGGAGCTCAACGATCCGATTGAGCAGCGCAAGCGCCTGGTGGACCAGGCCGGCGGCGACGAGATGGCGCGGCAGGGAAAGGTCGACGAGGATTTCCTCATGGCCCTGGAGCACGGGATGCCGCCGGCGGGCGGGATCGGCATCGGCATCGACCGGCTGGTCATGCTGCTGACGAACAATCCGTCGATCCGCGAGGTCATCCTGTTCCCGCTGCTGCGGGAGCACGCGAAGTAAAAAGTGACCGCCCGGGTGCGGCGGTCGTCCGTAGAAGCGCATGTATAAGCTCTTCATGGCGTTCCGGTACCTCCGGGCGCACAAGATCATCTACTTCTCCATCGTCGGTGTCGCCGTCGGCATCATGACGATGGTCGTCGTCACGTCGCTGATGGGCGGCTTCTCGCGGGACATGCGCTCGCGCATCCGCGGGATGCAGACGCACATCATGGTCACGTCCATCGACAAGAACCTGTGGTTCACCGACTACGACGCCATCTGCGACTCGATCCGCAAGCTCCCGCACGTGAAGGGCTGCGCGCCGCGGCTCGAGTACGAGGCCTGGCTCGGCCGCAGCGGCTCCTACAGCGACGTCCACATCGTCGGCATCTTTCCCGAGGAGGAGCGGAAGGTCAGCGAGCTGGAGGAGTTCTTCCAGAAGGAAGGGAAGCGGAACTTCGACTTCAAGGAGGACAGCGGCCTGCCGACCCGCAACCCGGGCGTCGTTCTCGGGGCCGAGCTGCGCGGGAGCGGCACCGTCGGGCTCCTGACCGCGCGCCACTCCACGACGCCGATCCTCTGCATCAAGGACTTCGAGGTGGTCGGCCGCTTCCGCTCGGGGATGGTGGAGTACGACTCGAACTACATCTTCATGGATATTGCGTCCGCGCAGGAGTTCCTGCAGGTGGCGGATCCCCCGCGGGCGAACGTGCTGGCCGTGGCGGTCGACGACTACGAGGCCCACGGTCGCGAGGTGCGCCAGAAGATCGTCGAGACCCTGCATGCCCGCCGCCCCTGCAACAACCCGGAGGACCACGGCCCCGGGCTCTTCGGCTACCGCTGCGGGCTCTACCGGACCATGACCTGGGAACAGTCCAAGCGCGTGCTGCTGCAGGCGGTCGAGGTGGAGAAGGGGATGCAGTATATCCTTCTCTCGCTGATCATCCTCGTGGCCGGCTTCAACATCGTGGCGGTCTACACGCTCGTGGTGAAATCGAAGACGCGCGACATCGGCATCCTCCGCGCGCTCGGGGGCACCGAGGGCGGCGTGACGTCGATCTTCCTCATGAGCGGCGGGATCTGCGGCCTCTTCGGGTCGATCTTCGGGATCATCCTCGGGCTGCTGCTCGCGCTGAACCTGAACGAGATCCTCGACTTCATCCGCGTCGTCTCGCGCGAGATGAGCCGCCTGGGCCTGGACCGGGCGCGTTCCCTCAACTTCGGCGGACGCGGTCTCGGCTGGATCTCCGCCCTCCTGCTGCTCGGCGCGCTGCTCGCTCTGGTCTCAAACTGGCTCGTGCTCTATAAGGAGCGCCGGAGGACCCCGTGGATCCGGATGATCGCCGCAGGCCTCCTGCTGGGCCTCGCCGCCTGGTTCTCCACGGGCTGGATGACGGACTACAAGCCGCACGATCATTACGACTCGGACTTCAGCCCGTCGTCGCGGGTCGAGTTCACGCTGAGCATCGTCGCCCTGTGGGCCGTCTTCTGCGCGACCTGGCGTTCCCTCGACCGATTCCGCCGGCGCCCGAGCTGGATCTTCTTCGGGTTCGCCTCGACCATGTTCATGTCGGCGGCGTTCCTGGGCGTCTTCGCGACGCTGGCCATCGCGGCGGGCATCCTCATTCGGCAGCCCGACCTCTCGTGGCCCGGCCTCGAGCTCTTTTCGCGGCAGATCTATTACTTGGACCGCGTCCCGGTCTACGTCGACTACGGCGCGCTGCTCTATATCGTGCTCTGGACGCTCTTCGTCAGCATCTGCTGCTCGATCTATCCGGCGATGCGCGCCGCCGCCGCCAACCCCGTGGAGGCCATTCGCGATGAATGACTTCCTGAGCGTGGAAGCCGTCGTGAAGGACTACCCGAGCGGCGAGACGACGCTGCGGGTGCTGAAAGGCATCACGCTCGACATCGAGCCGGGAAAGATCACCGCGATCGTCGGGCCGTCGGGCGCGGGGAAGTCGACGCTGCTCCATATCCTCGGATTCCTCGACCGGCCGACGTCCGGCGACGTCATCTACCGCGGCCAGCGGCTCTCCCAGATCAACACCGCGCAGCAGGCCAGGGTCCGCAACTCGAAGTTCGGCTTCGTCTTCCAGATGTATCACCTGCTGCCGGAGCTGACGGCGCTGGAGAATACGCTGCTGCCGCTCATGATCCGGCACTCGACGGGCGAATACCTCGGCCGCCGCGGGGAGCTCAACCGCAAGGCGCGCGAGCTGCTGGCGCGGCTCGGGCTGAAGGACCGCCTGCATCACCTGCCGTCGCAGCTGTCGGGCGGCGAGCGCCAGCGCGTCGCCATCGCGCGCGCCCTCATCGGCGACCCGGACATCGTCTTCTGCGACGAGCCGACCGGCAACCTCGATGCGGCCACGTCGATGGGCATCCAGCAGCTGATTCTCGAGCTGTCGAAGGAGACGGGGAAGACCTTCCTGATCGTGACGCACGACCCGAGCGTGGCGGGTATGGCGAAGCGGCAGCTGAAGCTCGTCGACGGCCACTTCGTCGACGGCGCCTAGTTCGGCTCCGGGGTTTCCTCGTACTCCAGCCTGAGATCCGTCTGCTTCTGCAGCCAGGCCAGCAGCTCGTCGCGCTTTTCCGCCGGCTCCAGGGCTTCGTCGATCTTCACCAGGACGGCGCCCGCGTCGTCCCGGAGCTGCAGCGTCATCGTGCCGGAGATCGAGGAGTCGCGGGTGTATTTCTTCAGCGTCGAGCTGTACTTGTAGTGCACGGACCTGAAGTTCACGAGGCGCTTCACGCGGGTCAGGTCGGCTTTCTCCCAGGAGACGATCGACTGGCGCTGCACGGCGCCAGGCCAGGCGGCGATCGTCAGCGACGCCTTGTCCGCGATGAGGCCGATCAGGAGGATCAGAAAGACCAAGCCGCCGCTCAGCATCAGCAGGCGTGCCGGCAGCAGGATCTGTTTCCCGAAGAGGGCGACGCCGAGAAGCGTCAGCGGAAGCAGCGACCAGAACGCCGGCCCCTTCCAGTATCCCGGCGCCGCGTGCAGCTCGAAGAGCAGGGGAGACGGCAGCGACGGCGGGGTCGGCGCCGACGGAAGCAGCCAGGCGGTAAACCCGATCCAGACCAGGGCGAAGAACAGGGCGGAGACGGGCCGCATCCATAGCTGGAAGGGGGTGGCGACGACCGGAAGGCCCTCCTTCGGTTTGAGGAGGGTGACGCGGTCCAGCAGGTTCAGGGTGTGATGGAACGCCGCGCGGACCGGGATCTCCTGCTCCTGGTCGCCCTCCCCGATCACGGCTGTGACGTCGTCGGCGGCCCGCCGGGCGTGGATGCGGGCCGGAATCCGCTCGGCGTTTCTCAGCAGGGCGATGTTCTGCCAGACTTCGACCGCCGCGATGCCGGCGACGAGCAGGGTGGCGGCGACGACCGGCGCTCCGAGGAGGAGCCGGAATAGCGTCATAGAGTCCATCTCGAGGCCCGCCAGTGTAAATCCCCCTGTCGGCTTGAGCAACCCTTGACCTGCCGGACCGGAGGGCTATCATGAACCTCCCTCGATGGCTACGATTCGCATCAAGACGGGTCCCAATAAGGGCAAGAACTACGACATTCCCGATACCCCGCTGACCGTCGGCCGCGAGGAAAACCAGATCATCCAGATCCTCGACCAGGGCGTCTCCCGTGCCCACGCCGAGATCTTCCGCCTCGGCGAGATGTGCTTCATCCGGGACCTCAACTCGACGAACGGCACCTTCGTCAACGACGTGAAGGTCACCGAGGAGTCCCTCCGCGCGGGCGACGAAATGCTCATCGGGACCACGGTCCTCATTTTCGAAGACCAGGTGCCGCTGAAGGTGTCGGGGCAGGGCGTCGAGTTCGAGGGCGAGGAGAACGCGAAGATCGAAACGACGACCGTCGAGCTCAAGGTCGACACCCGGGGCACGCGGGCGATCGGCAAGGAGGTCCAGTCGCGGAACCTCACGCTCATCAGCCAGGCGGGCCGCATCCTCCGGGGCGAGCGGGAGCTGCAGGCCGCGCAGGAGAAGACGGTCGAAATCCTCTGCGCGGCGATCGGCGCCAACCAGGGGTTTCTCTTCGCGATCGAGCCGGGCACCGAGAAGATCCAGCCGCGCATCGTCGTCGAGAACGAGGACTCCGGACCCGACCGCAAAGTCAGCCGCACCATCATCAACCGGGTGAAGACGAGCGGCCTTCCGCTCCTCACCTCCGACGCCACCCTCGACGAGCGCTTCTCGCTCTCCGAGAGCGTCATCCTCCGCAAGATCAAGTCCGTCATCTGCGCGCCGGTCCACGTCGGCGAACGCGTCGACGGCCTGCTCTACTTCCATTCGAGCAAGATGGACCACGCGCTGACGACGGAGGACCTGGAGCTCGTGACGTCGGTGGCGCTGCAGCTGTCGATGTCGATGGCGAGCAACGCGCAGGCCGAGCGGACGCGGCAGCGTCTGACGGGGGCGATCCGGGCGATCGCGGGGGTGCTGGAGACCGGCGACGCGCGCGGTCAGGGGCACACGCAGCGCGTTGCGGAGTACTGCACGGCCATCGCGACGCAGATGAACCTGGGGATCGACGACCTCCGCCGCGTCCGGCTGGCGGCGCTGCTGCACGACGTCGGGAAGGTCGCCGTCCGCCTGGCGAACCCCGCGGCCACGCCCGAGCAGATCCGGGAGCAGCACGTCGAGGCGGGCGAGAGGATGCTCACGGGGATCGAGGGGCTCGACCCTGTGCTGGCGGCGATCCGCTGCCACCACGAGCGGGCCGACGGCAGCGGCTTTCCCAACAAGGTGAAGAACGCGGACATGCCCGTCATCGCGCGGATCCTGATCGTGGCGAACGCGTTCGACGACAGCTGCACGAAGCAGGGCGCCACCTCGCCCCCGGCCAAGGACGTCCTCAAGGACATGGCGCTCAAGGGCGGGACGGAGTTCGACGACGAGGTGATCAAGGCGCTGGTCCTCTGTTACCGGAACGGCACCTTATACGGCGCGTCGGCGCACCCGCTCGAATGACGCCCCGGACGCTCGTCCCGTTCGACCTCCGCGCGATTCCGGTGATCGACACGGACGTGCTGATCATCGGCAGCGGCTCGGCGGCCCTGCGCGCGGCCGTGGCCGCGGCCCGCCACCGCCGCAGCGTCCTCATCGTCACCAAGAAGCAGAGCATCGACTGCAACTCGTTCTACGCCCAGGGCGGCATCGCCGCCGCGATCGCCGACCACGACACGCCCGAGTCCCATATCCTCGACACGCTCAAGGTCGGCTGCGGGCTTTCCGACCCCGCCATGGTCGAGATCGTGGTGCGCGAGGGCGCGGAGCGGGTGCGCGAGCTGATCGACTGGGGCGCGCCCTTCGACCGGGACGGCGGCCGCCGCCTCTCCTTCGGCCTCGAGGGCGGACACTCCATCGCGCGCGTCCTCCACCGCGGCGACGAGACCGGCGCCATGCTGGAGCGCGAGCTGCTGCACCTCGTGAAATCGAAGATCGTGGAGGATTGCTTCGCGCTCGACCTGATCACGAATGAGGGCGCCTGCTGGGGCGCGGTGGTGGCGCATCCGAAGCGCGGGCTGCAGTGGATCCGCGCGAAGCGGACGGTGCTGGCCACGGGCGGCTTCGGCCAGGTCTATCGCGAGACCACGAATCCGTCGGTCGCGACGGGCGACGGCGTGGCGATGGCGTTCCGCGCGGGCGCGGAGCTCATGGACATGGAGTTCATGCAGTTCCATCCGACGACCCTGTACCTGGCCGGCGCGACCCGCGCGTTGATCAGCGAGGCGGTGCGCGGGGCCGGCGGGAAGCTGCGCGATCGCAAGGGCCGCCAGTTCATGAAGGACTACCACGCGAACGCGGAGCTCGCGCCGCGCGACATCGTCTCGCGCGCCATACTCCACCATATGCTCGAGACGAACGACACGCAGGTGTATCTCGACGTCCGCCACCTGAAGAACCTGCCGAAGCATTTCCCGCAGCTGGTCCGCCTCTGCAAGAAATACGGGCTGGATCCGAAGCGCGACCCGATCCCCGTCCGCCCGGCGGCGCACTACATGATCGGCGGCGTGCGCACCGACGCGTGGGGACGGACATCGATCGGGAATCTCTTCGCCGCGGGCGAGTGCGCCGCGGTCGGCTTCCACGGCGCCAACCGGCTCGCCTCCAACTCGCTCCTGGAGTGCCTCGTCTTCGGCCACCGGGCGGGCACCGTCGCCGCCCAGGAGGCCGCGGGCCGGGTCCCCGATTTCGGCTTCCGCTCGCCCAAGCGCGGCGGCCGGCACAGCGAGCTCGACATCGACGACATCCGCAACTCCCTGCGCAGCGTCATGTGGCGCAACGTGGGAATCGAGCGCGACGCGGACGGCCTCCGCTTCGCGATGGATTCGATCGGGTTCTGGTCGGGCTACGTCCTCGACGCCGAGTTCGACGGCCCCGAGGGCTGGGAGCTGCAGAACATGCTGCAGCTGGGAAGGCTCATGGCCTGGGCCGCGTCGAAACGCCGCGAGAGCCGGGGCGTGCATTTCCGCAGGGACTTTCCGCGGACGGACGACAAGCGCTGGCGTTCGCACCTTGTCCTCGTCCGCGATGGGGTAAAATCCCACCAATACCGAATGGAGAGCCGCACATGGCCGACTCTTTCCGCCGGAAGATGACCGCGTACGAAGAGGTCAACTGGCAGTACAACAAGGCCGCCGAAGCGCTGGGCATCCCCGAACAGCACAAGGCGATCATGCGCAACTGCTACCGCGAGCTCAAGGTGCAGATCACCCTGCACCGCGACGACGGCCGCCTGGAGGAGCTCTACGGCTTCCGCGTGCAGCACAACGGCGCCCGCGGCCCCTATAAGGGCGGCATCCGCTACCATCCGAGCGTCGACATGGACGAGGTCCGCGCGCTCGCGTCGCTCATGACGTGGAAGACCGCGGTCGTCAACATCCCCTACGGCGGCGCGAAGGGCGGCGTCAACTGCGACCCTCGGGGGATGTCCGAGAACGAGCTGCAGACCCTGACGCGGACCTTCACCCGGAAGATCGATATGGCGCTCGGTCCGTACCGCGACATCCCGGCGCCGGACGTGAACACGAACGCGAAGGTGATGGCCTGGTTCATGGACGAGTACAGCCGGAAGCACGGCTATACGCCGGCGATCGTGACGGGGAAGCCCGTCAGCCTGGGCGGTTCGAAGGGCCGCGAGTCGGCGACGGGGCTGGGCGTCTTCCTGACGACGCGCCATGCCTGCCGCGACAACGGCGTTCCGCTCAAGGACGGCAGGGTCGTGATCCAGGGCTTCGGCAACGTCGGCTCCTGGGTGGCGAGCTATCTGCACGAGGGCGGCGCGAAGGTGATCGCGGTCGCCGACGCCGAAGGCGCGGTCCGGAACGACAAGGGCCTGGACATCCACGCGCTGCTCCGGTGGACGCGGGATAAGAAGTCGGTGAACGGCTTCCCCGGGGGGGATGCGTTCCCGAAAGAGAAGATCTTCAGCATCCCCTGCGAGATCCTGATCCCCGCCGCGCTGAACGGCGTGATCACCGAGACGAACGTCAACGAAATCGACGCGAGGATCGTGGTCGAGGGCGCGAACAATCCGATCAACCCGCACGCGGACCATATCCTGGCGGAGAAGAAGATCCCGGTCGTGCCCGACATCCTGGCCAACGCGGGCGGCGTGACGGTGTCGTACTTCGAGTGGACCCAGAACCTCCAGCAGTTCTACTGGGAGGAGAAGGAGGTCCAGCAGAAGCTCGAGAACGTCATGGACAAGGCGTACCTGGAGGTCTCGGACATGGCCAAGAAGCGCAGCGTGAACATGCGCACGGCCGCCTTCATGGTCGCCATCCAGCGCGTTTACGAAGCGGTGCAGCTGCGGGGGATCTGAGCGCGATGCCCGAGGAGACGCGGCAGGCCCGGCCTCTCCGGACCGGGGACTGCCGCCTTCAGGTCTCCAGCGTCGCGGTGTGGATCGGCCTTTGCTTCAAGACCGCCGGGTTCGAGCGCATCGACGAGCGGATGGAGATCCACGATCTGCCCCTTCCCACCGAATCCTCCCTTCGCCCTGAGCCCTGTCGAGAGATCGCCCGTCGGGCTGGGTCTGGCCCTGATCGGCCTGGCGACGCTGATCCTGCTGGCGCAGAAGGGAGTCCTGGACCGGCACCTGAAGAGGCTGATGGGGGCGAACGCGCTCCTGTTCCTCCTCGGGTTCCCCTTCCGGGTTCTTTCCGTCTTCATGCCCCTCCTCCGGATCCAGAAGGACCTTTCCAAGTAGTCGTCGAAGGCGCTCACAAATGTGCATCCGGTCCGGTATGATGAAGTAGATGCCCGACGAAACGACTTCCACCTCCCTGAGCGGCGAGCAGGATCCCGTCTACACGGAATCGCTGACCAAGACGCTCGGGCGCCCGCCCCGGAAGCTGTATTTCTTCCTGCAGTTCTTCGCGCTGATCCTCACCCTGGGCATCTGCTGGATGAGCGCCCGCTACCATGAGCGGCTCGAGTCGATGGACGTCGAGCACCTGTCGCAGGTCACGAGCATGGCGATCGTGGTGGGCAAGATGTTGATGACGCCGGTGGGGATGGCCTGCGCGATCTTCATCGTGGTCGGGCTCGGCCTCCTGGCCATCCGCGGCGCGATCGACGGGTTCCTGAAGCTGCTGATCTGGCTCAACGTGCTGTGGCTCCTGGGCTTCCTCCTCATGAGCACGATGGGCTTCTGGCTGCCCCTCCTCAAGGCGAAGCAGGCCGCCGGCCACTGAGCCGGGAAAACGCCTCCGCAATCCCCATCAGCGCGAGCGTCGGCAGCATCAGCCAGACCGAGTCCTCCGGTGCGTACCAGCCCAGCGCCGCCGTCCGCATCGAGAAGGGGAAAGCCCAGGGGATGCCCCCGAACCCCATGAAGTTCTTGGCCCCGTCCAGCAGCAGGTGCAGCCAGCCCCCCGCCACCAGCGCCGCGAACGCACGCTTTCGCCACGCCTCCTCGAACAGCAGCGCCCCCACGTAGCAGAAGGGGAGCAGGCCGAGCGGCGAATGCGTCGGCTCGCAGAGCCAGGTCGGCGAGTTGCCCAAGTACAGGATCCCCTTGTAGAGCAGGTCCGGCAAGCAGACGCCGACGTAGAGGATCGCCCGCAGTCGCCCGTCCCGGAGCCCCCGCGCCGGGAGCCAGGCCGTCCCGAAGTGCACCAGCAGGTCCGCCATCAGCGCTCCTCCCCCCGCGCCTGCAGCAGCTGCGGGCGGAACAGGAAGTGCCGCGCGAAGTTCGCGAGGACGCCCAGGACGACGACGATCGAGACGATCTCCATCACCCAGCGGATTCCGCGGCCCGACGGCAGCGTCCGCGCCCGACGGGCTTCCAGCCGGGGCCCCTCGGCGCGGAAGACGCCGACCACCGTGACCCGTGAGCCCGGCGCGCCCGGCGGGGTTCCCGTCACCCGGATCCGGGTCTCGGCGGTTTCGATCTCGTATTCGCCGTCGCGGGTGGAGACGACCCGGCTGCTCGGAATCCAGAGCGTTGTCCCGTTCCAGCGGGCGGGTTCGGCCAGGCAGCGCCACACGGCGGGATTGATCCCGTCCCCGCGGTTCGAGGCGTAGACGCCGAGCAGCGCGATCACGGCGAACCCCGCCGCGAGCTTCCAGCCGTACCCCTTATTGCCGAACACGGCCGAGTCTCCTCTCCAGACCCAGGACGATCGCCAGAACGACCGCATCGAAGGGGATCAGGTAGACGACGTTCTCGGGGTCGATCCAGCCGAGCTCCAGGCCCATGGAGTTGAAGGGGATGAACGGGTGGACGGCGCCTGTCCCGAGGTTGTCCTTGATGAGGTCCATCGCGATGTGGATCAGCCCGCCCGCCGAGAGCATGGCGAAGCCGCGGGAGCGCAACTTCTCGTCGACGAACAGGCAGGCAAGGTAGGAGAGCAGCAGCACGCCCAGGATCGAGTGGGTCGCGGCGGAATACGTCTCGCCGCACTGGAGCACCCAATACAGGCCCTTCGACGCCAGGTCGGGGATGAAGGTCCCGAAGACCAGGAGCGCGACGAGGCGCCGGTCGCGCACGAAGAGGGCGGGCGCGCGGACGGCGACGTAGTGAGTGAAGAGGTCGGGCATGATCAGTAGCGTCCCCGGAAGACGCCGTCCGCCGCGGACCAGTGGAAGAGCCGGCGGTTCCACCAGAGGAAGACCAGGACGACAAAAACCGAGACCGCGTAATTGAGGGGACGCTTCCACGCCCATCCC
>DASQOM010000041.1:0-4205 GCA_035644495.1 Planctomycetota bacterium | reverse complement strand
CGTGAACGCCTCGAGCGGCGTCGAAGGAAGGCGGTTGATCGGATACACCACCAGCGGGCCGACGTGCGTGATCTCCATCCGCCCCTTTTCGCTGAAGCCCTGCACGAAGCCGTTGCCGTCGAGGTCGGCGAAGGCGGGATACGTCATGCCGCCGATGGCCGCGTCGAACATCTGCCGGCTCGGGCGGACCTTCTGCAGCGGCTCGCCGAACCAGGTCGGACGCAGATAGGTCCCTTCCTTCTCCTGCAGCAGCATGTCCCAGCTGTCGAAGAGCTCGAAGGAGTTGGTGAAGTCGACGCGCCAGTACGCGGGATAAGGCATCTTCCAGTTGAGCGGGACCACGCGGCCGCGCTGCGCACGCTCCAGCGACGCGGTGTGCCAGATCCCCGGGCCTTCCATGAGCGAGACCCAGACCTTCCCGGCCTTGCCGAACTGGATCTCGGAGCCCGTGAAGGTCCGGCGCTCGCCGTCGCCGGTCAGCGTCAGGCGCACGTCCTGGTCGCGGTTCTCGAACACCGTCATCACGATCGAATCGCGATTGCCGCCGAGATTGAGGAGGAAGTTCTCGCTCGGCGCCTCGATCGCCGTCGCCGGGATCTTGGCGGCGTCGACGACGATGTCGTCCGCGAAGAAGTCGGGGAAGACGACGAAGCGGCTGGCGGCCTCGACGCGGAGACGGCCCGCGCCTGCGCCCGGCGACGTCTCGATCGCGGGATCGCCCTTCTTCAGCTTCAGCGTCGCGGCGGCGCCGGGGCCGGCCACTTCGACCGCGATCGCGCCCTTGGAATTCTCCACGATATTGATCTTGTCGAACTTGGAAACGGTCGCGCCCCTGGCGTCCTGCAGCAGGACGCGCGCGCGGGCCGCCGTCGGCGAATAGACCTCCGCCGCTCCGCTCCGGCGCACGACCACCGTCAGGCGTCCGTTGGAGAGCACCGCGTCGCCCTTGATCGCACCCGCGTCGGCTGGCTTGGTCCAGCCCGACTTCGCCTCGAGCGCGGCGACGGTCAGCGGCTCGGCCGACGGCTTGCCCGTGTCCCAGAGTTCGAGTCCGGCGCGCGAGGCAGGAAGGAGGAGCGCGAGGACGGCGAGGGCGATGCGCATCGAGGGTCTCTCCGAGAGTGATCCCGCACCATAGGGTGGCACGACCGGCCGGTATTGCGACCGAAATCGCTATTTCCCGGCGTTCACCGCGCCGATGTCCGTGCCGGTTCCATCGGCCGGGTCGCCTGCGTCGATCAGGGGACTGCCCTCAGCGGGCGTATAGATCTCGCGGAAACGCGCCAGCATCTGCGCGACCGTGACCTTGCCGGCCTTGATGTCGACGTCGTCAAACGGGAAGACCGTCGGCAGCGGGCCCTTGAACTTCGGGTCGATTTCGACGTGGTCGTGCTTCCCGAAGCCGTCGTCCTTCTCCGCCTTGCCCGAGACGCCGAGCGCATAGAGGCGGTGCGTCTTCGCCGTCGGGCTGTAATACAGGTTGTAATCGACGTATCCCAGCCGCGGCGGCGGCGGCGCGGCGTGCGGTTCCTCCCATTGCGGGCAGTACATCGCCTGCTCGTGGCGGATGTACTTCTCCTGGTGGTTGAATCGGACGAACGCGTTGCTGCGCACCGACTTCACGAACCCGTTCGGATTCACCTCGACGCCGGGGACGTTGAGGAGGCCGTTCGCGTCGAACACATTGTTGAAAACCTCGACGCCGGTTTCCCCCGCCTTTGGCGCGTAGACGACGAAGATGCAGGCCGACTGCGACCCGGGCGGATGGTCCGGCTTTCCTGCGAAGAAGATATTGTGGTGAATTCGGCCCGTGCTGCCGTTGCGCAGGAAGTTGTGGTCGTTGATGTCGCAGATCACGTTGTTCCGGAACTCGCCTTCGACGAACTGCACGATCCATTCGCCGTCGCGGATGACGTTATGCTCCGCGAGCGCGCCCTTCGCCGTCGTGAACGACGCGACCTGGCTCCACCACGGAAACTCGGCCGTGCGCGGCATGAGGACGTGGATATAGTTGCCCTTCACCACGGTGGCTGCGCCGAACGCGAAGACGCCGGAGCGCCAGCCGATCAGCAGGTTGTCCTCGATCTGCCAGTTCGGAGCGTCGATCTCGAGATGGGACTTGTAGACCCGGTTGCCCTGGAAGACCTTGGGCGACGTCGACGATCCCCGCGCGACGAAGACCGGGAAGGACTTCTCTCGCGCCTTGTCGACGGAGACGGTCGAGTTTTCGCGGAGGAGACACTTCGTCACGCGGGCTTCCGAGGCGTCGTCGGTGCGGAGCGCGATCGGGCCGCACTCGTCGAAGTCGCAGCCGTCGAGCGCGATCTCCGCGCGCCCCGAGGCCCTGGCGTCGATCGAGGGCGCTTTCGGGGAGCCCAGCCCTTTCAGATCGCAGAACGAGATTCTCAGCTTGCCGGTCCACTGGTCGCCGGTCCGGAGGGAATGGCCGTTCCCGACGATCGTGCAGCGCTGCTCGGCGGTCCCGCGGACGGCGAGCGAGTCGGCGCCTTGGAGGACCAGGTCCTCCGCCAGCGTCAGGGTCCGGCCCGCCTCGACGACGGTGTCTCCGGCGGCCAGCATCAGGATCAGGGGGAGCAGCATCCATAAGGGAATACGGTGTTCCCCCCTCGCGCGTGTTTGATATACTCGGCGCTTATGGAACCCACGACCAAGCCCAAGGGCTATGAGCTTCCCGACCTGCGGGAAAAAGCCGTCAACCCCAAGGGCGATACGCAGATCTCCGAGAAGCGGCTCTTCCTTCAGCTCCAGGTCTACACGGGCTGCCCGGACCCGAAGCCGCTCGCGGAGGCGCTGAAGGCGTCGGGCCTCGAGTCGGTGCTCTACCTCGACGTGAACGATCCGCGCGGCGTGGCGGTGCTGGCGATGTCGGAGGATCCGGCGCTCTTCGCGGGTCCGTTCCGCGACCTGCAGAACCGGGCGCCGTTCGCGTCGCTGACGCGGCGGCCCGAGCTGACGATGATCGGGCGGACGTACGCGACGGGTCGCGAGCCGAACCTGGACTACATGCTGCTGAAGAAGCCGCGGCAGACGGCGCTCAATCCCGACTGGCCGTGGGCGGTCTGGTACCCGCTGCGCCGCAAGCCGACCTTCGCGGTGCTGGAGCCGGCGGAGCAGGGCAAAATCCTCTACGAGCATGCGACGATCGGGATGGCCTTCGGCGCGGCGGACGCGGCGCACGACATCCGAGTCTCCTGCTACGGGCTCGACCAGGACGACAACGAGTTCGTCATCGGCCTGATCGGCAAGGACCTCACGCCACTCTCGCAGTGCGTCCAGGAAATGCGGAAGACGCAGCAGACGGCGAAGTACATCAAGAAGCTCGGCCCATTCTTCGTCGGCAAGGTCTTCTGGCAGAGCGCTCTGGCGACTTGATCTTCCCGCGTACCCTTCGCCGTTACGGATTTCCTTACACGCCCATGACAGAACCCATCATGGGCCCATTACACCCATTTCATCGGAGCTTGACCGAGTTCTTCTAGACTCCGCCCCGGATGTCCTTCGGGGAGATGGTCATGAGTCGGAACGCGCGATTCCTCCGGTGTCTCGTCGCCGCGGGCCTGCTCGCGGCCGCCGCGGGCTGCTCCAAGTCTTCCGAAGGCGGGGCCCGTCCTCCCGTCGCCGAGCGGGACAAGCTGCCGCCGCTGCCCGACGGCGTGACCGAGTTGAAGTTCGCGGAGTTCTACCGGATGCCGGTCGGTCCGAGGGGCCTGGAATACACCGAGCGCCTCGAATCCCTCCGCGGAAAGAAAGTCCGCATCGCCGGATACATGGTCCGGCAGGTGGAGCCGGCCGCCCGAACCCTCCTGCTCGCGGCAAAGCCCATGAGCGTTCACGAGGACGACTACGGATTCTGCGATGACCTGCCCCCGCAGATCCTCCACGTCCTCACGCCCGACTCGGAGCCGTCGGCGGTCCCGTTCACGCCGGGAATCCTGCTGCTGACGGGCCGCCTGGATCTCGGTCCGCGGCAGGAGCCGGACGGCCGCGTTTCCCACGTCCGGCTCTTCCTGGATCCGCCGGCGCGCAAGTCGGGGCAACGGGGATGAGCGTCCACAATTCGACCTTGGTGAGAGGAAATAGATGATCCAAACGAAGGAGACGACGATGAGACATCGAATGAAGGGGTCCCTGCTCATTCTGGCGGCGATCGGCGCCGCGGCCATGCTGGTCCAGGCCGAGGAGCG
>DASQOM010000040.1:0-7495 GCA_035644495.1 Planctomycetota bacterium | reverse complement strand
GGCTTCGCCGGCGGCTTCGCGCTGTTCATCGGGCTCTACTGGGCCGCGCGCCTGGTCACCGAGTACGCCGCGTTCCACACGCCCGACTGGCCCAAGGACGGCGGGAAGTTCGCCCAATACGGCCTCAGCGCGGTGTTTTTGGCGATGACCGCCGTCTATCTGGCCGCCTTCGCGGCGGGGAGGTTCGCATGACCCCCTTCGATCGGATGGTCCTCGGCGTCGGAATCGTATTCTTCACATTCAAGGCGCTGACGGCGAGGCGGCTGGCGTTCGCCCGGACCGTCGCTTACTGGACGATGTGGCCCGGGATGGATGCGCGCCCCTTCACCGCCACCACGCCGTCGACGGGGCTCGGGCTGCTCGCCTGGGGCGCCCTCAAGATGGCGGCTGGCGCGGCGCTGCTCCTGGTCCATGTCGGGATCGAGGCGGTCGACATCGTCCGCGTCTTCGTCGGGATCTCCTTACTGGTCCACTTCGGGTTCTTCGACGTGCTGGCCGGGTTCTGGCGCTTGCGGGGCGTGGCGGTCGGGCGGCTCTTCGTCAATCCGCTGGCCTCCCGTACGCTGGGCGAGTTCTGGGGCCGTCGCTGGAACCTCGCGTTCCACGTGGTCGCGCGGGACCATGTCTTCAAACCCGTCGCGCGTCGCTGGGGACCCGCGGCCGGGATCCTGGCGACCTTCTTCTTCTCGGGGCTGCTGCACGAGGCGCTGCTCAGCCTCCCCGCGGGCGCCGGATACGGACTGCCGCTCGCCTACTTCATGCTCCACGGCCTCCTGGTCTTGGCGGAGCGTCATTGGAAGATCGAGAGCCGGGCGTGGACCCTGTTCTGGCTCCTGGCGCCGGCGCCCCTGCTCTTCCATCCCTGGTTCGTCCGCGCGCTGATTCTTCCGTTGAAGTAAGGGAAGCGCGGCGGATTTCCGTCATAATAGGGGAGGGAAAGGCCCGTCCGACGGTGTTATAGTATTAACGGATATCCCTCGCGTACGGAGGACGTATGAAGCAGCACTTCCTGGCGGCGCTCGCGCTGGCCCTGGCCGCCCCGCTCGCCGCCGCCGACGAAATCCAGCTCACCAACGGCCGCAAGATCACCGGCAACGTCTCGAAGAAGGACGGCGACAAGGTGATCGTCGAGGTGGGCGCGGGTACCATCACGCTGGACGCGAAGGAAGTCTCCGCGATCAACCCCGGCAAGACCGCGATCAACGAGTACGAAGAGCGCTGGAATGCCGTGAAGGATTCGACCAAGACCGCCGAACTCTGGGACTTGGCGGTATGGGCCAAATCGAAGAGCCTCTCCCGCTACGTCGCCCCGATCTGCCAGAAGATCATCGCCATCGACCCCGAGCACGCCGGCGCGCGCGCCGAGCTTCGTTTCGAGAAGGTCCACGGGAAGTGGTTGACCTTTGAGCAGGCGCAGGAGGCCCGCGGCCTGGTCTTCCTGGAGGACCGCTGGGTGACCCAGGCCGAGATCCAGATGATCGCGAAGCGTCGCATCGAGGCCAAGGAACGGGCCGAGGCCCAGGCCGAGGCGCGCAAGCAGCGGATCGAGGACGAGAAGGCGGCGCGGCAGGCGGCGGCCGACGCGTACAATGCCCAGGTGAACTCGGTGATGGGACAGATGGACGGCTACTTCTACTCCCCGAGCTTCTGCTTCTCGCCGTACTATCGCCCGTACTGGTGGGCGCCTTATGCGCGTAGCCGCAACTACTACCAGCACGGCTGGATGTACAACGGCGGCGGCTACTACGGCCTGAACTACGGCGGCATCATCGTCCGCTAGCCCGGCCGCAGGACATATTCGGCGACGTCTCCCTGACGCAGCCCGTCCGCCAGCTTCAGCCCCGCCTTCACGATCCACCACAGCGGCGGAGTTTTCACGACCCGGTCCAGCCCGCTGACCGCGCCCAGGCTCCTTCGGAATCCGCGCGTGCCCGAGGTGCAGGCGCGGTGGACGATCCGCAGGGTGGCTGCCCGGGTGAGACGGACGAACGACGCGTGAGTGAAGAAGTGCAGGTGGCGCGGGACGTCCAGGTGATGCCAGTGGCGGCGGAAGACGCGGAAATTCGCGCCCTCCGCGGTGGGAAAGGTTAGGTGGATCGAGCCCTCCGGATGCGTCATGCGGCGGATGTTCCGGAGCGCCGCGAGCGGGTCGTGGAAGTGCTCCAGGCAGTGGTTCATCGTGACCTGATGGAAGTGCGCGTCGGGGAAGTCGGCCCGATCCGCGGGCCCGGCAAACACCGTGATGCCGTTCGATCGCGCCTGCGCGGCGGCGTCGGGATTCAGCTCGATCCCGTACAAGGCGGCGCCCCGGTCCCTGAGGCGGAGCAGATCGTAGCCGCTGCCGCAGCCGACGTCGAGCACGCGCTGGCCGGGCGAGAGCACCACGCGCCGGTGGCGCTTCGAGTGCTTCCGCTCCGAGGGAGCTTCGGTCTTCCGGTGCTCGTTGTAGTCGGCGGGATAATAGCGGCCGATCTCGGAGACCGGCGGCCGGTCGAGGACGTAGGCGTGGCCACAGCGTCGGCAGCGCCCCACGGGGAAGATCTCGCCGGAGGAGGGGTTGCGGGTGTCCGGGGTCGTGAAGAGGAGGAAGGCGTCGTCCGCGCCGCAGGCGCCGCAGGGCGCGTGCTCCCTCATCCGCAGGTGTAGCAGCGGACGATCGGCTCCTTCGCGGCCTTCACTTCGTTGAGCCGCTTCACCGGCATCGTGTGCGGGGCGGTCTTCACCTTCTCGGGGTCGGTCTTGGCTTCGTCGGCGATCTTGAGCAGCGCGGCGGCGAAGGCGTCGAGCGTCTCGCGGTTCTCCGTCTCCGTGGGTTCGATCATCATCGCCTCGTGGACGATGAGCGGGAAGTAGATCGTGGGCGGGTGAAAGTTGTAGTCCAGCAGGCGCTTGGCCATATCGAGCGTGCGGACGCCGGTCTTCTTGGCGTACGGCGTGTTGTCGATGACGAACTCGTGCATGCAGAGGCGGGGATAGGCGACCTTGAAGCGCTTCTTGAGCAGCGACATCAGGTAGTTGGCGTTGAGGACGGCGTGCTCGGCGTTGCGGCGCACGCCCTCGGGGCCGTGGAAGCGGATATAGGTGTAGGCCCGGATGTGCATGCCGATGTTGCCCCAGAAGGCCTTCACCTTTCCGATGGACTTGGGCTGGCCGAAGTCGAACTTGAAGCTCGCGCCCTCCTTCTGGATGCGGGGCACGGGCAGGTACGGTTCGAGGAACTTCTTGCACGCGACGGGGCCCGAGCCGGGGCCGCCGCCGCCGTGCGGGGTCGAGAACGTCTTGTGCAGGTTGAAGTGCATGACGTCGATCCCGAAGTCGCCCGGCCGTGCGCGACCCTGGATCGCGTTCATGTTGGCGCCGTCCATATAGACGAGGCCGCCGGCCTTGTGGACCAGCTCGGCGATCGCCTGGATGTTCTCCTCGAAGAGGCCGAGGGTCGACGGGTTCGTGATCATCATCCCCGCCGTCCGCTCGGAGAGCTTGCTCTTCAGGTCCTCGAGATCGATGCCGCCGCGAGCGTCGCTCTTGACGCTGATCGTCTTGTAGCCCGAGAGGGTCGCCGTCGCGGGATTGGTCCCGTGGGCGCTGTCGGGGATGAGGATCTCTTTGCGCTGGTCCTGCTTGTTTTCCTGGTGGTGCGAGCGGATGAGGAGCAGGCCGGTCAGCTCTCCCTGCGCGCCGGCGGCGGGCTGGAGCGTGACGACGTCCATCCCCGCGATCTCGGCCAGCATGCGCTCGAGGGACCACATGATCTCGAGGAGGCCCTGGACGGTGTCCTCGGGCTGCAGCGGGTGCAGCTTTGCGAAGCCGGGCAACGCGGCGATCTTCTCGTTGATTTTCGGGTTGTACTTCATCGTGCAGCTGCCGAGCGGGTAGAAGTTCCCGTCGATCGAGAACGTCCGGTGCGAGAGCTCGGTGAAGTGGCGGACGATCTCGAGCTCCGACACCTCGGGCAGGCCCGGCGGCTTCGTGCGCAGCGCGGACGCCGGGAGCAGCGACGCGACGGGTTTCTCGTCCGGGCCCGCCGCCGCGAGATAGGCGGTCGAGCGTCCGGGATGGCTCTTCTCGAAGATGGTCTTCACTTCACGGCCTCCGCGAGCGCGGCGACGAAGGCGTCGATGTCGGCGCTCGAATTGCGCTCGGTGCAGCAGAGCAGGACGTGGTCCCGCAGGTCGCGGAACACCGGTTGCAGGTGGAGTCCGCCGAGGAATCCCTTCTCCTGGAGGCGGGCGAGGGTCTGCGCCGGATGCGGCAGCTCGGCGATGAATTCGTGGAAGAACGGATATTGGAACGGGATCTTGACGCCTTGGACCTTCGCGAGCTTCGCGGCCAGCTCGTGCGAGCGCTGGACGCAGACCTCCGCGACGCGCCGCAGGCCGCCGGGGCCGAGCGTCTCGAGGTAGATCGTCGCGCGCAGGGCCATCAGCGCCTGGTTCGTGCAGATGTTGGACGAGGCCTTCTCGCGGCGGATGTGCTGCTCGCGGGCCTGCAGGGTCAGGGTGAAGCCGCGCTTGCCCTCGGCGTCGACGGTCTCCCCGACGATGCGGCCGGGCATGCCGCGGATGAACTCCTTCTTCGCGGCGATGAAGCCGGCCCAGGGCCCGCCGAAGTTCATCTCGATCCCGAGCGGCTGGCCTTCGCCGACCGCGATGTCGCAGCCGCACTCGCCGGGCGACTTGAGCAGGGCGAGCGCGACCGGGTTGACGCTGGCGATCGACAGGGCGCCCGCCGCGTGGGCGATCTCCGACACGGCCGCGAGCTCCTCGATGCCGCCCAGGAAGTTCGGGTTCTGCATCACGATGCAGGCCGCATCCTGGGCCGCTTCCTTCAGGGTCGCGACGGGCGTCGTTCCGCGGACCTGGGCCACTTCGATGATCGTGGCGCCGAGGTGCTTGAAGAGGGACTTGACGACCGCGCGGTATTGCGGATTCACGCCGCCCGAGATGACGACCTTCCGGCGCTCCGTATGGTCAACGGCCATCGCGACGGCCTCCTCGAGGGCGGTGCCGCCGTCGTAGTGGGAGGCATTGGCGACGTCCATCCCCGTGAGCTCGCAGATCATGGTCTGGAACTCGAAGATGTGCTGCAGCGTGCCCTGGCTCGCCTCCGCCTGGTAGGGCGTATAGGCGGAGAGGAACTCGCCGCGCGAAAAGAGGGCGTCGACGACTGCGGGGACGAAGTGATTGTAGGCGCCCGCCCCCAGGAAGCAGCGGCCGGCGTCGAAGGTCCGGTTCCGCGCCGCCAGCGACTGCAGATGCGAGAGCAGGTCCTGCTCGGGGAGGGCGGGGGGGATCTCGAGGGGGCGCTGCAGGCGCACGCCTTCGGGGATCGAGGCGAAGAGGTCGTCGATGGATCCGACGCCGATGCTTTTCAGCATGTCGGCGGCGTCCGCCGGGGTGTTCTGGATGTAGTCCATCTCTGGGTCGGCGACGGATTCAGTTTGTTAGCAGAACGGTACGACCGGACTATTATACCCGAGCTTCGAAGTCGCGCGCTAGACGAAGTCGTCCTCGTCGACGTCTTCGTCCTCTTTCCCCTTCTCGGGCTTCTCCTCGCCGGAGGCGTCGAGGAACTCCTCGTACTCCTTCTTGGTCATCAGGGACTCGAGCTCGGAGGGATCCGACGGCTTGATCTTGACCAGCCAGCCGGTTTCGAACGGCTCTTCCTTGAGCGTGTCGAGGTTGCCTCCGACGTCCTTGTTGACCTCGATGATCTTGCCCGTCAGGGGGGCGATCAGGTCGGCCACCGTCTTGACCGATTCGATCTCGCCGAACGCAGTGCCCTGTTCGACGCTGTCGCCGACCTTGGGGAGATCAATGTGGACCAGGTCGGCCAGCTGCTTGACGGCATAGTCGGTGATGCCGACCGTGGCTTCCTTGGTCTTGGCGTTGTACTTGATCCACTCGTGGGATTCGCTGTACTTGTAGTCGTCGGGCCTCATCCAGGCGTTCTCCGAAGGTGTCGTCCTTAGATAGTTCGGCGTGGAATTGCTGTCAAGTTTTTTTGCGGCGATAGAAGGGGAGCTTGACGACCGCCGCCTTCTCCAGGCGGCCGCGGATGTCGACTTCGAGCGGCGTCCCCTCCTTCCGGAGCTCCGCCGGGACGTAGGCCATCGCGATCGAGCGCTCCATCACGGGGCTCCAGGTTCCGCTGGTGATGGCGCCGACCTTCACGCCGGCGTTCATCACGGCATATCCCTGACGGGCGATGCGCTTGGATTCCAGCAGGAGTCCGGCCAGCCGCCGCTGCGGCTGCCCGGCCGCCTTCAGCGCGGCCTGCCCGATGAACTCCGGCTTCTCCAAGTCGACGGCGAAGTTCAGCCCGGCTTCGAGCGGGGTCGTGGCGTCGTCCAGGTCGTTTCCATAGAGCGGCATGGCGGCCTCGGTTCGCAGGGTGTCGCGCGCCCCCAGCCCGATCGGGGCGATGTGCGCGTCGATGAAGCGGTTCCAGATCTCGTGGGCCTTCGCGTTCGGCACGAAGATCTCGAAGCCGTCTTCGCCCGTATAACCCGTCCGCGAGACGAAATATTCTCCGAGGGTCGCGAACGTGTAGTAGCCCATCTCCGTGGGATCCACGTTGAGGACCCGCTTCATGGTCTCCACCGAGCGGGGGCCCTGGATGGCGATCAGCGAGGTCTGCAGCGTCTCGTCGATGATCGTCACGTCCCCGGACTGGTGCTTCCGCATCCACGCTAGGTCCGCGTCGCGGTTGGAGGCGTTGACGACGAGGAAGTCGTCGGGCCCGCCGGCGTAGAGGATCAGGTCGTCGATGGCGGTCCCCTTCTCGGTAAGGAAGAAGGAGTAGCGGCATTTGCCCGGGGGGATCTTGTCGACGTCGATCGTCAGCAGCTTCTGGAGGAACGCGCGGCGGCCGGCGCCCTGGATCCGGACGCGGCCCATATGGGACAGGTCGAAGAGGCCGGCGCGGGTGCGGACGGCGACGTGCTCGTCGATGATGCCGGTGTACTGGATGGGCATCTCCCAGCCGTGAAAGTCGACCATGCGGGCCTTGAGGGCGACATGGGCGTCGTGGAGGGGGGTGCGCAGGGGCTTGCTGACGCTCATGATGGCGGGAAGTCTATCGGGGTGCGTTTGACGGCGTCAAGGGAATTGGAGGCGGTCAACATGGGTGAGAACCCCTTGGCATATGGGTTGACGGGACCCGCAGCGGAGCCTATCATCCATTCGTGGCCAAACGCATCCTGATCGTCGAGGACACCAAGAGCATCCGCGAGATCGTCGCGTTCATGCTGCGGAGCAAGGGCTACGAGACGGTGGAATCCGGCGACGGCCAGGACGCCGAGCAGAAGGTGCGTTCCCAGCCGCCGGACCTGATCGTCCTCGATGCGATGCTCCCGAAGAAGACGGGCTTCGATGTCTGCCAGTCGCTGAAGGCGGACAAGGAATTCCAGACCATCCCCATCCTGATGCTGACCGCGATCACGAGGGACACCGGCAAGAGCGACGAGTACTGGAGAGAGAAGTCGCAGGCGGAC
>DASQOM010000039.1:0-6980 GCA_035644495.1 Planctomycetota bacterium | reverse complement strand
GATCCAGGGGGAGCCGGCCGGCCAGATCCGAAGCCGGGCATCCTTCCCCAGGCCCCAGATATTCTTGCGGCTTCCCTTTTCGATATACCCCCTGGTGATCGGGCAGTCGATCTGAACACCGCCGACAGCGGCCGGAAGATGATACGTGCCGCTCACCAGGTCCGTGAACCGCCCGTTCACCTCCACCATGACAACGGCCCTGCGCACGGCCCCGTTGACGTCGTCGAGTGACTCCTGGAGATCCTTCAGCTTGACCTTCGCCCTGGAGCCGTCGACGAGGACGATGTCGGCGCTCTCGCCGACCGACAACTCGATGCTCGTATAGGGGACCAGGGGGGCGGAGGAGGGCGGCGTTTCGGTGGCGCAGCCGGAAAGGAACAGACCGAGCAGAATGCCCGACCGGGACATCACTTCAGCTCGTCGAGGCGCACCTCGGCGCCGCCCTTGGACTTGCTGACGTCGGCCGCCTCCATGAACGCGAGAACCTCGAGCATTTCTTCGACGCTGACCGGCGGCGTCCCCGTCTTGAAGAACTTCACGATCTCGACCACGAGGTTGCGGTAATCGTTTTTCGCCTGCACCGACAGCGACGAGCGCACGGCCTTCTCGCCGAAGATCGTCACGCCGTAGTCGGCCTTGCCCTTGCGGATCCCGCGATAGGTCGCGGTGCGTCCGTCCTTCCAGCGGCCGACGACGATGTGCGTGTCCTTGTCGAAGGTGCAGCGGACGCTCTCGCAGCCCGTGCCCATCACCGCATAAAGGGCCTCCACGCCGTGGACGCCGTACCAGAAGAGGTCGGGATGATGCGGCTCCAGCGACGCGGGCGAGAACGCGTCGCAGGCCTGGACCTTGCCGAGGGCCGGGTCGTCCTTCGTCTTCGTGATGGCGTCGTAGAAGCGGACCGACGACGCGCTGAAGAACGGCGTATTGCTCTCCTTCGAAAGCCGGGCGATCTCGAGGCCGTCCTTCAGGCTTCCGGCGAGCGGCTTGTCGATGAAGACCTTCTTCTTCGCGGCGAAGATCGGCTTCGCCTGCGCCAGGTGCGGGCGGCCGTCGACGCTTTCCAGCAGCACCGCGTCGACCTTCGCGCAGAGGGCCTCGATCGAGTCGACGATCTCGACGCCCCACTTCTCCTGCAGCGTCTTCGTGAAGCCGTCGATGCGCGACGAGCTCGACTCGATGTCCGGGCTGCCTCCCTTGTAGGCGCAGACGACTTTCGCGCCGGGGATGGTGCCGGGATTCTTCGGGTCGTTCAGCAGCTGGGTGAACGCGACGACGTGCGACGTGTCCAGTCCGACGATGCCGACCCGGATCGGCTCGTCCTCGCCGGACGGGATCAGCAGCGCAAGGAGCACCGCGAGCTTCATCATGGCCTACCTCCCCGCCAGGGCCGTGTCGGCCAGGCTCGCGGAATCCTTGTCGAGATACAGGACGGCGCGTTCATGGTTCCGCAGGATCGTCGCCGGGCAGTCGGTGGCGATCGTGCCCTCGAGCGTCCGCTTGACGGCCGGGGCCTTGCGCGGACCGGGCACCATGCAATAGATCCACGGCGCCGAAAGCAGCGTGGGGATGGTCAGCGTCATCGCCGTCTTCGGAACCGCGTCGAGCGCGGCGAAGCAGCCGTCGTTCACCTGCTGCTTGCGGGACGCGAGGTCCAGCTCGACGACCTTCACCGCCTCGGGATCGTCGAAGTCGGCGACCGGCGGATCGTTGAAGGCGAGGTGGCCGTTCTCGCCGATGCCCATGCAGGTGATGTCGGGCGGCGATTGCTTCAGCAGCGCGCCGTACCGCGCGCATTCCTGGGCCGCGCCCTTCGCCATCCCGTCGAGGGTGTGCACGGCGCCGGGCTTGACCTTGTCGAAGATCCGCTCACGCAACCAGCGGCCGAAGCTCTGGGGCGCGCTGCCGGGCAGCCCCACGTATTCGTCCATATGGAAGGCGGTGACGCGACCCCAATCGATCCCCTTCGCGGCGACCAGCGTTTCGAGGAACTCGTTCTGCGACGGCGCCGCGGCGAAGATGACGGAGACGGGCTTCTTCGCAATCAGCTCCCGGAGCCTGGCGGCGGCCGCTTCCCCGGCGGCGCGCCCCAACGCGGCGCGGTCGACATAGACCATCGCCTGAAGACGGTCGACTTTCATGATCCGGACGGCGTCGTCCATCGATGGTGTTCTCCCCTGTCCAGATCCCGCTCGAAGTGCTCTATATACTACGAAAGACATGCTACGCTGGGGCCAAGACCGGACACAAAGACACTAGGACTCCAAGACCCCAGGGACGAAGCCCCAGCAAGAGGGCGCGAAGAGGAGAAGAGCGATGAATACCAGGACGCTCGGGCGGACCGGGCTGAAGGTTTCGGAGATCGGGTACGGGGCCTGGGGCATCGGGGCCAAGCAGTGGGTCGGGGCGACGGACGACGAGTCGACTCGGGCCCTGGAGCGCGCCATCGACCTCGGCCTGAACTTCATCGACACGGCCCTCGCCTACGGCGACGGACACAGCGAGCAGATCGTCGGCCGCACGGTGAAAAGCCGGAAGGGGAAGGTCTACGTCGCGACCAAGATCCCGCCGAAGAACCGCAAGTGGCCGGCGGAGCGCGCGATCCCGGTCGCGGAGGCCTATACGGCGGACTATGTGGTCGCCAGCACCGAAGAGAGCCTGCGGAACCTCGGGATGGAGACCATCGACCTCCAGCAGCTGCACGTGTGGACCGACGAGTTCGCCGGCGCGGGCGACTGGCTCGCGGGCGTCGAAAAGCTGAAGAAGCAGGGCAAGATCCGGCACTTCGGCATCTCGCTCGGCGAGCATACCCCGGAGAACGGGATCAAGGCGGTCGAGACGGGACTCGTCGACGCGGTCCAGGTCATCTACAATATTTTCGACCAGGGGCCGGAGGACCAGCTCTTCCCCGCCTGCCGGAAGCACAACGTGGGTGTGCTGGCCCGCGTCCCCTTCGACGAGGGCGGCCTCACGGGCCGAATCACGCCGCAGACGGGATTCCCGAAGGACGACTTCCGCAACGGCTACTTCCGCGGCGACCGGAAGAAGGAGGTCTTCGGCCGCGTCCAGAAGATCGTCGCCGATCTCGGCATCAGCCTCGAGCAGCTGCCCGAAGCGGCGCTGCGCTTCGTCCTGTCGCACGAGGCGGTGTCGACGGTCATCCCCGGGATGCGCTCGGTGAAGAACGCCGAGGCCAACTGCCGCGTGGGCGACGGGCGCGGGCTGCCCGCAAATCAGGTCGCGAAGCTGCGCCCGCACCGCTGGATCCGTAATTACTACAAGGGGTAGGTTATACTGACCGTATGAACGCAGTGCTCTTCGCCGCGGCGCTCCTGGCGCAGGATGCGTATCTTCCGCTCGAGGACGGGGCCCGACTCACCTACCGGGTGGAGGACGTCGGCGCCGAAGCCGGCGCGCCCGCCGACGTGGTCGCGGAGGTCGGCAACGCGGCCGAAGGCTGGACGCAGGTCTCCAACTACCTGGGCTACAAGGCCTGCTGGCTGCGGAACACGGACGCCGCCGTCGAGCTCAAGCTCGAGGCGAAGGCCGATGCCCCCGTCATGACCATCCTGAAGTCCGGCGCGAAGGTCGGCGAGACGTGGACCGGTTCGCTCGGCCGGGAGACGCTGACCTTCACTCTGCGGGGGGAAGACCGCGTCGAAGTGGGCGAGCGCCGGGTGCGGTCGCTGCACGTCGAATTCACCGCCGCCGCGGACCGTCATCCGGGCCACCAGCCCACGCGCGGCGACGTCTGGTTCTCCGAGGGTCTGGGCATCGTCCGCGCCCAGGTCACCACCGACTTGGATTGCCACACGGCGACGACGAAGGTCTATTCGCTCAAACCCTGAAGCGCTGCAAGTGGCATGGCTCCCCTGTTCAGTTCGCCGACAGGTTTTCTCCAAGGGCGCCGGGCTTCGGTTATCGGATGACGGCTGATGCCTAATGCTTTCCGGGGTGGATCTGGCAGCTCCCGCCCTCGCAGACCTGCCCGAACCACTTATAGCGATTGCGGGCGACCCATGCATAGAGGGGGCGCGCGATGAAGGTCGGCGTCAGCGCCGCCAGCAGCGCCAGAGGAAGCGGGGCCAGGTGCATGATGCGGTACCAGCCCTCGTGGGCGCTGTAGATTTTCCCCTTGTCGACGACGTGCATCGCCCCCATATAGCGCTTCTCGTCCATGTCGGGCAGCAGCGCGCGCGCCTCCGGGGACTGGAGCTGGAGGAAGCGGATCGACGCCGACGTCGGCCACGTCTCGAGCTTCGCCTTCGAGTTGCGGCAGAGGACGCAGGTCCCGTCGTAGAGGACGGTGAGGGTTCCCTCGACCCGCGGCCAGAGCGTCGGCCACCAGCGCGGGCCCTCGAGTTTCCGGACCCCCGCGGCGATCTCCAGACCGGCGAAGACGAGGGCCGCCGCGGCCAGCGCATAGGGGGAGCAGATCCCGGCGACGCCGAGAGCGGCCACCAGCAGCGTCTCCCAGGGGTTGCGCAGCCAGGCCCGGATCATCGGAAAAACTCCGAGAGACGGGAATCGTTCACCGCCTGCGGACGCTCGGCCCGCAGCGCCGCGGCCACGTCGAAGCCGAGGTCCCGCGCCTTCCGGAAGTCCTTCACGGCATCCTCCGACTCGCCTTCGCCGAGGAACGCGGCGCCCCGGCAGTAATAAGACAACGCGTGGTCGGGTTTCCTTTCGACGGATTTCGACAGGTAGCAGCGGGATTCGCCGCTGTGGCCGCGCCGGGCTTCGAGCAGGCCGATGTTGTAGAAGGACTTGTAGTACCAGGGCGCCAGCTGCATCGCGCGCCGCAGATGGCGCTCGGCTTCGTAGGTGTCCCCGCCCGACTGCGCGATGCAGACCGCCGCCTGGTTCAGCGCTTCCACGTGATGGGGCCGCAGGGCGAGCGTCGCCCTCGCCTCGTCGGCCGCGCCCGGGAAGCGCCCCAGGGCCGGCAGCGTCCGCGCCAGCTCATAGTGGGCCCGCCAGCCCTGCGGGTATTCCTCGACCGACTCCCGCAGGAGGGCCGCCCGCAGCGACGGGTCGGAGGTCGTCATCCCCTCCAGGAACAGATGCTCCGCCTGGGCGACCTTGAGCGTCCAGAAGGTCGCGAAGAGCATCGCGATCGCCGCCGCGGCGGGGATCGCCGCCCGGGTCTCACGCGTCTTCGTCGAGGGCCGCCACGGCCGCGTCTCGCCGACCGCCTCGATCAGGCCCAGGAAGCACCAGAAGAGCAGCGTAGGGGACACGTGCAGCGACAGGGTGTTGAAGACGCCGGCGACGAGGTACGCGAGCGCCCCGCCCCCGAGCCCCGCCAGCGCCGCGGACACGTCGGTGTCTTCGGATCGCCGGACGTAGAAGCGCCAGAGCCGGGCCGCGACGTAGACCACCAGGAGCAGGGCGAGCAGACCGGGAATTCCCGTCTCGACGGCCGCCGCGACCCACGTCGAGTGGGGGTCCTCGACCTCCTTGAAGCCTTCGGGGACATACTTATGGGAGTTCCGGAACTCGGCCTCGCTGCGGAAGGGCGGGTATTCGCGCTGGAAGCTGCCGGCGCCCCAGCCCAGAACGGGCCGCTGCTTCAGCATCTCCCAGCCGCTCTTCCAGACCTCCAGGCGGAAGGCGGCGGTCTCCATCCGCTGCTCCGACATCTGCCGCGCGCCCTGGAAGCCCAGCGCAAGGCCTATAAGGGCCACTGCCGCGACGCCGGCCGCCGGGAGGCCTCCCGGCACCTTTCTCAGCCCCATCGCCGTGCCGGCGAGCGCCAGGCCCGCCAGCGCCGCCAGGAAACCGCCGCGGGATTCGGAGATCAGCAGCAGCCCGATCAGGGCCGCGCCCGCCGCTCCCGAAAGCCAGCGGCTCCACGCGGGGCCGCGACGGAGGAACGCCACCGAGGGAGGCAGCAGCATCGCCGCCAGGGCGCCCGCATAGTTCCGGTTCCCCTCGGTGGAGACGGCCTCCTTCCCCAGGGCGAACTGGAGGAGGCCAAGGCCCGCGACGATCAGCCCGGTCGCCGGGATGACGGGAAGCAGCGTCAGCGCGGGCTCCTTGCGGAGCATGCCTCCCCGCATGCAGGAGAAGACGAGGACGCCCGCGGCCAGGGTCAATAAGGGGGCGGCGGCGTCGGCGACATTCCTCGCGACGGCAAGCGAGAGCACCTGGACGGCCAGCAGGATCAGGCCGGCGGTGCGCAGGGGCGCGGGACCCGGAGGCTTGTCGGCGCTGCGGCTCGCGCGGAGGAAGGCGGTCCCGAGCACCGCGCCCGCCAGAGCGAGGACCAGCGGCAGGCGAAAGGCGTCGAATTCCGGTCCCGCGAGCCCCGAAAGCGGGCAGGCCAGCACGAGCCCGAACAGGACGACGCTCAGCCGGCGCATGCGGTCACACGGGAAGCCAGACCTTCACCGTGGTCCCCTTCCCCTCGATACTCTCCATCGTGAT
Organism: Planctomycetota bacterium; assembly: GCA_035644495.1. Taxonomy (GTDB): domain Bacteria; phylum Planctomycetota; class MHYJ01; order MHYJ01; family JACPRB01; genus JACQFK01. The sequence continues at coordinate 551 of DASQOM010000039.1, read as the reverse complement.
CTCCCCGGCGTGGCCCTGCACGATCTTGCGGGCGATCGCCAGGCCCATGCCGACCCCCCGGGGCTTGGTGCTGAAGAACGGGTCGAAGACGCGGCCCAGGTTTTCGCGGGAGACCCCGCACCCGTCGTCCGACACTTCGACGAGGACGCCTTCGCGGCGGTCCGGAAGCGGCCCCGCCGCGGGCACGCAGCGGACGGAGAGGCGGCCGATCTTCACGTTCTGCGCGAGGGCGTCGAGGGCGTTGATACCGAGGTTGAGGAAGACCTGCTTGAGCTTGTCGGGGGCGCCGCGGCAGAGCAGGGAGCGGGGGATCTCCTTCTTGATCTCGACGTTGCGCTCCCCGCGGGCATGGAGCAGCTGGACGGTCTCATGGAGGACCTCGGCCAGGTCGCAGAGCTCGATTTCCATGGGGCGGTCGTTGGCGTAGTCGAGGAACTCGCTGATGATCTCGTCGAGGCGGTCGCTCTCACGGATGACGACCTGGAGCAGCTGGCGGTCGTCCTCGCCCGGCAGGCGGCTGCTCTGCAGTTCCTGGGCGGCGCCGCGGATGG
>DASQOM010000038.1:0-8579 GCA_035644495.1 Planctomycetota bacterium | reverse complement strand
CGCCGACGGTCAACGAGGAGACGATGACGGACCTCGTCCGCGACACGGTCCGCGAGGCCGCCGGCACCGCGGCCGCCGTGGAGCAGGACGTGTCGATGGGCGCCGAAGACATGTCGCTCGTGCTCCAGGAGGTCCCCGGCTGCTACTTCTTCCTGGGCTCGATGAATCCGCGGAAGGGCCTCGTCTATCCGCATCATTCGGCGCGCTTCAACTTCGACGAGGAGGCGCTGCCGCTCGGCGTGGAAACCTGGCTGCGCCTGGCCTGGCGTTTTCTGAACGTTGCTTAGACTGCGATGCTGATTCCGAACTACTTCGTCTATCTGCCGGGGGGGATCAAGCGCGACGACGCCAAGGTCAAGGCACTGGCGGCGGCGACCGGACTCGGTTTGTACGAGGCGAAGGTCCACCTGGGCGCCCCCGGCCCGCGGAAGGTCGGCGCCTTCGTCAAGGAGGACGAGGCCCTCGCCCAGGCCGCGCAGTTGCGCCTGGGCGGCCTCAACGCGTTCGTCATCGACAAGCTCCGCTTCTCGCGTGCGCCGAAGATCTTCAAGGCCCTGAAGGCGGTCGAAACCCCCGACGGCCTGCTGTTCACGATCGAGACGGCTCCCGCGCCCGGCCAGCTGACCGCCCAGATCATCGATCTGCCGCAGCCGAGGGGGCTTGTCCAGGCCGCGATCCTGGGGTTCTACACCGAGACGAAAAGGCACACGGACGTCGGACGCAGCAAATTCTCGGTCTCCTCCTCGAGCAAGAGCGAGATCCGCGAGCCGTTCGTGCACCTGTATTCCGAGGATCCGCATACAATCCTCGAGGTGCGCGGACCGAAATTCGAGTGGGCCGCCCTCAGGAAAATTCAGGGAATACTGGGCGATCAGCACTGGCAGAGGATGGGAGAGCTCTTTTCGGACTTCTACAAGTGCAAGCTGGACGTCACGCTCTTCAGGACGCCGGAAGAAGTGAACACGATCACCGCCGCCCTCAACGTGGACGCGGACCACGGCATGTCGGGCGGCGGCGGCCGGGGCGGGTCCTCGTCGAGCGACGACACCCCCCTGGCCCTGGCGGCGTCGCGCATCATCGTTTATTCCTTGGTGTTCGGCCTCTGATTTCTATGATGGTTGCACTCCGGTCGTCGCGTTAGCCGGTAGAGGAGCATCATGCAAGGGTCCTTCCTGTGCCGGTTCACGGGCTCGAACATCGGGCTCAAGGTCCTCATGGCGCTGACCGGCATCGTGCTTTCGCTGTTCGTGCTGGCCCACGTCTCGGGCAACCTGCTCATGTTCGCCGGCGAGGCGAAGATGAACGGCTACGCCCATATGCTCAAGGCCAGCGCCATGGTCCTCTGGGGCGCCCGCAGCGTCCTGCTCGCCTCGGTGCTGTTGCACGTCTACAGCGCGATCAAGCTCTACAAGCGGCGCGGCGACGCCCGCCCCGTGGGCTACGGGCTCAAGCAGCCGCACGGCTCGACCTACGCCGCGCGCACCATGATCTGGAGCGGCCCCATCCTCGCGCTCTTCATCGTCTACCACCTCCTGCACTTCACGGTGGGCGCCGCCCATCCGAAGTTCGACGAGCATAATGCGTACCAGAACGTGGTGGTCGGGTTCAGCTCGATCCCCGTCGTCGCGGCGTACCTGATCGCCATGGCCTGCCTGTGCCTGCACCTCTCGCACGGGGTGTGGAGCCTGATGCAGACGATCGGCATCAACCGCCCGAACTGGGAGTGCGCGCTCCGGAAGGTGGCGATCGGCTACGCCGTGATCATCTGCGCGGGTTTCGTCTCCATCCCGCTCGGGGTCCTCTTCCATATCGTCAAGTGAGAACCTCATGGAGCTGAAATCGAACGCGCCGGCCGGACCGATCGAAACCTCCTGGGAGCGGCACAAGTCCGACATGAAGCTGGTGAACCCGGCCAACCGCCGGAAGTACACCGTCCTCATGGTCGGCACCGGCCTCGCCGGCGCGGCCGCCGCCGCGACGCTGTCCGAGCAGGGCTACAACGTCAAAAGCTTCTGCTATCAGGACAGCCCCCGCCGCGCCCACTCGATCGCCGCCCAGGGCGGCATCAACGCGGCCAAGAACTACGCGAACGACGGCGACTCGGTGTACCGGCTGTTCTATGACACGGTCAAGGGCGGCGACTACCGGGCCCGCGAGCGGAACGTCTACCGCCTCGCGCAGATCAGCGTCAACATCATCGACCAGTGCGTCGCCCAGGGCGTGCCCTTCGCCCGCGAGTACTCGGGCTACCTGACGAACCGCTCGTTCGGCGGCACCCAGGTCGCCCGCACGTTCTACGCCCGCGGTCAGACCGGCCAGCAGCTGCTGCTCGGCGCCTACTCGGCCCTCTCGCGTCAGATCGCCTCCAACCGCGTCACGATGTATCCGCGCACGGAGATGCTGGACCTCATCGTCGTCGACGGCCGCGCGCGCGGCATCATCACGCGCAACATGGTCACGGGCAAGGTCGAGAGCCATCTCGGCGACGCGGTCGTGCTGGCGACGGGCGGATACGGCAACGTCTTCTACCTCTCGACGAACGCGAAAGGCTGCAACACCTCGGCGATCTGGCGCGCCTACAAGAAGGGCGCGGCGATGGGCAATCCGTGCTATACGCAGATCCATCCCACGTGCATCCCCGTCAGCGGCGACTACCAGTCCAAGCTGACGCTGATGTCGGAATCGCTCCGCAACGACGGCCGCATCTGGGTGCCGAAGGAGAAGGGCGACAAGCGCCCGGCCGACCAGATCCCCGAGGACGCGCGCGACTACTACCTCGAGCGGCGTTACCCGGCGTTCGGCAACCTCGTGCCGCGCGACGTGGCCTCGCGCGCCGCGAAGGCGGCCTGCGACGAGGGCCGCGGCGTGGGGCCGACGGGCCTGGGCGTCTACCTCGACTTCGCCGACGCGATCAAGCGGCTCGGGGCGAACGTCATCGGCGAGAAGTACGGCAACCTGCTCGAGATGTACCAGCGCATCACGGGCGAGAACCCCTATAAGGTTCCGATGCGCATCTTCCCGGCCATCCACTACACGATGGGCGGCACCTGGGTCGACTACAACCTGATGAGCACGATCCCGGGCCTCTTCGTCGCGGGCGAGGCGAACTTCTCCGATCACGGCGCGAACCGCCTGGGCGCGAGCGCGCTCATGCAGGGCCTCGCGGACGGGTACTTCGTCCTGCCCTATACCCTCGCGAACTACCTGGCCTCGACGAAGCAGGAGAAGGTCGCCGCCGACCACGCCGAGGTCCGGAAGGCCGAGGGCGAGGTGGGCGACCGGGTCAAAAAGCTGCTCGGCATCAAGGGCAAGCGGACGGTCGACTCCTTCCACCGCGAACTCGGCAAGATCTGCTGGGATTACTGCGGGATGGCCCGGAACAAGAAGGGTCTCGAGACCGCGCTCCAGAGGATTCCCGCGCTGCGCGAGGAGTTCTGGAAGAACGTCACGGTGACCGGCTCGAACGAAGAGATCAATATGGCGCTCGAGAAGGCCGGCCGCGTCGCCGACTTCCTCGAATTCGGCGAGCTGATGTGCCTCGACGCCCTCGAGCGCAACGAGTCCTGCGGCGGCCACTTCCGCGAGGAGCACGCGACCCCCGAGGGCGAGGCGAAGCGCGACGACGACAAGTTCGCCCACGTCGCGGCCTGGGAATACGCGGGCCCCGACAAGAAGCCGGTCCGGAACGTCGAGCCGCTGACCTTCGACTACGTCCATCCCACGCAGCGGAGCTACAAATGAGCGCGGAGAATCTGAGCCTCACGCTGAAGATCTGGCGCCAGAAGAACGCCGCGTCGACGGGCGCCTTCGAGACCTATGCGATGAAGGACGTCTCGACGCACATGTCGTTCCTCGAGATGCTGGACGTGCTCAACGAGAAGCTGATCACGGAAGGGAAGGACCCCGTCGCGTTCGACCACGACTGCCGCGAGGGGATCTGCGGCACCTGCGGCATGATGATCAACGGACGGCCGCACGGGCCGATGAAGGCCACGACGACCTGCCAGCTCCATCTGCGGTCCTTCAAGGACGGCGACACGATCGTGATCGAGCCGTTCCGGGCCAGGGCGTTCCCCGTGCTGCGCGACCTGGTGGTGGACCGGGCGTCGTTCGACCGCATCATCCAGGCGGGGGGCTTCATCAGCGCGAACACGGGCAGCGCGCCGGAGGCCAACTCGATGCCGGTGCCGAAGCACGTCTCGGACGAGGCGATGAACGCGGCGGCCTGCATCGGCTGCGGCGCCTGCGTGGCGTCCTGCCCGAACGCGGCGGCGATGCTCTTCACGGGCGCGAAGATGTCGCACCTGGGCCTGCTCCCGCAGGGCCAGCCCGAGCGCTTCGACCGCGCCATCGCGATGGTTCAGCAGATGGACGCCGAGGGCTTCGGCCACTGCACCAACGCGGCCGAGTGCACCGAGGCCTGCCCCAAGGAAATTCCGATCGAGATGATCGCGAAGATGAACCGGGACTACTTGCGGGCCACGATCCGCGGCCCGCACGCCAAGGTCACCGGCGGCGGCGGCCCCTAGCCGGCGTCGAAGTTCCCCTTGCTCCGAACCGCGTCTTGTGGTGCAATTATTTCAGCCGCACGATTTCGCGCGAGATTTCATGTCTCGGCGCAAACCACCAGTGGGGCGAGCATCCCGGGTCCGGAACCTGAGGGTTTCATTCTAGGAGACGGACGATGCGAAGCTTCACGCTCCTCCTGCTGCTCGGCGGCGTCCTTTGCGCCCAGGATTACCAGCCCTTCAGCCGCGCCTGCGTGGTCGACGGCTACGAGGTGAAGGCGGGCTTCACCATGCAGTACATCCACGAGGGCCAGAAATACATCGTCGGCTTCTGCTGCACGGGCTGCCGGACGAAGTTCCTGCAGGGTCCGAAGGAGTATTTCGAGACGGCGCTCGCCGCCGCGAAGGCCGGCCTGAAGAAGAAGGACAAGAAGCTCGCGGAGACCGCGACCGGCCCCTGCGACTGCAAGCGTCTCGTCAAGGTGCCCTGGTGCATTTCGTGCCAGCGCGAGCTGGGGAAGGACGACATCCTTCCGACGCGGGTCTGCAAGCGCTGCGAAAACAAGCCGATCCTGACCGAGTTCTGCGTCAAGGTGGGCGAGACCGAGGACCGCGCCCGCGTCACGTACCTGTGTGAGACCTGCAAGGCCACCGCCGACCTCGAGATCGAGCTCAAGCACGAAGAGGGCTGCAAGCCCAAGCTGAAGAAGGTCTGCTCGAAGTCGGGGACGGCGCCCCACGCCACGGAGGTCAAATAGGCGGTTGCGGTAAGCGACTCAGAGTCCCTTATCGCAGGGTCAGCTCATCACGGTCACGGGGTAGCCGGCGCCCTTGAGGCGGTCGAGCAGTTCCGTGACGTGGCTTGAGCCGCGCGTCTCGATCAGGATCTCTACGCCCGTCTTCCCGATCGGCACCGCCGCGCTGGTACGGTTGTGGATGACCTCCATGACGTTGCCGCGCGCGGCCGCGATCTCGTGCAGCAGCCGCGCCAGGCCGCCCGGCTTGTCGTCGACCGCGGTGAAGATCCGCAGGTAGCGCGCCGCCTGCAGCATCGCCCGCTCGATCAGCCCCTCGAGCAGCTTGATGTCGATGTTGCCGCCCGAGAGCAGCACCGCCGTGCGGCCCTTCGGCGTCGCCTTCCGGGCGATCAGCGCCGTCAGCGCCGCCGCGCCCGCGCCCTCCACGAGCAGCTTCATCCGCTCCAGCAGCGTCACGATCGTCGTCGCGATCTCCTCGTCGCCGACGGTGACCATCTCGTCGACGTACTTGCGCAGGTACTGCAGCGTCCGCCCCGACGGCTTCTTGACCGCAATGCCGTCGGCGATCGTCGCTGCGTGCGCGACTGCCGTCACGTCGCCGCATTTCCACGACTGCAGCGCCGCGCTGCAGCCCTCGGCTTGGACGCCGACGATGCGGATCGAGGGCTTCGATTCCTTGAGCGCGAGGGCCATTCCGCTGATGAGGCCGCCGCCTCCGACGGGGACGATGACGGTCTCGAGATCGGGCAGGTCTTCGAGCAGCTCCAGCCCGACGCTGCCCTGCCCCGCGATGATGTCGTCGTGGTCGAAGGCCGAGATGAACGTCGCGCCCGACTCCCGCGCGAACGCCTCGGCGGCGGCGACGGCGCCGTCGAACGAGTCGCCCGCGAGGCGCACGTCGGCGCCATAGCCGCGGGTGGCGATCACCTTCGCGATCGACGCCGCCACGGGCATGTAGACGACCGACCGGGTCTCTGTCAACTTCGCGGCGAGCGCGATGCCCTGGGCGTGGTTGCCGGCCGAGGCCGTGACGACGCCCTGGAGGCGATCGGCGGCGGAGAGCCGAGACAGGGCGGTATAGGCCCCGCGGATCTTGAACGAGCCGGTTTTCTGGAGGTTCTCGGCCTTGAGGGAGACCGGGCCGCCGGCCATGTCGTCGATCGTCTTCGACGTCAGCAGGGGGGTGCGGCGGACGATGCCTTGAAGAGGAGCGTACGCCTTTCGAACGTCCTCAAGAGTCATCAGCATACGGTAGTCGCCAGTCCGCAGAGTGTTCCCCTTTTTCCCGGGGGGCGGAGGGGGGGAGACTGTCTGCTGACTACAGTCTACTGTCTGCCGTCACCTCTTCGCTCAACTGCCGGCGGCATATGGACCGCGGTGCGGCCGCTGGTCGTGTCGAGCAATTCCAGCGTCGCCTTGCAGGGGCCCGGCGGTATCTCGCGGTGCCGGCTGGTCTGTGTGATCCAGACGGTGGCGCGGCACGGACCGGGGGGGACGGCATTGGTCGTGGGGAGTTCGAAGTTGTGATCGAAGAGGGTTGCCTTGCCGGTCCGCAGCTCCTGGTTTTTGAGAAACCCGAGGACCTCTCCCGCGGAATCATAGAACACCAGGGTCACCCGGCACGGGTCGGGTGGGACGTCCGGATCCGGAGGAGGAACCTCTCCCGGGGCGTCGGGCTCCGGCGGGGCCGCGAGTCCCAGGTTTACGACGTGCAGTCGCAGGGTCTGGCCGTGGGACGGAGTCACCATGCCGAATTCCTGGACCCATCGATGAGTGAAGGTCCGATCGGACCGATCCTGGGGCGAGGCCCAGGCAAGACTGAGAGTCGCCGCGAGGATCGCTGCCGCCAGGCCGCCCCAGACATAAGGTCTCGTAGGCATTCCTATTCCCTCCTTCAAGCGGTTCGGGACGTCATAATAAATACGGTTCGGAGAACCTGCCATGACGCTGATTCTCGCCTTTCTGCTGACGCTCACGCCCGACGGAACCCAGGAGCGCCGCGCCGAGGACCTGTTCAAGGAGGCGCTCGTCGCGGCAAAGGCCGCGAAGAAGGAGGTCTTCTTCACCTTCAGTAGTCCTGGCTGCGGGTGGTGCGTGAAGTTCGAGGCGTGGAAGCGCCTGCCTCAAGTCGCCGCGCTTCTGGAGAAAGAGTTCGTCCTCGTCCACGTCGACACGAGCCAGACGCCCGGGGGAAAGGAGCTCTATGAGAAGTATCCCAAAGCGCAGAACAGCGGAGTGCCCTGGTTCGTGATCCACGACGGCGACCGCAACGAGTTGGCCGACAGCAACGGCCCGAACGGGAATATCGGATGCCCCAATACGGACGAGGAAATCGAAGTCTTCATGGGCATCCTGAAGAAAGTGTCCCGGACGCTGAAGGACGAGGACCTTTCGGTGTTGAAGGCGTCGCTTCTGGCCGGCCAGAAGAAATAGGAGGGCTTCAGCCGGCTCCGACGCCGGTTTCGCCCGGCTCGGTCATTTTGCGGAAGTCGAAGACCTTGTCCGCCTGCTCCTTCGTGATCAGGCCCTGATCGATCGCGAGCTGCTTGACGCTCGCCTTCTTCGCGAGGGCTTCCTTGATCAGCTTCGCCGCGCGGTCGTAGCCGATGATCGGGTTCAGCGCCGTCGCGGAGATCGGGCTCTTCTCGAGCAGATCGGCGCATTTGTCGGCGTTGGCCTTGAGGCCGTCGACGCAGCGCGCCGCAAACAGCCGCGAGCCGTTCGCCAGGATCGCGATCGAGCTCAGCAGGTTCGCGATCATGACGGGGATCATCACGTTGAGCTCGAAATTGCCGCCCTGGGCGCCGATCGTGATCACCGCGTCGTTGCCGATCACTTGCGCGGCGATCTGCGTCAGCATCTCGCTCATCACCGGGTTCACCTTGCCGGGCATGATCGACGACCCGGGCTGCAGGTCGGGGATCTGGAGTTCGGCCAGGCCGCCGAAGGGGCCGGAGCCCATCCAGCGGACGTCGTTCGCGATTTTCATCAGGGAGCAGGCAAGGCCCTTGAGCGCGCCGCTCACCATCGCCATGTCGTCGCGGCCGCCCTGCGCCTCAAAATGGTCGCGCGCCTCGCGGACCGGGATGCCCAGCTTCTTCTCCAGCAGCGCGCAGACGCGCTTCGCGAATTCGGGATGCGAGTTGATGCCCGTCCCCGTCGCGGTGCCGCCGATCGCCATCTCCTCCAGACCCTTCGACGCGCGTTCGATCTGCTCCCAGCCCTTGCGCACCTGCATCGCGTAGCCGCCGAACTCCTGGCCCATGCGGACCGGAACCGCGTCCATCAGGTGCGTGCGCCCGAGCTTGACGAT
>DASQOM010000037.1:0-3010 GCA_035644495.1 Planctomycetota bacterium | reverse complement strand
GGAGAACGGCGAAACTTTCTCGGACGCTTGAGGCTCGGACAACGCGACCGGGAGGAAGCTGTCTTCGGGAGCCTTCTCCGAATCGACCTCCGGGGCCGGAGTCTCCTCCGTGTACACCGCGGGGATGCGATCGGCGTCGATGCTCGGCAGGTCCTGCGCGAGCGCCGCGGCGCTCAGCGAAGCGAGCAGAGTCAGGGTCCAAGCGGTCGTTTTCACGCGCGTCTCCTTCCAGAGCCTTAAGTCAACATTTGTCCAGTAAGGACCGCCCGGGCCACGATCGTGCGACCGTGGCCCGGGCAGGGAACTGGGGGTAGGGATGGCAAGTCATGAAGCGGATCGCTTCCGGCGCTCGCGCACCCGGATGCGGATCCCTTCGATCGATTCCTCCACTGCGGGGCGCACCTGCGCACAGGCGTCATGCCCGATCTCCTCCGCCTCGTCCATCGCGGCGTCGGCCGCGGCGGACGCCGCATGGGCGGCGTCGAGGCCGAGTTCCTTTGCGCTGTGGACGGCACCCTTGACCAGACCGCGCGACGCCTGAGCCAGATCTCCGCCCTTGCGCGAGATCTCGCGAATCACGGTTCGGGACGTCCGGGCGATGGTGCGGAGCGCTTCGTCGCCGCTTTCGCGGGTCCCGTGCAGGACGCCCACGCCGATTCCTTTGATCAGGAGTTCCGCTTCCTCCTCGACGGGCTCCGAGGAGTGGATGGCATTTCGGATCACCGCGGCGACGGATTCCGCGGCGGATGCCCCGGCCCGGCCGGCTTCGTGGAGCGCATCGAACACCGCGCGCGAGACCGCCTCCGAGCATTCGGCAAAGAGGCCGCCGGCTCCGTGCAGCACCTCCGCGATGCCCGCGCGGATCGGATGCGAGCCTTTATCCCGTTTCGGCGGCGTTGTCATCATTTTCCTTCCTTGGATCGGGCCTATCTACGACACGGGGGGAGCGCCGTTTCCCGGATTTGACGACTGGGCTTCCGTACGGATCCGCACGGATCCCTTCTCGTCGCGGACGTGGACCAGCGTCGTGCCGCCGCATTCGGAGCAGTTCAGCGAATGAGTGCCCCAGTCGACCGTGAACGGCATCAGGACGTGGCCGCAGACGCGGCAGGGGATCGGAACGAGCACCCCTGGGGCGGGGTCGAGGCTCATGCTTCATTCCTCATGGGGATGCCCCATCTACGAGATTGGGGGGCGGAGGTTACACCCTGCGTAACAAATCCTGTAACCGACTTCCGAGGCCGGCGTTGATAGGCCGGAAGGTTATTGGAGGACGTTGACGATGAAGTACGAACACCAAAGCAGGCTGGTGCCGATGGCGCCGTTGTTCTGGACGGCGCTGGCGCTGGCCGCAACCCTGGCATCCCTATCAGGATGCGTCGTCGCGGTCAAGGAACCCGTCCATGAGGTGGACGGCTACTACACCAATGAAGAAGTCTATGTGAGTGACCCGGTCCCCGCGCCCCGCACCGAGGTGATCGTCGGAGTCGCCCCGTCGCCTAACTACGTCTGGGTCGGAGGCTACTGGTCGCGCTACCATGACAACTGGCGCTGGGTTGGAGGCCGCTGGGCGGCACGCCCGCACGCGAACGCCGTCTGGGTCGACGGCCGTTGGGATCATCGCCCCCGGGGCAACGTCTGGGTGGGCGGTCGCTGGCGCTGAGTCGAGAATCCCAAAAAAAGCCCGCCGGAGGAGACTCCGGCGGGCTTTTTTGTTTGGGGATCCGGTCCTACGGGATCGGATTGATGACCTGGTCACCGTCGCGACAGCAGCGGCGGCAATCCTCGAGCGACGACGCCTTGCCGCACGTGCACGCCGAGTCCGAGCAGCAGGCCTGGTGGTCCGGCTTCTCCGGGCTCACTTCCTTGTACTTGTCGACGCCGGGCTCCAGCATGGGACTGTTGGTGCTGCAGCCCGCGTTGCCCAGCAGCGCCGCCAGGCCGAGAACGATCAGGATCCTCATGGCTTCCTCCATACACAGTCTCGGTGAGGCGAGCCTGCGCGGGGACCGGCCGTTATGTCCGCAGGGGTAACCGCGGGAGTCCGGCGGCGTAGATAGGGGGCGCGCGGAATTCCGCGCGAGGAGGCTGTCATGATCCGTCTCGCCGCGATCCTGTTCCCAATGCTGCTGAGTGTCTCCGAAACGACCCTGTACTATCGCGGACCGGACAACGCCGATCCGCAGGACTATGCCAGGGCCGCTCAGGCGTTCGGAGCGCGCTGCAAGTCATACGGCTATAAGGGCATCCAGACCTCCGTGGTCGATCGTGAGGGACGGAAGGTGGTGCAGGTCGTCTGCGACACCGGCATCACCGTCGACATGAAGAAGACGCTGAACTGCTTCGCGGAACTCAGCGGCTCCGCGGTCGAGCTGCGCTTTCCCCTCGTCCTGAGCGACGTGGAAAAGGAGCAGTTCCAGGCAAAGCCCAGCGCCTGCGACGACACGGCTCCCGCCGGTGCCCGCTGGTTCCGGTTCCGGAAGAACGAGGATCCGCCGGTGCTCCTGCGCGACGCACCCCTGGTCACGCGGAACGAAATGCAGCTCCGCACGACCCGCGAGAAGGAGAAATCCGGCGCGACCCGGGTCTACTGGGAGATCAGCACGTTCCAGACCCGCGAGATCCGTGAAGCCGACAAGAAGGCGAAGTTCGGGACTCCGGTGCTCGTCCTGGACGGCTGGGCCGTCGAAGCCGTGCCGCTGATCACGCTGGAGAAGAACGACGAGGGCAAGGTCGTTCCCGCGCAGAAGATGGCGTTCTCGCCCACGTCGGCCGTGGTGCTGGAGGCGCTGGCGAATCCGATGCCGTTCCCGCTGCAGGCGGAGGAAACGATCGCGGAAGGCAAGTGATGCCGGCGGGTCCGGGGATCCTCCAAACTTTCGACCGTCGGGCGCGGTATCGGAAGGGGAGGGGACTCTCGGAATGCTCAGGCTTGCCTGGGTTTTGCTGTTGCTGCCGTCTCTTGTTCCGCCCCAGACGGCGGAGCTGAAGATCGTCCCGTGGAACGGCT
>DASQOM010000036.1:0-2190 GCA_035644495.1 Planctomycetota bacterium | reverse complement strand
ACCCGTCACAGGGCCTCTTCTACTTCAAGGTGGCCGATCCATCGCTCATGTCGGCGATCTTCCGGGCGTACAACGACTGGCTCGCCGACTTCTGCCGCGTGGACCCCGCGCGGCTGAAGGGCATCGCGATGATCAACCTGGACGATGTCGCGGACGGGATCAAGGAGCTGGAGCGCGCCGCCAGGCGAGGCTTTGCCGGCGCGATGATCACCGAGTACCCCCTCGAGACCCGGCGCTACGATCAACCCGAGTACGAGCCCTTCTGGGCCGCGGCCGAGGCGCTCGACATGCCGCTCAGCCTGCATACCGCGACGCGACGGCAGGGGAAGATCCGCGGCGCGGGCGAGCGCACGATTCGCGACGCGACCAGCCGGTCGACGAAGGCCTTCTATCCCGCCCTCTCGATGTGCGACCTGATCTTCTCGGGTGCCTTCGAGCGCCATCCCGGCCTCGAGGTGGCCATCGTGGAATTCGAGCTCGCGTGGGCGCCGCACGTGCTGTCGACCATGGACTACACGTACCGCGAGCGCCACGAGGAGGCGCTGTATCGGTTCAAGGACGGCATGCAGCCGAGTGATTTCTTCCACCGCAACGTGTTCCTGAGCTTCCAGGAGGATGCCATCGGCATCCGGCTGCGGGACGCGATCGGGGTCGACAACATGATGTGGGGCTCCGACTATCCCCATAGCGAATCCACGTTCCCGCAGTCCCGGAAGATCCTGGCCGAGATCCTGGCCGGCGTGCCCGAGGAGGAGCAGGCCAAGATCGCCGGCGGCAATACCGCGCGCCTGTATGGCTTCGACGTCACCCAGCTCGGCAAAGGAGGGAAGGCATGAAGTTCGGGATCCACATCGGTCACATGGGCGGGCCGCTCGGCGAGATGCGCAAGCTGTGGAAGTTCGCCGAGGCCAAGGGCTTCGACTGGTTCTCGGTGTCCGACCACTTCCAGGAATCGCCGCCCCGCGGGGGCGACATGGACTGCTACGAGGCGATCGCGACCCTGACCGCGGCCGCCATGGACACGCAGCGCATCCGGCTGGGCAGCGGCGTCTACTGCGTCGCCTACCGCAATCCCGGGCTGCTCGCCAAGTCGCTCACCACCATCGACCATCTGTCGAACGGCCGCGTCGACTGTGGGCTCGGAGCCGGCTGGCACGACGTCGAGGCGAAGGCCTTCGGCTTGCCGTTTCCGTCCATCGGCCCCCGCGAGGACATGCTCGAGGAGTACGCGCAGATCATGCGCCTCCTCCTGGATCCGGAGCAGCGGCGCGCGACCTTCGAGGGGAAGCACTTCCGCGTGACGGACGCCCCGAACAATCCCAAGCCGCTGCAGCCCCGGATCCCCATCTGGATCGGCGGGCGTGGCGAGAAGCGCACGCTCCGGGCGGCCGCGAAGTACGCCGACGGATGGAACGGGGCCTACATCGGCCCGGACGACTGGAAGCACTTGAGCCAGGTCCTCGACCAGTGGTGCGAGAAGGAAGGGCGCGACCCGAAGACGATCATGCGCACCGTGAATCTCGGGTTCTATCTCGGGGCCGACGCGAAGGGCGCGGCGCGCGCCGAGGAGGTGTTCCGCGGGCACTGGGGCGGCAGCCCCGAGCGCGCCGTCCGCACCGGCCACCTGCGGGGGACGGTGGCGGAGGCGCGGGCCATGGTGGACGAGTTCCGCGCGCTCGACTGCACGCGGCTCTGCATCGCGGTTCGCGAAGGGCCCTACGACTGGGAGGCGCTGGAGGCGTTCGCGGCCGAGATCGTCCACCCGAACCAAGGTGGAGCAAGGTAGGCGTCACCGAGACGGGAGGACAGCCATGGAGCTCATCAGCCGGATCCTGGACGGCTCGATTCCCTACGGTCCCGAGGGTCGCCTGGGACCCGTGTCCGCGGGCCTCGGGGCCAAGCAGGACGACAAGATTGAGCGGCTCAAGGAAGTCTCGCTCTTCGAGTCCTGCAGCCGGCGACAGCTCCGGAGTGTCGCCAAGATCGCCCGGGTCTTCGACGTCGCGGCTGGCACCGTCCTGACCCGTGCGGGCGAGCCAGGCGACGAGTTCTTCCTGCTCCTTGATGGAACCGCGCGAGTCGTGGTGTCCGCCGAAAAGCACGTGCCCATCCGCCCCGGCGAGTTCTTCGGCGAGATGAGCTTGCTGGATGGGGGTCCGCGGTCTGCGACCGTCGTCGCGGATACACCGA
>DASQOM010000035.1:0-35686 GCA_035644495.1 Planctomycetota bacterium | reverse complement strand
TGATCCCGAACACGTTCCACTTCGTCCCGCGGCGGCGCAGGTCGACCATCAGCTTCACCGCGCCGATCGCCCCCGCCGCCTCGACCACCAGATCGGGGCCGTCCGGCAGGATCCCATAGACGGCGTCCTTCGCCTTGCCGTCGGTCGGGTCGACGACGTGCGTCGCCCCCAGCGCGAGCGCGTTCTTCCGCGCGACGGGACTCGGGTCGATCGCGATGAGGCGTCCCGGGCCCGCCGCCTTCGCCACCATCATGCAGAGCAGGCCGATGCCGCCCACGCCGATGACGACGACGTCGTCGCCCACCTGCATCTGGCTGTACTGGATGACGCCCTTCCACGCGCCGGACAGCGGCTCGGTGAGCGCGGCGGCGTCGAAGGAGATGTTCTTCGGCTTGCGGAAGAGGCAGCTTTCGCGCGTGAGCATGTACTCCGCGAACGCGCCGGCCCAGACGTCCTCGGGGCCGTCGCCTCCCGTGGTGAACGCGTGCTCGCAATAGTGCGTGTTGCCCACGCGGCAGTGCGGACAGAAGCCGCAGAACCCCGAGGGCTGGCAGATCACCTCGTCCCCGGGCTTGAAGTGCAGGACGCCCGGGCCGACGTCGGCCACGACGCCGGACGGCTCATGGCCGGGGATGAGCGGGAACTTCACGTTGCGGCGGATGCCCTTGATCGCCTTGTAGTCGGTCTGGCAGATGCCGCAGGACTTGATGCGGACGACGACGCTCCCGGGCGCCAGCGGCTCCGGGCGCTCCACGTCCTCAAGCTCGAACTTGTTGAAGTCGTGAAGCACGGCGGCCAGCATCTTGCTCATGGAAGAATCTCCTCGCGATCGGGATTCTTACAGTACACGCGGGAGGGCGGACTATTTCGGGGCGTCGAACCAGGCGGGATCGATTTCCCCGACGATCTTGATGCGGTCGACCAGGATGCCGGTGTTGAGGATGCCGATCCCCACGCGGCCGTCGGAGGGCTGGGGGCTGTCGCCGTTCAGTTCGCCGCGGCCGACGACGAATTTCAGCCGCGTGCCTTCGCGCGTGAAGGACGCGACCGACGGCGCGTTCTTGGTCACCTGGATGCCGGTGCCGCCCTGGGCGACGATCGAGTTGAGCATTTGCGCGCCTTCTTTGATCGGCAGGCGGAAGATCGCGTCCAGCGGCTGCAGGCCGGGGATCGGAAGGTCGGCCACCGCGAGATAGCCGGACTTGGCGCCGTCGGCGGCAACCAGGAGACCCAGGGCGCCGTCGCCCATCTGCCGGAACGAGAGCTCGATCGAGGCGTTGCCCTTGAGGGGCGGGTTCCAGGTCACGATGCCGTTCCCCTGCAAGCCGAGGGCGTTCTGAACCCGCTGCAGGTTGACCTGGCCGTCCGTTGTCGTGAAGAGCGCGATGTCCTTGTCGTCCTTGAAGCCGGCGTACGTGACCTCGTAGCGTCCGCGGCCGAGGTCCTTGACGTCGGCGCCGGCGAACAGCTCCCGGGTCGCGGGCTTCATGCCCTTCTGCTTGTTCTCGGGCGACCCGAACTGGTCCTGCAGGATTTCCAGCCGCGTGCGGTTGTTCGGGGGCACCCTGCCCTTCATGTAGTCGGTGCCCGGGTAGCGGTCGAGGATCTCCTTGAACTTCTTCGCGCCGCCGGCCGTGTCCTTCTTCCGGTAATACAGATCCCACGCCTGGGTGAATGCGTTCCTGGCTTCCTCCTCCTCGCGCGCCGAGGTGAGGCCCTTCAGGCGGTCGACGTAGCGCTCGGTGCCGATCTTCGACTTGGGAGACGCGAGCTTGTCGTACCAGTCTTTCGCCTCGCGGTTCCGGTCCGCGAGCACGTAGAGGTAGAACGCCTTGAGCGGGAACAGCGCATCCGAGGACGCCGAGGGTGCGCGCTTCGCGAGCGCGACGATGTCGTCTTCCGTCGCCGCCTGCTTCCCCGCCGGCGTGAGCGCCAGGGGGCTCTTCGTGGAGCCGATCGTGACCAGGAGGCCCGGCTCCTCCCCCGCCTTGCGGGGGCCGGGTTCGACCTGCGACGCGGGCGACAGCAGGGCCGAGTATCCCGTCTTGAACTTCGCCGGATCGCGGCTGGCGGGAGCCGCGCCCGCGCAGGCCTGATCCAGCAGGTCCTCCAGCAGCGCGATGATCCGCAGATCGACATACAGCTCGCGCGCCGCCTCGTACTGCGACGAGCGCATGGCCGTGAAGTCGATGCCCTGCTCCGCGAGCGCGGCGATCTTCGCCGCGTCGGCGCTCGCCGCGCGAAGGGGATCGAGGTAGGCCTTCAGCATCCCGAGGTCCGTGGACGACGGCAGAAACACCGTCTGCATCGCGGCCGGCGTGCCGAAGTAGAGGTCGTAGAGCGCCTTCCGGCCCGCGAGGAGGTCTCGGCGCCGCAGCGCCTCGTCGAAGGCCGGACGGAACCTGCCCGAGTAGACGGCCATCGCCTGCGTGGCCGCGGCGGACGTGGCCTGCGTCGCGTCGGTCCTGATCCTCTCCGCCAGGCGGTCCAGCTGAGCCAGCACCGCGGTGTTCCGGGAGTGCAGCTTCCTCAGGGCGGCGAGGCGGTCGGCGCCCTTCGCGGCCGCGTCCGGCCCCGTCGCGCCCTGCATCGAGTCGCCGACGTCGATCTGCAGGTAGTTGGAGCGGTCGCGCTCGATGGCATCGCGCTGCTCCGCGGTGCCGGACTCCGCCGCAGCGTCGAGCATCCCGTAGGCCTCGTCGCGGCGCTTGGGATCGCGGAAGGCCTGGTCTGCCTGGAGCTTGCTGGCGAGATAGGCGTCGGTCACCCCCTTGTCGACCCGGGAATGCAGCTCCGCGAACTCCTTCCCGGCCTGGGTCAGTTCGACCCTGTCGTCGTTGCGGAAGTACTTGTAGACGTCCTCGAACTTCGTGAGCTCGTCGAGGGCCTTCAGGAAGCGGCCGGCGTTGTAGTGCTCCTCCGCCCTCGTCTTGACGCCGCCGAAGTACTTCGTGGTGATGAGCGTGTTGACTTTCGCGGTATAGACGGCGAGTTCGTCCCCCCAGATCCTCTGGGCCGCAAAGTTGTTCGCCGACTTGAACTTCTCGATCATCCGGACGATCGTCGCGTACGGCTCGGTGAAGCGGTCGGACTTCGACGTGTTCCCGAACTGCGGATCGGTGAGCTCGCGGAAATTCTGGACGTCCCGGCGGGCCTGTTCCGCCGGATCGACGCCGCCCGTCCCCGGCGGCGGATTCGGCGGCTTCGGCGGCAGGGTGACGGGCTTCGCGGTCTCGCCCGAACCCATGTTGGAAAAGACCACGATCGCGCCGCCGATGGCGAGGACGCCCACGACGACGACGGCGACCAGCCCGGCGGAGGAGGACTTGTTCTGGAGCGCCACCGACGTCGGCGAGCGGTGGCCGTGATGGGTGACGGGGCGAGGGATCTGGGTCGGGGTGCGCGCCACCGTGGGCGCGGCCAGCGGCTCGCCGTTGAGCAGCCGTTCGAGGTCGTGGATGAGCGCCTCGGGATCCTGCGGCCGGTCCTCCCGCCGCTTCTGCATCATCTTCACCACGAGGGAGCTGTAGCCCTCGGAGAGCGACGGGCAGCGCTTCTTGGGGGGCTCCGCGTATTCCGTCACATGCTTCGTCATCACGACCATCGGGTTGGCCCCCGAAAACGGCGGGGCGCCGACGGCCATGTGGTAGAGCGACGCGCCGAGCGAGTAGATGTCGGAGCGGATGTCGATCTTCTCCTCGCCGCGCGCCTGCTCCGGCGAGATGTAGTTCGGGGTGCCGACGCTGGTGCCGTCCATGGTCACGTCGGAATCGCCCTTGGTCTGCTTCGCCAGGCCGAGGTCGCAGAGCTTGGCGGCGCCCGCCGACGTCAGCATGATGTTTTCGGGCTTGATGTCGCGGTGGACGATGCCGTTTTTGTGCGCGTGCGCGAGGGCCCGGGCGACCTGGATCGCGATGCGCAGGCAGCGCTGCTCGTCAAGACGGCCGTCGCGCTTCATGAGCTGCGTGACGGGGGCGCCGTCGACGAACTCCATCACGAAGTAGTGGTGGCCGTTGGCCTCGCCGACGTCGATGCCGGTGATGATGTTCTCGTGGTTGAGCTTGGCGACGGCGCGCGCCTCGCGGAGGAAGCGCTCCACGAACGTGCGGTCCTTCGAGTAACGCGAGGAGAGGACCTTGATGGCGACCACGCGGTCCATGGACACCTGCTTCGCCTTGTAGACGGTGCCCATCGCGCCCTGTCCGATGCGGGAGATGATCTCGTAGCCGGGGATGGCGAGCTTGTGGGAGGAGGAGGCCGTCTGGACCTGGAGTTTCGCGATCTGGACGACCTGATCGGGTCGGATGTACCCCTTCTCGATCAGGATCTCGCCGAGCTTCTTGGGTTCGATGCCCAGGGTACGGAGCTTGGACTGGATGTCCAGGCACTCCTTCACCTGTTCAAACGAGCAGATGTTTTCCCGGATCGCGATCTGGCCGAATGTGTAGTCGGTCTTGTTCGCGGCCGAGGAGATTTCGGTCATGCCCGCGTTCCCATTGTCGATGCACTGCCCCGGAAGGTCCCAGAATCCGGAAAGTGAATGAAATCGGTCTCGTTCATTATAACGTCGCCAAGCTTGAAAGCAATCGAAACGCCCGGGCGCGCGGTCGTTGCCGGCCGGACGGGCGACATCCTATACTCCCACCCAGCGAGAGGGAGCTTCTATGGACAAGCTGTTCACCGCCGACGCGCTGCTCAGCCTTCTGACCCTCAGCCTGATGGAAATCGTGCTGGGGATCGACAACATCGTCTTCATCTCCATTCTGGTCGGGAAGCTGCCGGCGGAGCAGCAGGACAAGGCCCGCAAGCTGGGGCTCACCGGGGCGCTCCTCATCCGCCTGGGCCTCCTGGGCGCGGTCAAGTGGATCATGGGCCTCACGACCGTCCTGTTCTCGATCGGAACATACCCCTTCAGCGGACAGAAGCTGATCCTCCTGGGCGGCGGCCTCTTCCTGGTCGGCAAGTCCACCCACGAGATCTATGAGAAGCTCGAAGGCGAGGAGGCCCACGGGGAGTCCGCCGCGGGAACCGCGAGGTTCGGGAGCACGTTGGTCCAGATCCTGCTGCTCGACATCGTCTTCTCCCTGGACTCGGTCATCACCGCGGTCGGCATGGCCCAGCAGTACTACGTCATGGCCGCGGCCATGGTGATCGCGGTGGGGGTGATGCTGGTCTTCGCCAAGGCGGTGGGCGACTTCGTGAACCGGCACCCCAGCATGAAGATCCTGGCCCTGAGCTTCCTGCTCCTGATCGGCGTCATGCTGATCGCCGAGGGCTGCGGGCAGCACGTCGAGAAGGGGTATATCTACTTCGCAATGGCGTTCTCGCTGCTCGTCGAAGTCCTCAATATGCGCTTCCGGAAGAAGCACAAGCCGGTGCACCTCCGCGGCGCCACCGAGCGGCGCCTGAAGCCGGACTGAGGGAACCGGGCGTCTCGGGGATCAAGCCGTCCCCGGCTCGTCTTGACGGCCTCGGTGTCCTTCGTGACGTTGTGTTCCCTCCTAGAGGCGGGGCACCGCCGCGCTCGCGTCCTCGCCGATGAGCATCTCCTCCTCGACGAACGTGAACGCGCCGTCCCGCCACTTGCCCAGGGCCTCCACCGCATCCAGTCCGGTCGCGTTGCGCAGACCCTCCACCCGCGCGCTCGCCACCCGCCCCTTGCGGAGCAGGATCCGGCCCCGGTCCCCCGCCGGCCCCTTCATCACCTCGAGGACCCCGGTCCGCTCGCCCGCGCCCAGGATCGACAGCAGCGCGATCAGGCTCATCTGCTCCGTGCGCCCGCTCATCCGCAGGCGGTTCTTCTCCCCCGTGGACCGCAGGTCCGTCCCGCGGATCTCCGCCGGCGCCGCCCCGCGGCGGTCCAGCACCGACGCGACCTCGGAGAGCAGCCGCTCGGGCTCCACCGGCTTCGGCATGTAGGCCGCCGCCCCCAGGCGCATCCCGCGCTCCCGGTCCGCGGCCGACGTCGACCCGGTGAGGAAGATCACGGGGATCGCGGCCAGGTCCTGATGGGCCCGAACGAACTTCATGAACGTCCAACCGTCCATCTGCGGCATCGTCACGTCGAGCAGCACCAGGTCCGGCCGGAGCCGGCGCGCCTGCGCGAGGCCGTCCCAGCCGTCCTTCGCGGTCGCCACCTCGTAGTCCGCGGCCCGCAGCGTCGCGGCCACCGCCTGCATCAGGTCCAGGTCGTCGTCGACCACCAGGATCCGGTAGAGCGCCATATCCCCTCCTTCGTCCGTTCAGGAAACCTTTTTCAGAAGCCGGCGCACGCGCGTCAGCAGCTCGGTCGAGCTGAAGGGCTTGACGATGTAGTCGTCCGCGCCCAGCTCGAATCCCATCTGCACGTCCTGGTCCTTCCCCATGGAGGTCAGCATCACGACGGGGGTCTGCTCCGTCGCCGGCTGCTCGCGCAGCCGCCGCAGCAGCTCGAACCCGTCGAGACGCGGCATGCGGATGTCGGACAGGATCATCGAGTAGGTGTTCTCGTAGGCGGAGGCCAGCGCCGCCGAGCCGTCGGCGCACGTCACGACCTCGTATCCCTCGCGCTCCAGGAGCCGGCGGATCACGATGCGGATCATCTCGTCGTCCTCGGCGAGCAGGATCTTCTTCCGGGGCGCTTCGACCTTGTCCTCGGGCGACACCACGCGGTCCAGGCCGCCCTGCTTCGCCAGGTACAGGTGGCGGTCGGCGTCGGACATCGACTCCTCGACCGTGGCGCCCGGGGGGACCGGCACCACGCCGGCGGAGAACGTGATCTGCAGCGTCTGGCCGGTCGCGGCCGCGAAACTCTCGTTCTTCAGCGCGGTCAGCGCCTCGTTCAGCGCCGCCGACGCCTCCTTGATGTTCCGGTCGGGGAGCAGCACCGCGAACTCCTCGCCGCCCCAGCGGGCCACCAGGTCCGACGGCTGCAGCGACTTCGAGATCAGCGACGCCACGCGCCGGAGCACCTGGTCGCCGATCTGCCGCCCGCAGATGTCGTTCACCAGGTCGAAGTGGTCGACGTCGATCAGCGCGATGCTCAGCGGGGCGCCGGCGACACGCGCGACGTACTGGACCCGGTCGAAGGTCTCGAGGAAGGCCGCACGATTGGGGAGGCCGGTCAGCGGGTCCCGGCGCTGCTCGCGGGCGCCTTCCGGCCGTTTGACCAGCCGGGCGTCCACGGCCGCCTGGAGCTGCTCGGGCGAGATCGGTTTCTCGAGGAAGCCGTCGGCCCCCAGGGCCATGCATTCGATGCGGGTCTGCGCGGCGCTCTTGAACGAGACGACGAGCACCGGCGTCGTCGCCGTCGTGAGCTTTTCGCGGATCTTCACGAGCAGGTTGCGGCCGTCGGCGTCGGGAAGGATCAGGTCGAGGATGATCAGCGAGACCTCCTGGGACTCGAGGACCGCCATGCCCTGGGCTCCCGTGTGGGCCACGAGGATCTGCCGGTCGGGCGCGCTCAGGAGCGTCTGCATGAAGCCGGCGACCTCGACGTCGTCGTCGATGATCAGGATGCTGCTCCGCTCGCCGGCGTTGGGAAGCGCCACGGTGCGCAGGGTCCGGATCAGCGCATCGAGGGGCTCGAGGACCCGCTCGGCAGGGGCGTCCTCGACCAGGGCCGCCGCCTGGGTGATTTCGGGGAAGCCGTAGGTGCCGCCGGATCCGCGGAGGATATGGGCCAGGCGCCGGACGGAGCCCAGGGCTTCGTCCCCGGGTTGTTCCAGGCCCGACCGGGCGGCTTCCAGGGCCGCGATCCGCGCCGGAAGCCGGTCGCGGTACCAGATCTGCAGTTCACGCATGGTTCACCTTCCTCCGTTCCACCCCAGAACTGCAATTGGCATGCCACCGGGATTCGAGGGAGGGCGGGGGACGGATCGACAATCCCGGGGGATGGGGGGACAAATCTGAAGGGTTTTAGAGCGCCAGGACCGCCTGGGGGAGCCCTTCCCGGGCGGCGTCAAAGGCCCGCAGGAGTCCTTCGACCTGGGCTCCGAGATCTCCCCGAAGCCCCTCCCGCGCGCAGGTCTCGATCCGTTCGGCCCGGACACGGAAGTCGCGCAATCCCAGGTAGGCGGCGCTGGATTTCATGGAGTGCGCGGCGCGTTCGACCGAGCTCCAGTCCCCGAGATCGGATCTGGAGCGGGCGACGGAGAGGCGCCCCGGGGTGTTTTCCAGGAAGAGCCCGATCATCTTGTCCAGAAGGTCCCGCCCTCCGACGCTGACAAGTCGTTGCAGGGCGGACGAGTCGATGTCCATATCGTGAGGAACTGCAAGCGCCATGCCACGGCGTTGTGCGGGGTGAGAGGGAGGAGACGCCTACAAAACTGTTTGAAGGCTTAGCGAAGCTTCCGGCCCTTGCCCGATACTTCGATGAGCTCGCCGCGCAGGAACTCCGTGGGGCTTTCCCAGCAGCATCCGGATTCCGCCTAGGGTCTTTCCGCCCTTTGGCGGAGGGAGGCGAGCAGCTCGCCGTACTGATAGGGCGAGCCGTGCCGGCGGTGCAGGTCCTTGATGCGGGCGTGGTACTTTTCGTAGAGCGGGTTCATCGCGCCGGCATAGGACGCGTCGCAGAAGAAGATCCGGCAGCCGAGCATGCGATGGTCGCGGACGGAGCAGAGCCCGTCCTTCAGATACGGACAGGTCCCCTCCTCCGCCGCCGGGGCGGAGGGAAGCCCCTCGTGCCCGATCAGGTAGTCGAGCTCGACGCCCGTCGTCCAGAGCTGGTGGTCGAAGGCTTTGAAGCGGCAGCAGCGGCCCGACGTCCGGCACAGCGGCCGCAGCCCGGCGAGCTCGCGGTCGAGGTCGGCATAGATTTCTTCCAACTCGCGATGGAGCTCGGAACGACCCATCGAGGCTCATCCTATCCTTTCCCCGAAGAGGGGTGTATATATAGCTGTGCACGGCACCTGGATCGGCCTCCTGACCGCCCTTCTCTGCCTCTGCGCCGGCGACAACGTCCTCATCACCCGAAAAGGCGAGAAGTACGAGGGGCCCGTGACGAAGGCGGCGGGGGAATACGTCGTGCAGACCGTGACGGGACCCCGCCGCATCCCCGAAGCCGACGTCGCCCTCGTCTTCGACAACCTCCGTGACGTGATGCAGCGGGCCGACGACCGCTTCCGCGAAGCCAAGCGCACCTTCGAGGAGGCCCGGCAGCTCGACGAGGCCAACCCCGTCCGCAACCAGAAGCTGGCGCTGGCGATCGAGATCGCGCAGGGCGCCGTGGCCACCTACCAGACGCTGCAGCCGCACTATTCGGGCACGTCGACCTCCTCGATCCCCAACGGGATCCAGCTGATGATGCAGTTCATCCGGATCTGCCGCGGGGCCGCCACCTCGGACATCTCGGTGACGGGCGCGAAGTCGGGCAAGGTGGCGCTCGACGACACGCCCTTCGCCTTCAGCCCTCCCGCCGCCGCCGAGCGCGCGTGGATCCTGAGCGACGAGCTGGGCGGCGGCCTCGTCGCCGCGGCGCAGGACCTCTCCCATGCCGACACCGCGCGCCGCCTCGACGCGGTCAAGCGCCTGACCCACCCGCCGTCGCCGCTCCATCTCTCCCCGCTGCTGCATCTGCTCGAGGCCGAACGCGAGCCCGCCGTCCTCCATGCGGTCTCGGAAGGCCTCGGCTATATGGACTCCGCCGTCGTCCTGAAATCGCTCGTCTGGGTCAAGAAGGAGACCGACCCCGGCCGCCGCTCCCTCGCGTTCTCGATCCTTCACGCCGCAGGCGACCGCGCCGCGTTCGACTTCGTCATGGACTGGTTCGAGGACGCCCCGCCGACGACGCACCCCGACCGCGCCGCGTTCGCGTCGGTCTTCCGCCAATTCCATGCGCTCTCGGTTCCGCAGCTGAAGGATCTCCTGACGAAGAACCGCAGCCCGCGTGTGCAGACCGAGGCGATCCGCCAGCTGGGCGTGATCGGCGACAAGGCCGCTGGGCCGATGCTGCTGAAGGCGCTGGCCAGCTACACGAAGGACTCGGCGGTCTCGCTGATGAAGCTGGGCAAGGCGAACTATCCGACGCTGCTGGAGGGCGCCCGCTCGCCGGACGCCGAGACGCACCGCGTCTGCCTTCACTTCCTCCGAAAGTTCTCCGGAGTCCGCCAGCAGAACCTGAGCCATTTCGAGACCTGGTGGGCGACCAGCCGCAAGACGGTGATGGACGAGGATAAGGCGTGGTGGGAGGAGCAGGCGAAGAAGGGGTGGCCCGTCGAGCCGGCCGCCTTCGCCACCTACGACCTCCCGATGGAAAGCATCGTACCCTGAATGGGCAGTCCCGCCGAGCCGCTGCTCCCCACCGAGCCCGATCGCCCGTCCCAACTGAAACTCTGGGTCGCGCTCGGCGCCGCCGGGCTGCTCCTGGCGGCCGGCGCGGCCTCGATGCTCCTCCCGCGCAACAGTTCCGCTCCTTCGGAGACCTCGGCTGCGGGTCCCGGAGAATCCTCCGCCGCGAAGACAGAGAAGGCGGGTCCCGGCAGGCGCCCGACCGACGCACCCGCCGCCGACACCGGCGAGGAGCTGGAGGCCCGGCGCCTCTACGAGGCCGCCGAGGCCTTCGAGCGCGCCGAACCCGGCGAGTACGGAAAGCGCATCGCCCGCTGGCGCGAGGTGATGACGAAGCATCCCACCACGTCGTGGGCGCGCAAGGCCGACGACCGCCAGCGCGCCGCATCCACGTCCCTGCAGGCGCTGCTGGACCACGAGTTCGACGGCACGCGGAAGGACGCGCAGTCGCTCGCAGCGGCCGGGCATTATGTCGACGCGATCGAGACCCTGCTGGCCTACCGCCATGCGCAGACGCGCGACCTGCTCCAGCAGCGCGCGGACGTCGAGATCTCGGCGCTGGAGAACGCCAGCCGCCTCACCTATAACGAAGCCGCGGCGAAGGCGCGGACGCTCGCCGACAAGGGGGACTATGCGGCCGCGGTCCCCGTCTTCGAATCGGTCGCCCGCGGCGCCATCCCCGAGGTGGCGGAGCGCTGCCGGAAGTCGATCGGCGAGCTCCAGCAGGCGGCCGCCGAACGGGAGCGCTTCGACCAGTCCAGGAAGGGAGAGGACGTGCGCCGCGCGTTCCGCGAGGAGACCGCGCCGAAACTGCTCGCCCTCGTCCGCGCCCGCCGCTATGAGGAGGCGCTGAAGGAGATGAGCGCCGCGGCGGCGTCGGCCCCGAACGCCGCGATCAAGGACGAGATCCTCGCGGAACGCGCGTCGGTCGTCGACGCGTCGTCGTTCTGGGAGGCCTTCCTTCGCGCGCTGCGCGGCCGCACGGGGCAGGAGGCCTCGCTGCTCCTGGTCGACGGGAAGCGGGTCACGGGGAAAATCTCCCGCGTTCAGGAGGACCGCGTCGTGCTGGAGCCCGGCGAGACGGCGGCCGAAGCCCCCTTCGACCGTCTGCACGCCGACCTGCTGGTCGGCTGGACGATCGGAAAAACGCTGCCCGCCGAGGAGGGGCTGACCTACGTGAAGGCGGCGCTCTTCTTCTTCTGCGACGGACGCGACGACCTGGCGCGCCTCTACCTGGCCACGGCGCGCGAGCTGAACGGCCCCGCCGACGCGGCCGAGAAGGTCTTCCGCGGCGGCTTCCTCCGCGCCGCGGCCGCGTCTAGGAAGTGACCGAGGCGATCGCGGCCTTCGTCGCCTCGACCAGCCCGCCGACCAGCTTCTCGAGCTCCTTGTCGGTGATCGCGAGGGGCGGCATCAGGACGAGCGTATCCCCGAGCGGCCGGGTGATGATGCCACGCTTCCGCGCCTCCACGGTCACCCGGTGGCCCATCCTCAGCTCGAAGGGATAAGGCTCCTTCGTCTCCGGGTTGCGGACCAGCTCGATGCCCGCGATCAGGCCGCAGGTGCGGATGTCCCCCACCTGGTCGATCATGTAGAAATCCTGGAGGAGATTCCCCATGTAGTGGATCTTCTTGCGGGTCTTCTCGAGGGTGTTCTCGCGCTCGAAGATCCCGAGCGCGGCCAGGGCGCCCGCGCAGGCCAGCGGATTCCCGGTATAGGTGTGCCCGTGGAAGAAGGTCCGCCGGTCCCGGAAGTCGCCGAGGAATCCCTC
This sequence comes from Planctomycetota bacterium, assembly GCA_035644495.1. GTDB lineage: Bacteria > Planctomycetota > MHYJ01 > MHYJ01 > JACPRB01 > JACQFK01. The sequence continues at coordinate 23,649 of DASQOM010000035.1, read as the reverse complement.
GTAGACGCGCTCGGTGGTCAGCGTCGCGGCCAGCGGAAGGTAGCCGCCGGTGAGGCCCTTCGAGACGGCCATGAAGTCGGGCGTCACCCCCTCGATCTCGCAGGCGAACATCCGGCCCATGCGGCCGAAGCCGGTGAGGACCTCGTCCGCGATGAGGAACACCTCGTAGCGGTCGCAGAGCGCCCGGAGCGACTTCACGAATCCCGGAGGCTGGGTGATCATGCCGCCGGCGCCCTGGATCAGCGGCTCGAGGACAAGCGCCGCGACCTCGTGGGCATGCGTCTTCAGGATCGCCTCGATCTCCTCGAGGCAGTGCCTGCCGCAGTCCGTCAGCGTCTTCGCCTTCGGGCAGCGGTAGGCATAGGTCGACGGGCCCCGGATGGCCTGGAACATCAGCGGCTTGTAGACGCCGTGGAAGAGGTCGATGCCGCCGACGCTCATCGCGCCGACGGTGTCGCCGTGATAGCCGGCGTCCAGGGTCACGTACTTCGTGCGCCTCGGCCGCCCCGTCTGCTGCCAGTACTGGAACGCCATTTTGAGCGCGACCTCGACGGCCGTCGACCCGTTGTCGGAGTAGAACACGCGCGTCAGCCCCCGGGGCGCGGCCTTCACGAGCTTCTCGCCCAGCTCGACCGCCGACGGATGGGTCACGCCGAGGAAGGTGGCGTGGGCGACGAGGTCGAGCTGTTTCTTCATCGCCGCGTTGATCTCGCGGCGGGCGTGGCCGTGGATGTTGCACCAGAGGCTCGAGACGCCGTCGAGGTAGGCCTTTCCGTCGGCGTCGATCAGCGTCGCGCCCTTCCCCTTCACGATGACCGGGAAGTCCTCGTCCATCCACAGCTTCTGCTGCGTGAAGGGATGCCAGAGGACCCTGCGGTCCCGGTCCCTCCAGGACTCAGATTTTCCGGAGGGCTTCGACGAGCGCTTCAACGTGTTCCCTTTCATGCATCGCGGTCACGGTGACGCGGAGGCGCGCGGTGCCCGGCGCTACCGACGGCGGCCGGATCGCCGGGACGAAGAAGCCGAGCTCGAAGAGCCGGCGGCTCGCCTCCAGCGCGCGCTCGTTGGAACCCAGGACCACCGTGTATATCGGCGACGTCGCCCCGAGGATGCGGATGTTGTCCCAGAGGCGGCGGCGGCGGTCGTCGGCCTTGCGGATGAGACCCAGCGCCTCGATCCCGGCGGCGCAGACCGCGGCGGGCGGCGCCGTGGTGAACAGGAAGGCGCGACCGCGGCTGCGGACGAGCTCGATCAGCTCGCGCGATCCCGCGATGAAGCCGCCGATGCCTCCCGCGGCCTTCGACAGGTTGCCGCTCAGCACGGGGACGTCCAGCGTCCCCCGGCCCTCCGGCCCGAAAACGCCCAAGCCGTGGACGTCGTCGACGACCACGTCCGCCCCCAGCGCCCGCAGCGCCTCCAGCGGGGCCAGGTCCCCGTCCATGCTGAAGACCGTGTCCGTGAGGATGAGTTTTCGGCTCCCCTCGCCCTTGAGGAGGCGCTCGGCCGCGGCGACGTCTTTATGGGGATAGACGGCGACGCGGGCGCGGGACAGGCGGCAGGCGTCGATCAGGCTCGCGTGATTGAGCTCGTCGGAAAGGATCGTGGTGTCGGGCGACGCGAGGCAGGTCACGAGCGCAAGGTTGGCCATATAGCCCGACGGGAAGTAGAGCGCGGCGGGCGCTCCCTTGAAGCCGGCGATGGCGTCCTCGAGCTCGGCGTGCCAGCGCGTGGTTCCCGAGAGCGCCCGCGAGGAGGCCGCCCCCCAGCCGAAATCGCGGGCCGCCCGACCGGCGGCCTCGGCCAGCCGGGGATCCTGGCCGATCCCCAGGTAGTCGTTGGAGCAGAAGCCCAGCAACTCGCGGCCGTCGATGGTGACGAAGGGTCCGCGGACCCGGGTGATCACGCGCGGATCGCGCACGAGATGGGCGCGACGGAGCTGCTCCAGCTCGGTCCGGATGAACTCCGAAAGCATCTCCGCCCTACTTCCTGGCGGGATAGAGCCGTGACAGATCGCGGATCAGGGACTCGTCCGTCAGGTTCCGGCGCAGGGGCGTCACGGCGACAAAGCCGCGGGCGACCGCAGCCTCGTCGGTCCAGTGGCCGTTCGACTTCGACGGCCGCGGCGGCTCCCCGCGGAGCCAGTAATAGACGCGGCCGCGGGGGTCGACGCGCCGGTCGTAGCGGTCCACGTACGGCATGAGTTCGGTCATGGCGGTCACGACGCCGCGGCACTTCGGAGCGGGGATGTTGATGTTGTAGACGGTGGTCCCCGGTGTGGACGACGTCGACAGCGTCTCGATGATGCGCGCGGCGATCTTCGCCTCCGAACGGTAGTTGTCGTTGGTGGCGACCTTGCGCGACACCGCGAAGGAGAGGATGCCGGCCTGGGCGCCCTCGAGGGCGGCGGCGACGGTCCCCGAATACAGGACGTTCGATCCGCAGTTGAGGCCGTTGTTGATGCCGCTGACGACGATGTCGGGGCGGCCGCCGAGCAGCTCGGTGAGGGCCAGCTTGACGGCGTCGGCGGGATGGCCGCTGACGCTCCAGCAGCGGGGGGCGACCTCGGTGACATGGAGGGGGGAATACAGAGTCAGGGAGCTGGAGGCGCCGCTGCGAGGGCCCTCGGGGGCGCAGATATAGACCTCGCCCAGCTTCCGGAGTTCGGCGCCCATCTGGTGGAGTCCGGGCGCGGTGACGCCGTCGTCGTTGGAGAGCAGGATCTTCACGCGATGAAGTCTAGCACCGGGGTGGGGGAATCGCCAAGCGGTTGAAGATCAGACCCGGAGATCGAGACGGCCCCCCCTGCCCCGGGGATCCGGGGCGTCGGGGCCGGCCGGCGTATCCTTCGTCTTCCGTCGCCGCCTCGGGGCCAGGCGATGCGACCGCGCGCCGCGGGGGTCGCCCTGGACGACGGCGCCGACCGCGGGCCGGACCTCCTCCACGCGGGGCGTCGTCCCCGGGGCCTCGGGATCCGGGACCCGGCCCGGCGGCACGGGGGCCGCCGCCCGCTCCCGGGCCTGCCGCATCGCGGCGTCGAGTGCCGGCGGATCCGGGTCCGCCGGCGCGACGGGACGGTTCGCCGCCCCTCCGGGCATTATGCGATCTCCACCTGCTTGTGCTTGAGGAAGGTGCGGAGCCGGGTCACGAGCTTCGCGTGCAGCTGGCAGACGCGCGACTCCGACAGATCCAGGATCTGGCCGATCTCCTTCAGCGTCAGATCCTCGAAGTAGTACATCATGAGGATGTACCGCTCCTTGACCGAGAGCTTCTTCTTGCAGAACTCGACCAGGTCGCGCCGCGTGTTGGCCGGCAGCGGGCCCTCGATCTTCTCGTCCTCCATGATGTCGACGCCGAGCTGGTTCGGGTCCTTGTCCAGCGTCCGGCGGCCCATGGTGACGATCGAGGCGCCGCTGACTTCGCGGAACAGCTCGTCGAGCGCGTCGACGGAGATCTTGAGATCCGCGGCCAGCTCGACGTCGGTCGGAGCGCGGCCCATCTCCTTCTCGAGGCGGGAGTACGCCGCCTCGAGCTTGTTCGCGCGCGCGCGCGTCAGGCGCGGCACCCAGTCCATGTGGCGCAGCTCGTCGAGCATCGCGCCGCGGATGCGGCCCACGCAGTAGGTCTCGAACTTCACGCCCCGGGCCAGATCGAAGCGCTCGACCGCGTCGAAGAGACCGAAGACGCCCGCGCCGACCAGGTCCTCGACCTGGACGTTGTGCGGAAGCCGCTCGATCATCTTTTCCGCGACGTAGCGGACGATCGGCAGATACTCCTCCGAGAGAATGTTCTTGAGCTGCGCGTCGCGCGTGCGACCGAACTCCTCCCAGAGTTTCCCCATCTCCTCCTTGGACCGCTTGGTGACCTGTGCCATGATCTTCCCCCTCTCCTAGGAAGCCATCGGGGGCGGCGGCACCTCATCGGGCGCCTTCCCCACGGGCTTCGAATCCCCCGGTGCCGGCGGCGGCGGCGGCGGCGGGATCGGCCCCGCCGCCTCCTTGACGATCGACAGCCCCGGCAAACCGAAAATCAACCTTCCCACCAGGTAGCCCAGAACCAGCGCCACGGTCGCCCGGACCGCGCAGCCCGCGAAGGAGATCCCCTTCGAGAGGCTGAGCGCGATCACGGCCGTGAAGGCCGCAAGCCCGAGCACCGCGCCGATGATCCTGTCCATCCTGTCACTTCGCTCCAAACGCCGAAAACAGACGGCGAACGAACGACGGACGCTCGGACACCGGCACGAGCGGGTCCTTCCGCAGCAACCGGTCCGCGATCGAGCGCAGGCACGCGCTCGCCGCGCATCCCGGATAGGCCAGCAGGAACGGGCGCCGTTGGCGCACCGACTGGGCCACCCGCGGGTCGCTCACGATGTATCCGAGCTTTTCCACGTACGTGTTCAGCAGCTTGTTGGCCGTCACCGCGATGCCGGTGGCGAACTTGTCCGCCTCCTCCCGCCCCGTGCACTGGTTGAGGAGGATGTAGATCTCGCCGTGGTCCTGCTCGCGGCTCAGCATCTTGATCACCGCGTAGGCGTCCACCACGGCCGTCGGCTCCGGCATCGTCACCACCACGATGTCGTCCGCCGCCGCCAGGAAGGCCGTCGTGTTCTTCGAGATGCCGGCGCCCGTGTCGAAGACGATATAGTCCGCGTCGCGGTGCAGGACCTCGAAACTCGACAGCAGCGTCGCGCGCTCCACGTCCGACAGGTTGGCCAGGCGCTCGACGCCGCTTGCCCCCGGCACCACGCGGATCCCGCCCATCGCCGGCAGCGTGACTTCCTCGATCGTCTTCCGGCCGACCAGGACCTGTGACAGGTTGTAGCGCGACGTCAGGTCGAGCAGGATGTCCGCGTTCGCCAGGCCCAGGTCGAGATCGACGAGGACCACCTTCTTCCGCTGGGCCGCCAGCGCGATCGACAGGTTCACGGAGACGTTCGTTTTGCCGACGCCGCCCTTCCCGCTCGTCACGGCGATGACGCGGGCATGGGGGGTCTTCGTCCGGGCGAGGCGGCGCAGGCCGTCGGCCTGGTCGCGGCCCGGCAGGGCCTCGACCACCTCCGGGACGATGTTGCCGAAGTTCCGTTTTTCGGCGGTGTTCATAACGTCTCTTCTCCCAGGATGAGGGAGGCCAGGCGGCCGGAGTCCGCGACCTCGATGTCGCGCGGGATCTCCTGGCCGGTGCAGACGAACGAGAGCTCGGTCTGGATGCGGGACAGCACGTCCAGCACGACGCCGAGCTTGATCGCCTCGTCCAGCTTGGTCACGACCAGCCGGTCGTAGCCGCAGGGCGCGAAGCGCTCGGCGACGTCGACGACCGTCTCGGCCTGCGTCGTCATCGACACGACCAGGTGCGTCTCGTCGGGCTTCGTGGCCGCCAGGACATCCTTGAGGTCGTCCAGGCGCCGTGCGTTCTTCTGGCTCCGGCCCGCGGTGTCGACGAGGACCAGGTCGCGGTTCGAGAACTCCTCGAGCGCGCGCGTGATCTCCTCGGGACGCTGGCAGACGCGGATGGGGACGCCGACCAGCTGGGCGACGCGCTTGATCTGCTCCGCCGCCGCGATGCGGTACGTGTCGTTCGTGATCACCGCCACTTCGCGGCCGCGGTGCGCGTAGATCGAGACCAGCTTCGCGATCGTCGTCGTCTTGCCCACGCCCGTGGGCCCGATGAAGGCGACGCGCGTGCAGCGGCCGGGCTTGAGCGCGATGCCGTCGGTGCAGCGGATCATCTCCTTGACGAGGCCGCGCACGGCGGTGCGGATTCGGCCGCGGTCGCGCAGGCCCTCGGGGGGCAGCGCGCTGCGGAGCCGGGCGACCATCTTGCGGGCCAGGCTCTCCGAGACCTGGGTCGTCGCGAGCGTGGCATACTCCTCCGAGAGCTCCTGGGGGCCGTCGACGCCGGGGCGCGACGCCACCATCGTCTGCGTCTCCGTGATCAACCGTTTGATCTCCCCGATCTCGCGCTGCAGGCTCTCGGGGGACGCCCCGGCGGGGCGCGCGGCGGGGGCCTCCGCGTTTCCGTAATCCTTCACGATGCGGAAGCCGCCCCCGGCGACGATCTCGATGCGGGGCTTGGCGAAGAGGCTGAGCAGGCCGCTGCGCTTCGCGTACGAGGAATGGAGGATGACCGCGTCCGCGCCGAGATCGGTGCGGATCTTCCTCAGGAGCTCCTTCTCGTCGGCTCCCACGTACCTGCGAATCTGCATTCCCTTCAAGCCTCTCCGCGATTCCTCACGCGTCCACGGCGACCATGCCGAGCGATTCGACCTTCGCGTCCTGGACGATTTCGTTGTAGGACAGCACCGTGATGCCGGGCTGGACGGTCTCGGCGATCTTCCGGACCTGGGCCCGCACCTGGGGCGAGCAGAGGATCACGGGCTCGTGGCCGGCGGCGGCCAGCTTCGAAATCTCCTTCGCCAGGCGATCGGCGATGCGGCCCACCATCGCGGGCGACAGCGCGACGATGCTCCCGCGCTCCGACCGCTCCGTGGACGACTTGATCAGGTCCTCGAGCTTCGGGTCGAGCGTGATGACGCGGATCCGGCCGTCGGCCGAGACGTGGCTGCGGCAGATCGTGCGCGCCAGCGAATTGCGGACGTATTCAGTCAGCACCTCGGGGTCCTTGATGCGCATCCCGTAGTCCCCGAGGGTCTCCAGGATCGTGCCCAGGTCGCGGATCGAGACGCCTTCCCGGAGCAGGTTCTGCAGCACCTTCTGGATCTCGCCGGGCTTCAGCACCGCGGGGACGACCTCCTCCACCACCGCCGGGCTCTCCTCCTTCAGGGTCTTGATCAGATTGTTCACCTCGTCGCGGGTGAGCAGCTCGTGCGCATAGCGTTTGATCGTCTCCGTCAGGTGCGTCGACAGCACCGTGCCCGCGTCGGCCACCTGGTAGCCCAGCACCTCGGCCGTCGGCTTCAGCTCCGCGGTGATCCAGTAGCCCTTCAGGCCGAAGGCCGGCTCCCGGGTCGCGATGCCGTCGAGCGTGCCCGATACGGCCCCGCTCTCCATCGCCAGCACGCGGTCCGGGCGCAGCGAGCCCGTGGCGATGACCAAGCCGCGGATCTTGATCGCGTAGGAGTTGGGGTCCAGGGTGTCGTTGTCGCGGATGCGCACCGGCGGCACGACCAGTCCCAGGTCCACCGCCATCTGCCGGCGCACCTGCGCGATACGGTCGAGGAATCCGCCGCCCTCCACGGGGTCGACGAGCTTGACCAGGCCCAGCCCGACCTCGAGCTCGATCGGATCCACCTTGAGGAGGCCTTCCACGCGCTCCGGCTTGCGGTTCGCCGCGACGTCCTCCTCCCGCTTCGCCGCATCCGCCTTGGCCTTCGACTTCTCCGCGCTGCCCATCACCCCGGCGGCGACCGCGAGGAAGCCGCCGACCACGAGGATCTGGAACCAGGGGAGGCCGCTGCCGGCGAAGAGGGCCGACGTCAGGAGCAGGCCCAGGAAGCCCACCGTGATCCAGAGGACCTTCTTCTCTCCGAAGAGCTGGCCCACCATCTCCCGGCCCATGCTGCCGTCGGACGCCGCGCGGGTCACGATGAGGCCGGCCGCCAGCGACACGATCAGCGCGGGGATCTGGGAGACCAGGCCGTCGCCGATCGTCAGGATCGTGAACGTATGGAGGGCGCGGGTCGCCGGCATGCTGTACTTCAGCCAGCCGATCGCGAAGCCGGCGACGATGTTGACCAGCGTGATCACGATGCCCGCGATGGCGTCGCCGCGGACGAACTTCGAGGCGCCGTCCATGGCGCCGTAGAAGTCGGCCTCGCGCGAGACCCGGGCCCGGCGCTCCCGCGCCTCGGCCTCCTTGATGAGGCCCGCGTTCAGGTCGGCATCGATCGCCATCTGCTTGCCGGGCATGGCGTCGAGGGTGAAGCGGGCGGCGACCTCGGAGACGCGGCCGGCGCCCTTGGTGATCACGATGAAATTCACGATGATCAGGATCGTGAAGATGACGAAGCCGATGACGGGGTCGGAGCCGGCCACGAAGTTGCCGAAAGCCTCGACCACGCGGCCGGCGGCGCGGGTGCCGTCCTGGCCCGCGTTGCCCAGGATCTGCCGCGTGGTCGCCACGTTCAGGGCGAGGCGGTACGCGGTCGTCAGCAGGAGGATGGAGGGGAACGCGGAGAAGCGGACGGGTTCGCGGACGTAGATGACGGTCATCAGGATGAGCACGCCCAGCGTGATCGAGATGACCAGGAGGAAATCGAGGATGAACGGCGGCAGCGGGACGAAGATCGTCCCGAGGATGGCCAGCAGCGCCATCACGAACAGGAACTCCCTGTTCCTTCCGATCCAGCCGGCGATTCCGTTCATCGGTCTTCAGCGATCCTTCACGCCGCGGGGGCGAAACCCTTGAGGCGGTACACATACGCGATCATTTCGGCGACGGCCTTGTAGAGCGCCGAGGGGATGGGCCGGCCGACCTCGACCTCCTTATAGAGGGCGCGGGCCAGGTCCTTCCGCTCGACAATCGGGATTCGGTGCTCCAGCGCGGACTCCCGGATGCGCCGGGCCATCGACCCGGCGCCCTTGGCGACCACCACCGGCGCGTCCATCGGCTTCTCGAAGCGGACGGCCACCGCCAGGTGGGTCGGGTTCGTGATGACCACGGTGGCCTGAGGGACGCCCAGGAGCATGCGCTGCAGGGCGAGCTGCCGCTGGATGGCGCGGCGCCGCTCGCGGATCTGCGGATCCCCCTCGTAGCGCCGCATCTCCTCGCGCAGTTCCCGCCGGCTCATCCGCAGGTCGCGCGCATGCTGCCAGCGCTGGAACCCGTAGTCGACGAGCGCCAGGACCAGGAGCGCCAGCGCCGCCCGGAGCGACAGCGTCTGCATCAGCTCGATCGAGATCCCGGGAATCTGTTCGAAGGCGCGGCCCGAGAGACCGACCAGCGTCGAGCGCTCCGCCCAGATCGTCCAGAAGACGACGACGCCGATGACGGCAACCTTGAGGAGGCCCGCCACCAGCCGGGCGAGGCCGCGCACCGAGAAGAGGCGGCCCAGGCCGCTCACCGGGTTGATGCGGTCCAGGTCGGGCGCGAGCGGCTTGGCGGTGAAGAGGACGCCGACCTGGGCGAGATTCACGGCGAGCGCCGCCGCCAGGACGATGCCGGCGAAGGGGAGGAAGCCCGTGAGGACGCCGCCGAAGAGGCCCGGCAGCGACGCCGGATCCCCGTCGAAGACGCCCATGCCTTCGAGGACGCGGACGGTGGAGCCCGAGAGGCTCTCCATCAGCGGACGACCCAGGAAGCGGAGCGCGAGCACCGAGGCCACCAGCACGACGGCCGCGGAAAGGTCCGCGCTGCGGGCCACCTGGCCGCGCTCGCGCGCCTCCTCGCGGCGACGCGGGGTCGCCGGCTCGGTCCGTTCCTCGTCTCTCTCTTCAGCCACGATTCACCTAACCGCCCAGGAATCCGATCAGGACGCGCAGCGCCGCCGACTGCTCCAGCGCGCGGCTCTCGAACCCGGCCACGAACACGCCCACGCCGAGCGCGATGACGACGAAGCCGACCGCGACGCGCAGCGTGAAGCTCAGCGCGAAGACGTTCATCTCGGGCGCCGTGCGCGCCATGAACGCCATCGCGATCGTGATCAGGAAGAGGGTCACCAGCACCGGCGCGGCGATCTCGACCGCCATGCGGAACACGTCGCGCATGAGCGTGTCCGAGAGATGCAGCGCCGCGCCTTCGGAGAAGCGCAGCCCCATCAGCGGGATCGAGCGGAAGCTGTCGGACAGCGCCGTGACCAGCAGGTGATGGCCGTTGATCAGCAGGTAGATCAGGGTGGCCAGGAGCACCTTGAACTGGCCGACGATCGAGATCTGCTCGTTCAGCATCGGATCGAGCAGGTTGGCCTGCTGGAGGCCGAGCTCCTGGTCGATCAGGTGGCCGCCGAACTGGACGGCCGTGAAGAGCAGCATCGCCGCAAAGCCCAGCAGGAACCCGACGGCCAGCTCCCAGGCCACGGCGAGCGTCAGCAGGGTCGCGTCCATCGGCACCGCCGGCCCGCCCCTGCCCCGGACGATCGGGAAGAAGAGCAGCGCCAGCACGAGCGAAAGGAAGATCTTCACCGGGACGGGGACGGTCTTGCTCCCGAAGACCGGCGCGACCATCATCACGCCCGTGACGCGGAAGAGGACGAGGAGGAAGACCGGGCCGCCGGCCGCTCCGAGGTCCGCGATCGTTTCCATGAGGTTACTGGAACCAGACCCCCATATTGCGCACCAGGTCGGTCGTGTACTCCACCATCACGGAGAGGATCCACGGCATCGAGACGAAGATCACCGCCGCGACGGCGAACATCTTGGGCACCTGGTTGAGCGTCTGGTCCTGGAGCTGCGTCGTCGCCTGGATCACGCTGATGACGGCGCTCACGACGATGGCCGCCAGCAGGATGGGGAACGAGAGCTTGACGGCGACCCAGAGGACCTCGCGGCCCAGGTCCACGGCCAGGCTCAGATCGGAGCTATCCATTGAAGAAACTCTGCACCAGCGAACCCACGACCAGATGCCATCCGTCCACGAGGACGAAGAGCAGGAGCTTGAACGGCAGCGAGATCAGGAACGGCGGCAGCACCATCATGCCCATCGAGAGCAGCGCCGCGGAGACCACGAGGTCGATCACGAGGAACGGCAGGAAGAGGGCGAACCCCATGATGAAGGCGCGCCGCAGCTCGCTGATCATGAAGGAGGGGATGAGGACCGTCGTCGGGACGTCGTCCTGCATCCACTTCTCGCCGTCCTTCGGGCGAGGCTGCTTCGTGACGTCCATGAAGAGCCGCACGTCCTGGACGCGCGCCTGCTTGAACATGAACTCGCGGACATGCCCCTCCGCGCGTGTAAAGGCGACGCCCTGCGAGATCTGCTGCGAGGGAACGCTGCTCGTATAGGGGTCCAGCGCGTCCCGCTTGATCGCCGAGATCGTCGGCGTCATGACCATGAAGGTGAGGAAGAGCGACAGACCCGTGATCACCTGGTTCGGCGGCAGCTCCTGGGTGCCGATCGCGCGCCGCACGAAGGAAAGGACGATCACGATGCGCGTGAAGGACGTCATCATGACGAGGATCGCGGGGGCGAGGGAAAGGACGGTCAGGATGAGCGCGATCTCCAGCGTCGTCGAGAGGTTCTCGGGCCTGGCCGCGTCCCGGGCGTTTTCGAGCAGGTTGAGGCCGGTCTTCTCGCCGGGGCGGGAGGAGGACGAGACCGGCTTGGGCGGGGTCTGGGCGTAGGCGGACGGGGAGATCGCCAGGGCGATGAGACACGCCCCCATCAGCAACCCCCCTCTCCGGATCACGGTCCCCTTCCTGTCAGCCGCGCCAGGCGCGGACGGTCTTTCGGATTTCGGCCAGCTCGTCGGCGATCGACGCGAAGACGCGGTCGTCCTTCGGGTGCTCGCCCTCGCGGATGCCCTCCTTGAGGGTCTCGCGGAACGCGTCGTTCCTTCGTTCGGGCAGGCCGGCGCGGAGCGCGGCCAGCTCGTCGGGCGCGGTGATCTCGCCGAGGGCGGACAGGTGCTCGCGGGTCGCCCCCACGAGGAGGACCCGGGCCCCGACTTCGACCAGCACCAGGTCCTGCCGGGGTCCGATCGGCTTGCGCGCGAGGATGCGGATCGGACCTCCGTTGCCGAGGAAACGGGAGTTGCGGCCGAAGCGGCGGAGGACCAGGAGGCTGCCGCCGAGCAGGCCGACGACGACGATCGAGCCAAGGATGAATCCCGCGACGCTGGGCCCGGATTCGGGGCGGTCCTCGAGCGGTCGGGGCGCGCGCGGGGGATCCTGCGCGGGGATCGCCGCCACGGCGGGGGATTGGGCCGGGGCCGCGTCCACCGGCGGAGGCGGCACCGGGGCGGCCTGGGCCGGGGGAACGGAGACGGCGACGTCGGCGGCTTCGGGAGCGGCGTCCTGGGACAGGCCCAGGGCGAGCAGCGCGGCCATGGCGAGGAGACCCATCTTCCCCCTCTTCCCTCTCTCGGGACGACCTCCGTCCCTGGCTGATTATAACTTACAAATTATAACTGACAAGTGCGGAACGGAATATTTGTTCGGGAATCGAACAGTGGGAAGGGGGAACGCGACGCGCCGGCCTAGTTCCGCTGGCGGCGGTCGTAGAGGACTTCTTTGAGGATCTCCGTCGCCGTGGCAGAGTCCGGATGGCCTTCCTTCGTCAGACGCTTCGAGAATTCGTTGACGACGTCGACCGTCTCCTCGTGCGTGATCTTCGTGCCGCCCGCCACGAGGAAGTCCTTCCCCTTCGTGACGCGCGCCTCGCCGTCCGTCCGCGAATCGGCCCCGATCACGAAATGCCGGCGCTTGTCCTTTTTCCTGGATGCCATCGCTCTATTCTAACCTGCCGCGAGACCGAATCAATCCCGCCCCTTAGAACGCCCTCCGGGTCGTTCCCGGCGCCGCCGCCCGCACCGTCGACGGGACCTGGCCGCGCACCGTCGAGATGTGGTCCCGTACCGATCCCTTCACCCGGTGGAAGACCAGGCCCGCGGTCTCGTACTCGGAGTTGATCGAGACGTGGACGAATTTCGCGGAGATCTGCATCTCCTTCGATCCCGCCGGAGGCATGGTCACGGTCAGGTCGCGGCCGAGCGGGTTGTCCTTCGCATAATTGAAGCAGAAGTGCTGGGGATGGACGCCGTGGGCGAGATAGGCATGGGGCTGCGGCCACGAGGGCCGCGGATATTCGATGCGCAGGCCGTTCTCGCCGATGTCCAGCACGGTCACCTGCCGGATCGGGAGCGGCGACTTGAGGAACGGATCGGAGATCTGGCAGACGAAATGGCCGCCGTCCCGGGGGCCGGCCCGGCGATCGCGGATGACGGCCGGTTTGACGCCGACCTTGCGGCCGAGAGCCTGCACCGTCCCGCGCAGCCGCTCGAGGAGCAGGTCGCGGCGGGCCGGCAGCGGCAGGCTCCCGTTTGCGCCCGCGCTGACGGCCTTGAAGATCTCCGCCTTGCGGTCTTCCGCCCCCGCCACCAGGACGCCCAGGGATTTGAAGAGGTCGGTCTTTCGCAGGACCTGCAGCGCGGCCGGTGCCTCCACCAGGTCGAGCACCAGCGCATCCAGCTTCATCTGGTGCAGGTCCCCGTGGGAGACGTCCACCCAGCGCCGGTCGAAGACCTCATGCCCTTCGGACGCATAGGAATTGAGCATCAGCGATCGCTGAAAAGTGTCGGCGACCGTGACGAGGACGCGGAAGCGGGGAACCAGCAGAACCTTGATCGCGACCGCGCCGGGTTCGACGACGCGGGTGAGCCGGGAGTCGGGCCGCGGCGACCGCGGGAGCGCCGGTGGGAGCCGCGCCAGGTAGGCCTTCACCTGCTCGTCGCCCCCGAGCAGCCCGCGCCGCTTGATCGTCACCAGCCCCGTCCCGCCCGGAATCCCGTTGCCGAGCAGGACCGCGTCGATCAACGTCCCCGCCTGGAGCGCCATCCGTCCCTCGTGGTCCTTCAGGTCGTCGACGAGAACGTCGCCCACCGCCAGGTTCCAGGCCTCGACGGCCTGCGTCGCGAGCTGCTTCTGCGCGACGGGCTCCGTCTCGCCGGCCTCGAGCAGAAAGACGGATTTGAGCCCCACCTCCTGCATGGACCGGATCTCCGCAGAGGTCAGGACGCTTCCGGGACCGTGCAGCTTCGCGCCCGTCAGGTGCAGGACGCGGGTCTGGGTGACGATCGGTCCCAGGCGGATGACTTCGTTGCGGAGCGCTTCGACGGTGACTTCACGCATCCGAGGTCCCTATCGGCAGCGGGGCCGAATCGCTGGACTGAATTCTCCGGACGCTTGATCGACTTTCCCGCCGGGCGTACGATGGACCCATGAAACAACTCGCCCTGCTCGCGCTGCTGTCGGGCTGCGCCTCCGCCCCGGTCCGGCCGCCCGAGCTGCACGACATCCGCCAGCTCACGTCCGACGGCACCCACGCCGAGGCCTACTTCTCCTACGACGGGAAGCAGCTCGTGTTGATGGCCCAGCGGGCCGGCGACAAGGCCGACCAGATCTATGTCCTGGACATCGCGACGAAGGAGCTGACGCGCGTCAGCACCGGCAAGGGCCGCACGACCTGCGGCTATTTCCTCCCCGACGGCCGCATCCTCTACTCGTCGACGCACCACCAGGCCGACGAGCCCCCCACCCCGCCGGACCACTCCAAGGGCTACGTGTGGGGACTCTATAGAAGCTACGACATCTTCGTCCGCGGCTTGGACGGCTCGCTGAAGCAGCTGACCGACAACGACGGCTACGACGCCGAGACGACGGCCTCGCCCGACGGAAAGCGCCTGGTCTTCACGTCGCACCGCGACGGCGGCATCGGCCTCTATACCATGAACGTCGACGGCAGCGACCTCCGCAAGGTGAAGCACCGCCGCGGCTACGCCGGCGGCGCGTTCTTCTCCCCCGACGGACAGTGGATCGTCTACCGGGCGTCCTATCCGAAGACCGACACCGAGAAAACCGACTTCGAAACGCTGCTCTCGGAGCGGCTGCTGCGCCCGGGCAACCTGGAGATCTACATCGCGCGGCCCGACGGCTCGGAGGAGCGACAGCTGACCGACAACGGCGCGTCGAACTGGGCGCCGTCGTTCCACCCCGACGGCAAGACGATCGTCTTCGCGTCGAACGTCCATGCGCCCAGGGGCGGCAAGTTCTCGATCTACGCGATCAACGTGGACGGCACGGGGCTGCGTCGGCTCACCGACTACGAAGGCTTCGACGGCTTCCCGTGCTTCTCGCCCGACGGAACGAAGCTGGTCTTCATCTCGAACCGCAACGGGAAGGACCCGCGCAAGGACCTGAACGTCTTCATCGCCGACTGGAGGTAGCCATGGCCCGCGTCGCCGCCATCGAACCCGCGAAGGCCGACCCTTCGCTGAAGGATCTCTTCGACGACTTTCTGCGCGAGCGGGGGGCCGTCCCCAACATGTTCCGCACCCTCGCGCACGACCCGAAGCTGCTGCAGACCTGGTTCGACATGTTCCGGGCGACGCTGCGCGAAGGCGAGGTCACGACGCGCGTGAAGGAGATGGTGGCGGTCCGGGTCTCGCACCTCAACCAGTCCCGCTACTGCCTCGGCTCCCACACGGGCCTGGCGAAGCGCTTCGGGGTGACGGAGCAGCAGTTGTCCTGCCTGACCGACGCCAGCACGGCGACGTTCACGGACGCCGAGCGGGCGGCGATCGCGTTCGCCGAGGAGCTGACGCGGTCGCCCCAGGGGGTGTCGGACGCGACCTTCGCTGAACTTCGGAAGCACTGGAGCGAACGTCAGATTGTCGAGATCACGGCGGTGGCGGCCATGTTCAACTCGTTCAACCGCTTCAACAACGCCCTGGGCGTCGATCTGACCGTCTACCCCCAGAAACTGGGATAAAACGGACGGTCTGTTTCATTCCACTACCAGGCCGGGGAGAGCTGGAGCGCGGCGGCCAGGCGCCATAAGTAGTCTTCCCTGGAGATCTCGACCGCCCCGTAGCGCGACGTGTTGGGCAGCACCTGCTGGATGTCGAGCAGCGCGAAGCCTTTCGCCTTCAGCCGATCCAGCAGCGTGACCAGCGAAGCCCCGCTCGCGTTGCTCTCGCGGTGGAACATCGACTCGGCCATGAACGCCCCCGCGATCCGCACCCCGTAGAGGCCTCCCGCCAGATACCCGTCCTTCCACGCCTCCACCGAATGCGCATGCCCCATCCGGTGAAGCTCGATATAGGCGTCGCGGATCTCGCGCGAGATCCACGTGACCGGCCTCGCGCAGCCGTCGATGACCCCTTCGAAGTTCCGGTCCACGGCGAACTCGAAGCCCTTCATGTAGCGACGGAGCCGCCGAGGCACATGGTAGGCGTTGAGCGGAATCACCCCGCGAGGGTTGGCGTCGTACCATCCCAGCCGACCCGAGCGCGGGTCCGCCATGGGAAACAGCCCCTTGCGGTAAGCGGACAGGATATCCGCGGCTGAAAGCTTGGGCACCTTCAGCTCCCCACCGCCAGCCTGCGGAAGCGCAAGATCATGTTCCCGATGAGGAACGCGCACGTCGTGCCGTACAGGAGCAGGTATCCCCACAGGAGGGAGCTCCCTTGAACGGGCCCCTTGTCCGAGAACACCGGCCACAGCGGATGAACGAGGTGACAGAAGACTTCGAATGCCGGCGATTCCGACACGGGCGTCCCCCGGAAAAGACCGGCCAGCATCGGGATCCCGATGAGGATGAAGATGACGACGCCCGCCGAGCTCAGGAAGGCCGTCCGATAGGAATTCGACCGCAGCGACAGCCAGGAGGAGAGCAGGTACGTGAAGAAGATGAAGAGCGGGACCGTCATCAATGCGGTCCGGGTCGCCCGATCTTCCCATCGGGTCCCGAACCCGACGGCGATCATCACGACCAGGGCGCCGACCTCCAACCCCATCAGCCCCGACACCAGTTTCGCCCCCACGACCCGTGCCTCGTGGATCGGGGCGCTGAGGAGCATCTCGAAGCCGCGCCGCTCCTTCTCCCGCGCGAAATGACCGGCGCCGACGGCAACCGCCAGCAGCAGCGCGATCGGGCAGAGCAGCCAGAGCTGGACGACGGCGCCGTCGGGCTTGTTGGCGATCGCGACCAGCGTCAGCAGCGCGAACAGGATCAGCAGGATCGTCCGCGCGGCCGGAGGAAGCCGCACGGTCCGCGTCGCGCACTCCTTCCACAGCAGCGGGTGCTGCTCCCAGATCGGCGGGGCGCGGACGATCTCGTGGCTCTCCTCGTTGCGCGCGGGACCGCCCATCGCGGGGCCGTCGAGGAACTTCGAGCCCTGACGGGTGATGACGAGCTGCCGCGTCGCGACCTTCAGATAGCGCCGGCAGAAGAGCAGCGTGACGATGACGGCGCCGATCCAGCCGACGAACCCCACGCCGCCCAGCCGAGTCGGGTTGGACGCCGCATACCAGGCGAAATAGGGATGGAGGAACGAGACGATGAGCAGGCTGACTTCCCCGATACTGATGGCCAGCAGGCCTGCGCCGATCGCGTACGGGATCGCGGAGAACTGCAGCATCAGGTACGCGCGGATGGCCGCCTCGACGACGGTGCGGTCGCGCACGGAATAGCAGATCGCCATCGCGGCGGCCGCGCCGGAGAGGGCCAGCGACAGGGAGAGGCTCCAGAGGAGATCGAGGACGCCCACGCCGCCCAGGTAGACCGCGATGCCGAGCACCGGCAGCCCGCTGAACGCCAGGGACCCGATATACAGCATGACCGCCTTCCATTTCCCCCAGACGATCCCGCCCGGGCGCAGCGGCGTCAGCAGGAGGATCGACAGCGTCCCCCTCCGCGCCTCGGAATGGAGCATGTCGGAGGCCGAGATCGCCGCCGCGAGCGGAAGGAAGAACATCTGGAGGCTGGTGAACGAATGGAAGAGTCGGCGGGAGAGCTCCGCGTATTCGGAGGTGTGGATCATCCGCGTCCCCTGCAAGGCGGGCATGGCGACGACGTAGACGATGACGGCGGCGAGGACGACATAGAACGTGCGGACCAAATAGGTCCAGCCGCGGCGGGACATGCCGCCGAGTTCCTTGACGACCAGCGGGCCGGGCTGCAGGAGATCGAGATTCAAGGCGATTCGACCTGATTATGCGTCCTGAAGGGAATGTTCCCTAGAGGTGTTCGGGGGGAAGAAAAAAGACCCCCGGCCACGCGGCCGGGGGTCCCTTGGTTGCTGTATCAGGGCTCCCGCGAGGCCGAGAGCACGCCTGCTCTCGTTACGCCGGGAACCTCCGCATACTTGAACCACTGGACACTGGATCACCTCCTCTCTCGCAGGGAGGGACGCGCCTTAATTACGACCGGCGTCTCCAGTGACGCTGCGGTCGGCGTATCTTTTGCCCCCACCGCGTATTGCCGGGATTATAACTCACATCTTTTACATTTGCAGGGAATTTGCATTCAAAAGCTCACGAAATTCGAGATTCCGCCCGGGCCTCCTCCACGAACTCCTCGAGCAGGCTGATGTTGCCCAGCCGCGAGGGCAGCGGGATTCGCTTCCCCGACCGTCGCAGCAGCACCAGGCCGCCCTCGCGGTCCCACTCCGTTCCCGCGATCTCCGCCCAGGGCACGCGGTCCTTCCCGTCCAGGCGGCGGACGAGGATGCCGTCGCGGAACAGCGTCACGCGCGTGCCCGCGCGGCTTGCCCGCCCCCTCAGGCCCCAGAGCCAGCCGCCGCCGAAGAACACGAGGAAGAACGGGAAGCCCATCCGCGTTTTCTGCAGGAACGGAAGGAGCATCGCCCCCGTGATCCCGGTCAGGATCAGGAGCACCGCCCCGTACTCGACGTGGACCCTCCAGCGCGACGCCGGCATCCGGAACACGAGTTCGCCGCGGCCGAGCGCGCGCTGACGCAGCCGCTCGCGCAGGCCCCCCAGCCGCCGCGAGCAGAGCTCCCGACCCTGGGCGACGCCGTCGTAGGCGGCCGGGACGCGGATCGACTTCCCCGCGCCGCGCACCTCGAACGCGAGGGGACCCAGGAGGAAGATCTCGTCGATCTCCTCCCACTCCAGACGGTCGACGAGGGCCCGGCCCCGACGGCGCTCAATGCCGTCGCGGTCGATCCGCGCCCGGAAGCGCCAGCGGGTGCCCGCGACGGTGAAGACGGCCGCCACCAGCAGAACCAGCGTCAGGTGGTGGACGGTCATCCGGTATTCGTCCGGAACCGCTTCCGCGGTCCCCAGGCCGAGGATCGCGCTGAACACCACCGTCAGGACCAGCTCCATGACGATCTGTCCGGCCCGCGGCCGCAGGTCCAGGGACTCCATCGCCTCTATTCTAGTCGGGGTGGGAACCCCCGGGCAAGAGGGCCCGGCGGCCGCGCATAATGCCTCTTGAAAACCGGTCTCCGATTCGTCATGCTTGGAACCGTATGCGACGCACCGATCGGCCCCTTCCGATCCGAATTACGTGCCACGGACCGCGTTCCGGCAACCACTAGCCGAACCGGTTCGTATTTGTTTGCGTCGCTTGCGTCCTTGAAACCAGACAATAACGACGGGTTCCGTTCCCGTCTTTCGAGGAGACTATGGCACGGTTGGTGAAAATCTACGACACGACTCTCCGCGACGGCACCCAGGGGGAAGGCGTCAACTTCTCCATGGAGGACAAGGTCCGCATCGCCCACCGGCTCGACCAGTTCGGCGTCCACTATATCGAGGGCGGCTGGCCCGGCTCCAACCCCAAGGACGTCCGCTTCTTCCAGGAGATGCAGGGCGTCACCCTCAAGCGCGCGAAGCTCGCCGCCTTCGGCTCCACCCGCCGGCCCAACACGCCTGCGTCGTCCGACGCGAACCTGAAGCGGCTCGTCGAGGCGCGCACGCCGGTCACGACGATCTACGGCAAGAGCTGGGACTTCCAGGTCATCGAGGCCCTCAACACGACGCTCGAGGAAAACCTCGCGATGATCACCGACTCGGTCTCGTTCCTCCTTCCCCACTTCGAGGAGGTGATCTACGACGCCGAGCATTTCTTCGACGGCTTCAAGAGCAACCGGGAGTACGCCTTCCGGTCGCTGCTGGCCGCCGAGGCCGCCGGCGCGAAGTGCCTCGTCCTCTGCGACACCAACGGCGGCACGATGCCGAACGAGGTCGTCGAGATCATCCGCGAGGTCAGGAAGCGCGTGACGGCGCCCCTCGGGATCCATGTCCATAACGACGGCGACTGCGCCGTGGCGAACTCGATGGCCGCCGTCCTCGAGGGGATCGACCACGTCCAGGGCACGATCAACGGCGTCGGCGAGCGCTGCGGCAACGCCAACCTGGTCTCGATCATCGCGAACCTCATGCTCAAGCTGAAGTTCGAGGCGGTGCCGAAGGAGAAGCTGTCGGAGCTGCGCGATCTGTCACGCTTCGTGTCGGAGATGTACAACCGGCAGCCCTTCCAGCACCAGCCGTACGTCGGCGATTCCGCGTTCGCCCACAAGGGCGGGATGCACGTCGCGGCGGTGACGAAACATCCGGAGACCTACGAGCACGTCAACCCCGAGCTGGTCGGCAACCACAGGCGCGTCCTCGTCTCCGAGCTGGCCGGCCAGTCGAACGTGCTGTGGAAGGCGGCGCAGTCGGGCATCGACCTCAACAAGAACACGCCGGAGACGCGGCAGATCCTCGAGAAGCTGAAGGACCTGGAGAACCAGGGCTACGAGTTCGAGGGCGCGGAGGCGTCGTTCGAGCTGCTGATGGAGAAAGCGCGCGGCCGCCGCATCTCCAACTTCGACCTCGAGGGCTGGCGGGTCGTCGTCGAGAAGCGCGGCGAGGCGTCGCCCGTTTCGGAGGCGACGATCAAGCTGAGCGTGAAGGGCATCCCCGAGCACACGGCGGCGGAGGGCAACGGCCCGGTGAGCGCGCTCGACGCCGCCCTGCGCAAGGCGCTCGACCAGTTCTACCCGAACCTCAAGACCATGTCGCTGCGCGACTACAAGGTCCGCATCCTCGAAGGCACCGCGGGGACGTCGGCGAAGACGCGGGTGCTGATCACGTCGGGCGACGGCCACGAGACGTGGGGCACGGTGGGCGTGGGCCACAACATCATCGAGGCCTCGTGGCAGGCGCTGGTCGACTCGGTCGACTACAAGCTGCGCATGGATGAGAAGCGGGCGAAGACGACCTCTGCCCGTCCCGCGTCCGCGGACAAGGCCTAGTCCCGAAAATTCATCCCTGAGATCGCCGTCGATCTCAGGGTCCGTCCGCAGCCGGAGGCCCCGCGGAAATAATATGCGCATTCCGGAATGCAATTTCTCTTGATTCCCATAAGTTATGATATATATTTTACGTGCAGGCCGGGAGCCGCATGGAGAGTGCGCGACCGGTCGGGGGAGATGGAGAGAGTGAGAGAGAGGGGGCCCGCCATGTCTGAGTTTGCATTTCGTCGTCGCGATTCCGAGATCGACACCTACCTCGGCGAGATCCAGGGCGTTGCCCTGCTCACCGCAGCCGATGAGCGGCGCCTCGCCCTGCGAATGAAGAAGATGTGCTCGAAGGTCGAGGCCGAGCGCCAGGACGCGATGGACGCGCGCGACCTCTTCGTCCGCGCCAACCTGCGCCTCGTCGTCAGCATCGCCCGCGGCTTCAAGGATCGCGGCCTGCCCTTCAACGACCTCGTCGCGGAGGGCAACCTCGGGCTCCTCCGCGCCATCGAAGGGTTCGACCCGGCCAGGAAGTGCCGCTTCTCGACCTACGCGACCTGGTGGGTCCGCCAGTCCATCCGCCGCGCCATCGTCAACACCGCCCGCACCGTCCGCGTCCCCTCCTACATGGCGGGCATCGTCGCCAGGTGGAAGAGCGCCGAGAACGAGGCCTCCCAGCGGCTCGGCCGCAAGGCCTCCCAGGACGAGATCGCCGGCGAGGACGGCCGCGACGAGGGCATCACCGACCGCCTCCAGTTTGCCATCGACGCCGCCGACCGCTGCGGCCGCTCGGTCAGCCTCGACAACCCGCTCGCCTCCGGCGACCTGCAGGACAAGAACGAGAGCTCGTCGCCCGAGAACCAGGTCGGTTCGCGCATGGAGTCCACCGAACTGCACGGGCTGCTGAGCACGATGGGTGCCCGCGAGGCGGCCATCCTCCGCCTGCGCTTCGGCCTCGCGGACGGCCAGCCGCTGACGTTGAGCGAGGTCGGCCGCCGCCTCCGCATCACGCGGGAACGCGTCCGCCAGATCGAGAAGGCCGCGCTCGGCAAGCTTCAGTCGCGTCTCGTCGGCAACGGCGAGGAGCGCAGGAGGGTTTCGTGAGTAAGAGCATCTTCCGGCTGCCGGTCCCGCCGCTCGACATCGCGTACTGGCTGAAGCCTATCGGCCGAGGAGGCGCTTCGCCTCGGCCCGCGCATCGTCCAGCGTCCGCACCCGGCCGTCGAGCTGGAACTCATAGACCTTCGCGGTGATCTCGCCGATCTTCGGACCGGGGGGAAGGCCCATCTCGAGCAGGTGCCGCCCGAGCAGCAGCGGCTTCTCCGGCTCGTGCCGCACAGAGAGCTCCTTCGCCCGCGACAGGAACCATTCCTGCGCATCCGCGTTCGGCGGCTTCGCCCCGGGCGCGACGCGACCCAGCGAGTCGGCTTTCGCCACCCGGTACAGCAGGTCGATCTCGCACTTCAACGCCAGGCGCCGGAACGCCGCATCCCCCACCTTCGCGCCTTCCTTGTAGAAAACGCCGGGCTTCAGATGATTGTCGACCAGCGCGACGATCTGCTTCCGCACGTCATAGCCGTCCATCGTGTGGATGTTGAGCCGGTCGAGCACGCGCTCCGTCGGCGGGATTCCCGCCGCCTCGTGGTCGAGGGAGCGGATCCTCCCGTCGAGGACCTTCGTCGTCGGCGGCTTGCCGAGGTCGTGACAGAGCGTGCCCAGCATGACCGCCACCTGCTTGGGCATCGGAAGATCGTCGATGAACTGCGCGGCCAGGTCGATCGCCTGCAGCGTATGGACCCAGACGTCGCCCTCGGGGTGCCAGGCCGGCTCCTGCGGACAGCCGACCAGCGCCTGGAAGTCCGGGAACAGCTTTTCCATCACGCCCAGCTCGAGGCCGGCCTGCATCCCGATCGACGGCCGCCTCGCCCGCAGGAGCAGCTTCTCGAACTCGCCCCAGATTCTTTCGGAGGGGAGGTCGTCGAGCGGGATCGAGCGGCAGAGCGCGACCGTCGCCGGATCGATCGTGAACTCGAAGCGCGCCGCGAACTGCATTCCGCGCAGGACCCTCAGGGAATCCTCGACGAACGTGGCCGCGTCCACCGCGCGAAGCCGCCGGGCCTGCAGGTCCGCCCGTCCGCCGTAAGGGTCGAGGATCTCGCCGCTCAGCGGGTCGACCAGGATCGCGTTGATCGTGAAATCGCGGCGCCGTGCAGCCTCCTCGATGGTCATCGTCGGGTCGCCCACGACGGTGAACCCCTTATGGCCGTCCCCCGTCTTCGAGTCGCGGCGCGGGATGGAGACGTCGATGTCGCCGATCTTGTAGACCGTGAACGCCTCGCCGACCGTGTTGACGCGGCCGAAGTTCTGAAGGACGGCGCGCAGCGCGGCGCCGTCGAGGCCGTAGACTTCGAGATCGTAATCGCGCGCGTCGGCGGTCGAGCCCATCAGGCGGTCGCGGACGGTCCCGCCGACGAGATAGGCCCGTCCGCCGGCGGCCTTCACCGCCGTGCAGACCGCGAGGACCGGCGGGTGATCGAACGACAACGCCATAGGGGGTTCAGGATACCCCAAGGCGGGGGCTTCCGCTACGCCCGGGCGAGGAGCTGGGCGAACATCCGCTGGAGCTCGGTGCGGCTGAGCCCGGCGCGGCGGGCCTCCGCGATGAGGTCCCAGAGGCGGTCGCAGATGTCGTCGGCCACGGCCGCGTCGGCGAGAGCGGCGTGCTCGTCGGAGACGCGCCACTTCGAGTTCTCGGCGACGACGAAGCCGCGCTCGGCGAGCTCCTGGTAGGCGAGCCTGACCTCGGCGGACGGCGCGCCGATCTGCGACGCGAGCGTGGTCACGGACGGCAGCTGGTCGCCCGGAGAGATCTGGCCCAGCGCGATGATCGCCTTGAGGTACGCGGCCACCTGGCGGTGCGCGGGGATGTCCTTGCGGATCTTGAGGCGCGCGACGTCAATCAACGATGCAGGCATGTCCAAGCCCCCAGACTCTTCTACCCCGGTCGCGCG
>DASQOM010000034.1:0-7967 GCA_035644495.1 Planctomycetota bacterium | reverse complement strand
CATCCGGAGTCCCTCGTCGCCGTCGATGCCGGTCTCGACTCGATGGCCCTTTCCCTCGAGGGCTGTCTGGAGCAGCTGCCGGATGAGGGGCTCGTCGTCGACCACCAGGATCCGGCACGTGGAGTCCGGCAAAGGAATCCTCCTTCTTACGGACCCGGTCGCACTTTCTTTTAACCAGCAAGCGGCGTGCCACGGCGGCCTCCACCCACGCCCGGGAGGACCCGCCAATTTCGCAACCCAACCCTGCAATAAAGGACGACACCTGTTCCGCAAATGGTTCCCTCCTTGACCCCGACCCGCCCGGGAGGGAAGATCGATGCGATGCTTCTCGCAGGGTTTCTTCTCGCCTGCCTGACCCAGGACCTTCCCGACCTCGGCACCCGCAAGGCGGGGGTCGACTGGCCCTGCTTCCTCGGACCCAACCACGACGGGAGCTCTCCCGAGACGGGCCTGAAGCCCTGGCCTGCGTCGGGCCCCCGCATTCTCTGGCAGCGGGAGCTGGGGGACGGCTACGCGGCCTGCGCCATCTTCAAGGGCCGCCTCTTCCAGTTCGACCGCGTCGGTGAGCGCAACCGCCTGAGCTGCGTGCGCAGCGAGACGGGCGCGGAGCTGTGGAAGTACGAGTACGCCACGTCGTACCAGGACTCCTACGGCGCCGGCAACGGCCCCCGCTGCTGCCCTGTGGCCGACGGCGACCGCGTCTATCTGTTCGATCCCGACGGCGTGCTCAGCTGCGTTCGCGCCGCGGACGGGACGCTCGCGTGGAAGAAGGACACGACCCGGGAGTTCGGGGTCCTCAAGAACTTTTTCGGGGTCGGATCCACGCCGGTGGTCGAAGGCGACCTGCTGATCGCCATGGTCGGCGGCAGTCCGGCCGACAGCCCCGACGTGGCCACCGGCGAGACGAAGGGCAACGGGAGCGGCCTTGTCGCGTTCGAGAAGCGGACGGGCGACGTCAAATGGCGGATTTCCGATGAGCTGGCGAGCTACTCGAGCCCCGTCGTCGCGACGGTGAACGGCCGCCGCTGCGGCTTTGCGTTCACCCGGAACGGATTGCTCGCGTTCGACCCGGTCGCCGGCAAGGTCGAGTTCTTCCACCCCTGGCGCGCCCGCAGCATCACCACCGTCAACATCAGCAACCCCGTCGTCGCCGGCGACCTGGTCCTGGTCTCCGAGGCGTATGGCGTCGGGAGCTGCGTCCTCCGCGTGAAGCCGGGCGGCTGCGACGTGGTGTGGGAGGACGGCCGCAAGCGCGACCGGCTGCTGATGGCGTACTGGAACACGCCGATCCACGTGAACGGATCGCTCTATGGATCCAACGGCCAGGGATCCGAGGCCGACCTGCGCTGCATCGATCTGCTGAACGGTCGGCTGCGCTGGAGCGCGCCCGATCTGAAGCAGTGCTCGCTCACGCTGGTCGACGGTCACCTGGTCTGCCTGAGCGAAGAGGGCGTGCTCCGCCTCGTCCGGACGAATCCGGAACGCTGCGACGTCGTCGCGCAGACCGTCCTCAAGGACAAGGGCGGCGCGCCCCTGATCGAGGCGCCGGCCCGGGCGGCGCCGGTCCTCTCCCACGGGCTGCTCTATGTCCGTGGCGCAGGTCGCCTGGTCTGCATCGAGCTGATCCCATGAGACTCCTGACGCTGGCCCTGCTTCTTGCGGCGGATGATCCGCCGATCCCGGCGGGTCAGCGGCTGCACATGGACCAGGAGCTCGACGCCGCGATCGAGAAAGCCACGGCCACGATCAAGGAAAACTCCAAGGCGATCGATGCGTACTCCAGCCGGGGCGATGCGCTCTTCAAGCGGGGCCGCTTCACCGAGGCCGCGGACGACTATGAAAAGATGGTCGAGCTGGATCCGAAGCTGGATACCGGCCACTGGCGCCGCGGGATCGCCTGCTTCTACGCCGGCCGCTTCGAGAAGGCCGCCCGGCAGTTCGAAATCTATCACTCGTTCGACGACGTCGACCGCGAGAACGGCATCTGGCGCTACTTCTCGCAATACAAGGCCGCCGGAAAGGACAAGGCGAAGGCCGGTCTGCTCAAGTACGCCAAGGACGACCGGCAGCCCTTCCCGGCCGTCTATCAGCTCTTCGAGGGGAAGCGGAGAGCCGACCAGGTCCTGGCCGACGTCGAAGCCGCCAAGCTCGGAGACGACGAAAAGGAACAACGCCGGTTCTACGCGTACCTCTACGTCGGCCTGAATGCCGCGGTCGAAGGCCGGGCGGAAGAGGCGGCAACGGTGCTCCGGAAAGCCGTTGAGAACAAGTGGGCGCCTCAGGCGGGTTATGGACCGGAGTACATGTGGCACGTCGGCCGCGTCCACTACGACCTGCTCGTGACGCCGAAAAAGGACTGAGAGCCCTACTGATTCGGGACGACGATGCGGACGGCCGCCGCGCCCGGAAGCACCGTTTCCCGCTTGAGCACATCCGATCGGCTCCGCTCGACCGACACGGAAACCGGGTCGGTCGGCGACGTCACCGGCAGGTGGAATTGTCCCCGCGCGTCCGTGGTCACGCCCCGCTCGATGCGCCCCGCCAGCGGATCGATCCGGACATAGGTGCTCACGATATCCTCGGGCAGCGGCGCGGCGGGGCTCACGACCGGCTCGCTCGTTTTCTCCACCCCCGCCGCCTGCGCCGGCAACCCCTGGATATAGAGCTCCTGGGGCAGCGTCATCGTCTCATGCGCGATGACGTAGACGCCTCCGACTCCCGCGCCGTTCGCGTCGACGACGCGACCCTGCAGGAGATACGGAATCCTGGGGCGCAGGACCACGTCGACGTCGCCCTTCTCCGGCAGGTCGACGATCTGGAAGGGGAAAGTCAGGTTCTCCATCAGCCCGTAGAAGACGATCGCCTTGCGGCCCGGCGTCAGGCCGGAAAGCTCGAAGCGGTCGGTGTTGGTGAACGTCTTCGGCCCCTCGAGACGGCCGTCGACCGTGAACGCATAGATCGCATACGAATAGAAGCTCTTCTTGCGCTCCTGCCACGGAAGCTGGAGCCGGCCGCGAAGGACCCCGGCGGGCGCCGGTTCAGCGGCTGCTGCGGGAGGGGCGACGAACGAGCTTCGGGATGCCCGCTCGTCCGCGAGGCAGGACGCGTCCGAAAGCTTCCGGTCCGGCGACGTCGACGCCGGCG
This sequence comes from Planctomycetota bacterium, assembly GCA_035644495.1. Taxonomy (GTDB): domain Bacteria; phylum Planctomycetota; class MHYJ01; order MHYJ01; family JACPRB01; genus JACQFK01. The sequence goes on along the minus strand of DASQOM010000034.1, from coordinate 4,823 downwards.
GCCGGTCCGAGGGGGCCGAGTTGCGGGCGCGGATGAAGGCCAGCGAGCCGAGAGCGATCGCGCCCGCGGCGGCGATCGAGACCCCCCAAGTCAGCTTGCCCACATCTCTCTAACGCCTGAAAGCTCCGCAGGTTCGCTACGCTTTGATCGCCCGCGTCAACACGTACTCGTGCCGGACGATGTTGTCGGTCAGGTACTCGTTCACGAGCGCCGTGTACTCCTGGATATAGGCTTCCAGCTTCGCCGGCTCCTTCTTGAGCGCGCCCATCGTGCGGATGAACGGCCCGATCTTGGCGCTCTGCCACGCCATGAAATGCTGGGGACTGAGGGTCGGGACCGCCATGTTCCCGCGCTCCGTCATCAGGTCCTTCACCGCGGACCCCAGGCGCTCGCGGATGGTGTTGAAGTCGCCCCACAGGACGGGAGGCGCGATCCCCGCCGGCGGGGTCACGTACCTGCTGGAGAGCGCGAAGTTGCGCCCGATGAACGTCTCCGGCGGCCAGCTCGAGAACGCCAGTCGGCCGCCCGGCTTCAGGACCCGCAGCATCTCCTTGATGGCAACTTCGGGACGGGGGGCGAACATGTGTCCGAACTGGCTCAGCACCGCGTCGAACGACGCGTCCGCGAACGGGAGCGCCTCGGCGTCGCCTTCCTTCCAGGCGATCTCCACGCCCGCGATCGGCCCGCTGGCCTTCGCCTGCGCCAGCAGCTCGGGCGTCAGGTCGAGCCCCGTGACCTTCGCCCCCAGCCGCGCCAGGGTGATCGACAGCGGACCCGTGCCGCAGCCCACGTCCAGCACCATCTGCCCCGCGCGGATCCCCGCGAAGCGCGCCAGGTGGCCCGACGTGATCGTCGTGAACATCGCGACGTCGCCGAAGTTGCCCAGCGCCCACGTCTCGCGCTGCTTCGCCTTGAATTCCGCGATCGGATCCTCAGCCATGGTCATTTCTCCACGTTGGGAGCGCTCTGCTCCGGCGTGGCCATGCCGGACGGCAGCTCCAGGATCTGGATGTTGCGAAAGTGGATCTCCGCGCCCTCGGACTCCAGGCACAGGTATCCCTTCCGCTGCGTCGCCTTGCTGACCCCGTTCACGAACTTCCCGTTGATCGAAAGCTTCACGACGCCGTCGACGGCCACCACGTCATAGACGTTCCATTCTCCCTTGCCCTTGCAGCGCATTTCGAACGACATGCTCCGGTCGCCCCGGGGGTTGTCGGGCGTCGTCTTCAGCCCGTTCGCGCCGAAGAGTTCGCCCGAGACGTAGCCGGGATGCCTGGGCTTGCCGTCCTTGTCGGGGTTGAGCTTCGGCCATTCGAGCTCCAGCATCTGGACCTCCAGGCCTTTCGGAAGCTGCTTGCCCTCGGGGACGGTCCCGTCGCTCCAGATGAAGACTCCGGAGTTGCCGCCGGCCTCCATATGCATCCACTCGATATGGAGCATGAAGTTTTCGTACTGCTTCTCGGAGCGCATGACGCCGATCGGATGGCCGCTGCAGATCAGGAAGCCGTCCTGGACCCTCCACGTATCGGGCTTCGTGTTGACGTTGACCCAGCCGCCCAGGTCCTTGCCGTTGAAGAGGGGCTTGACCTGGGGGACGTCCTGGGCCCGCGAGCTCCCGGCCAGGAGGGCGATCGCGACCATCGAAAGCAGGATCTTCATCAGGACCTCCGTTGGGTGGATGGACCCCTACTATACCCGCGACGCAAATCAACCCGGTTGATTTGTGTAATCCCTCGAAGAGGCCAGGCTATTGGGAGGGGGCGGGAAGGCGGCCGCTGAAACCCGGGCGCCGGGACAGCGGTGTATAATAGGCAACCCATGCGAGCCTTCAGCGCGACCCTGGTTCTCGTTGCCGCCGTCTCGGTCGCCCGCGCGGAGGACGACAGCACCGGCGAGCAGGTCTATGCCAAAAAGTGCCTCTCCTGCCACGGCCGCAGCGGTGAAGGCACCAAAGACCACCCCGAGTTGCTGATCGGCGACCGCAGCCTGGACAAGCTCACCGCCTATATCGCGAAAACGATGCCCGAGGACAAGCCGGGCACCTGCGTCGGCGACGAGGCCAAAAAGGTTGCGGCGTACATCTACGACGCCTTCTATTCCCGCGCCGCCCAGGCCCGCAACAAGCCGCCCCGCATCGAGCTCGCGCGCCTCACCGTGGGGCAGTTCCGCAACTCCCTCGCCGATCTTCTCGGCTCGTTCAAGGAGCCGCCGAAGCTCGACGAGCGCCGCGGCCTCCGCGCGGAGTTCTTCAACTCGAAACGGCCCAAGGACGACAAGCGCGTGGTCGACCGCATCGATCCCGTCGTCAACGTCGTCCTGCCCGCCGACGGACCGACGCCCGAAGTCAAGGCGGAGGAGTACTCCGGCCGCTGGACCGGCGTCCTCCTGGCGCCCGACACCGGGATCTACGAGATCAACCTGGAGACGGCCAACGGCGCGCGCCTGTGGATCAACTCCCAGGACCCGCCCCTGATCGACGGCTGGGTCCGCTCCGGCGAGGAGAAGGCGCACCGCGAATCCGTCTACCTCCTCGCAGGCCGTCCTTATCCCGTGAAGATCGAGTTCTTCAAGGAGAAGAAGGAGAAGGCCGTCTCCGTCGCCCTCAAGTGGAAGCTGGCGGACCGCGTCGAGGAGCTGATTCCCGAGGCCTGCCTCAACCCCGGAAAGGCGCAGGAGATCCTGGTCGTCCGCACCGCCTTCCCGCCCGACGACCGCAGCATGGGCTTCGAGCGCGGCAACCTGGTGTCCAAGGCCTGGGACGAGTCGACGACCGAGGCCGCGCTCGAGGTGGCCGCCTACGTGGTTTCGCACCTGCGCAGCCTGGCCGGCTTCGGCCTCGAGGCCCCGGACGCGAAAACGAAGCTGCCCCTCTTCTGCCGCAAGTTCACCGAGCGCGCCTTCCGGCGCCCGCTCACGCCGGAGCAGGCGCAGTTCTTCATCGAGCGCCAGTTCGCCGAGGCCAAAGACCTCGAAGGCGCGGTCAAGAAGTGCGTCCTCCTGGCCCTCAAATCCCCCCGCTTCCTCTATCGCGAGGTCGGCGCCGCGGAACCCGATCAGTTCGATATCGCCGCGCGCCTCGCGTTCGGCGCCTGGGATTCCCTCCCCGACGCCGACCTCTTCGAGGCGGCCCGGAACGGGAAGCTCGGCACGCGCGACGAGGTCCTTCGCCAGATCGAGCGTCTTCTGGCCTCCCCGCGCGCGCACGCCAAAGTCCGCCAGTTCTACCGCCAGTGGCTGCAGATGGACCGTCTTCACGAGCTGTCCAAGAACGCCAAGCGCTTCCCCGAGTTCAACGACCAGATCGCGTCCGATCTCCGCACCTCGCTCGACCTCTTCCTCGACGACGTCACCTGGAGCGAGACCTCCGACTTCCGGCAGTTCCTCCTGGCCGACTCGATCTACCTCAACGGCCGCCTCGCGAAGTTCTATAACGTCGACCTGCCCGCGGACGCCCCCTTCCAGAAGGGGCCGCGGGACAGCGCGCAGCATGCGGGCCTCCTCACCCATCCCCTCCTGATGGCCGGCTTCGCGTACGACTCGACCACGTCGCCCATCCACCGCGGCCTCTGGGTCGCGCGGAGCCTGCTGGGCCGCCGCTTCCGGCCGCCGCCCGAGGCCGTCACCCCGCTCAGCCCCGACCTGCATCCCGACATGACCACGCGCGAACGCGTCATCCTCCAGACCAAGCCGCAGGCCTGCCAGTCCTGTCACGCGACGATCAATCCGCTGGGCTTCGCGTTCGAGAATTTCGACGCCGTCGGCCGCTTCCGGACGATGGAGCAGGGCAAGCCGATCGACGCGACGGGCTTCTACTGGACGCGCGGCGGGGACACGGTGAAATTCAACGGCGCGCGCCAGCTGGGCGAGTCGCTGGCGGCGAGCGAGGAGACGCAGGCGGCGTTCATCGAGCACCTGTTCCATTTCATGATCAAGCAGCCGGTGCTCGCGCACGGCCTCGATCGTCCGGAAACGCTGAGACAATCGTTCATCAAGAGTGGTTATAGTATCCGGAAGCTGCTGGCGGAGATCATCGCCGCGTCGGCGATGGCCGGAAGCCGGACGCAGGGGAAAAAAGAATGACGCACCTCCCGGACCGCCGCGAATTCCTCCGGAACCTGGGCGTCGGCGCCGCCGCCGCTCCGTTCCTGATGCAGCTCCCCAGCCTCGGCTGGGCCGCGGAACGCGAGGCCGCCCCGATGCAGCGCCTCGTCATCATGTTCAGCCCCAACGGCGTCATCCCCTGGAACTTCTGGCCCGACGAGCCGGGCGAGGACTTCAAGCTCAAGGAAAGCCTCACCCCGCTGGAGCCCTTCCGGAAGAGGATGCTGACCCTCCAGGGGGTCTGCGACAAGGTCCGCGGCGACGGCGACAGCCATATGCGCGGCATCGGCTGCCTGCTGACGGGCGTCGAGCTCTTCCCGGGCAACATCCAGGGCGGCTCCCACACCCCCGCCGGCTGGGCCAAGGGCCTGTCCATCGATCAGGAGATCAAGAATCACCTGCAGTCGAAACCCGAGACGAAGACGCGCTTCGGGTCGCTGGAGTTCGGCGTCCAGGTCCCCGAGCGGGCCGACACCTGGACGCGCATGGTCTATACCGGCGCCAACAAGCCGGTCGCGCCGATCAACGACCCCGCCCAGATGCTGAACAAGCTCTACGGTCGCGCGAAGGACCAGGAGACGCTCAAGAGCGTGCTGGACGAGGTGCGCGAGGACCTGGACGCAGTCAAGTCGAAGCTCGGCGCCGAGGACAAGCGGCTGCTCGAGGAACACGCGGCGTTCGTGCGCGAAATGGAGCAGCAGCTGGCGGCGGCGAAGGCGGAG
>DASQOM010000033.1:0-7146 GCA_035644495.1 Planctomycetota bacterium | reverse complement strand
CCGACCCGAAGAAGATCGTCTTCGCCGGGGTGGGCAAGACCGACGAGGAGATCACCCTCGGCCTCGAGAAGGGGATCCTCCTCTTCAACGTCGAGAGCGAGGAGGAGCTGGCGAACATCGACCGGATCGCCGGGAAGCTCGGGAAGAAGGCGCCGGTCGCGCTGCGGGTGAACCCGGACGTCGACCCCCAGACGCACACCTACATCAGCACCGGGAAGAAGGAGACGAAGTTCGGGGTGGACCTGATCCGGGCGAAGCGGATCGTCCAGTCCGCGATGTCGCTGCGGAACACGCACCTGAAGGCCATCCACGTCCACATCGGGAGCCAGATCACCAAGGTCGAGCCCTACGTGGAGACGATGCAGCGGATCGCGGCCTTCCTGCCGGAGCTGGAGAAGATCGGCGCGAAGATCGAGATGCTCGACATCGGCGGCGGCTTCGGGATCTGGTACAAGGACAAGCTGGCCAAGCCCGCCAAGGAGATCGCGGCGTCGATACTCCCGGCGCTGCAGCGGATGAACGTCCGCATCCTTCTGGAGCCCGGCCGCTTCGTCGTCGGGAACGCCGGAATCCTGGTCACCCGCGTGCTCTACGTGAAGGAGTCCGGGGACAAGAAATTTGTCATTTGCGATGCGGGAATGAACGATCTGATCCGTCCTACTTTATACAGCGCGTACCACCGGATCTGGCCCGTGAAGACCGATCCGGGGGTTTCGGGGGAGGCGCCGGACGAGGAGGCCTGGTCCGGCGCGGCGGCCGTCACGGACATCGTGGGGCCGATCTGCGAGAGCGGCGACTTTTTCGCGAAGGAGCGGAAGATGCCGCCGCTGAAGCGGGGAGACCTGGTGGCCGTCTTCTCCGCCGGGGCGTACGGATATGCGATGGCGTCAAACTACAACTCGCACCCGCGGCCCTGCGAGGTGATGGTGGCCGGGAAGAAGGCGGAAGTCGTGACGGCGCGGGAAACGATGGACGACCTGCTCCGCAACGAGAAGATCGTGACGTTCTGAGCGGGCCGGGGGCCAGGCTCATTTTGGTTGACTTAGTTTTTCGGACGGCGAGAATCATAAGGTTCCATTCCTCGGGAGAACTGACATGGTGAAGCGTCTGGTCCTGATGTCCCTGCTGGCGGCCTTCGCGCTGCCGCTCGTCGTCGCGCAGGACGAATCCTTCGGCGACAAGGTCCGGCAGCTGCTGGGCGAAGGAACCGACCTTTACAAGAAGGGCAAGTACAACGAGGCGTCCTCGAAGTTCGAGGAGGCCTTCCAGCTGAAGCCCTCCAGCGACCAGGCCTACGCCTTCATCAAGCGCGCCGGCGACGACATGATCGGCCGCATGATGAACGACCCGGATCGGAAGATCCAGGACGTCGCCCGCCGCCTGATGGAGCTGGCGAAGCCCGGCGAGCCCCTCCGCGAAGGCAAGGAGGTCGTGCTCAAGTACGTGAAGGACCTCAAGGAAGAGGACCATGCGATCTGGCGCAACGCCTTCTGGCACCTGAAGAACTTCGGCCCCTGGTCGGTGCGCTTCCTGATGCCCGCCCTGGCCGACCCGCAGCAGGACCGCTACCGCTCGCGCGTCATGCTCCTCTTCACGGAGATGGGCATCGACTGCTCCCTGGCGGTCGTCGAGGCGCTCGACTCCAAGAACCCCTTCGTCCGCCAGAACGCGGCGATCGTGCTCGGCAACATCAAGGACGAGCGCGCCATCCCCGCCCTCAAGCGCGTCTCCGAGGACGCGAACGAGCCCGCCGAGGTGAAGAAGTTCGCCAACGAGGCGCTGCTCAAGATGATCCGCGGCAAGGACGCCGCCCAGTGGAAGAAGGCGACGGACTACTACTACGAACTGGCGACGAAGTATTACTACAGCCACTCCAGCGTGATCTACAGCTTCCAGCGCCACTTCCTGATCTGGAAGTGGGACACCGAGAAGGACGTCCTGACCGAGCGCAAGGTCGCCCGCTTCGCCTACAACGAGCAGCTCGCCGAGGAGGCCCTCTACGACCTCCTGGCCCTCGACCCGAACTACGTCGATAAGGCCACCAACTTCTCCGCGTGGAGCCTCCTGGCCTGCGTCCACTTCGCCCAGTCCCTCGAGGCCAAGGCCGCCGTCGAGGCCGCCCTCCAGGCGCTGCGCTACGACGAGATCGACAAGCCCGGCCTCACCCGCCTGCTCCGCGACATCGAGGGCATGAGCGACGCCTCGATCAAGGACATCGGCGCCAAGATCGACGCGGGCGCCGCGGCGGCCGACGTCGAGAAGTTCGTCAACGAGTACTTCGCCAAGCAGGCCAAGGTCATCCGTGCGAACGTGCTGGGCGAGCTGCCCGGCAAGAAGTACATCTACGAGGCGCTGGCCCGCTCGCTGGCCGACAACAACTACCTGGTCGCCAAGACCTGCCTGGACACGATCCGGGAGATGGGCCGGCCCGAGGACCTGCCCTCGCCGCCCCTGCCCCCGGACGCCCAGGGCAAGGAGGACGCCCCCGCCGCCGGCACCGGCTCCGCCGCCAACGTCAGCGGCACCATGGGCTACCCGCTCATCGAAGCCCTGACCAACGAGGACAAGCGCGTCCGCTACGCCGCCGCCAACGCGATGGTCGCCATCAACCCCCAGCGCCGCAAGCTGGGCATGGAGCTGGTGGTGCCCAACCTGATCGACGCCCTCGGCGAGCAGGGCGTCCGGGTCGCCCTCGTGATCTATGACGTGCAGGACGACGCCGACCGCAACTTCGTGAACGGCTTCCGCAAGCTGCTCACCAGCATCAACGTCTTCCCGGTCATCGTCAACTCCGGCTCGGAGGGCATCATCAAGGCCAAGCAGTTCCCCACCGAGGACGTCGTGATCATCCAGAAGAAGATCTGCGGCCAGGTCTACTTCAAGGAGTCCGACACGAAGAAGGAGATCGTCGAGACCGTGTTCGACACGCTGCGCGACGACGTCCGGACCAAGAGCATCGCCCGCATCGTGCTGGGCGACAACGCCGGCGAGGTCGAGGCCGCGAACAAGGAGTACCTCGAGAAGGGGACCGCCCAGGGCGTCATCGGCAAGGAGGTCCACAAGCTCGACTTGCAGGCGATGTTCGACAAGATCTTCGACAGCGACAAGGCCAAAAAGGACTCGAAGGACCGCGCGAACGACATCGCGAAGGACGCGGCCGAGACGCTGGCGCTGATCGATCCGACGAACTCGCTGTATCCGTACCGCGACGCGGTCGAGGCGCTGATCAAGACGGTGAGCCCCGAGATCCTGCGCGAGGACTTCATCCGGATCCCCGCGGCGAAGGCGCTGGGGCGTTTCGGCGACCAGCGCGCGGTGGACGTGCTCGCCAAGGTGGTGTCCGACAAGGACGCCGACGCCGAGCGGGCGGCGCGCCAGAAGGGCGTCCGCTGGCAGTGCGCGAAGTCGCTCTCCCAGATCTTCAAGCAGACAGGCATCACGCCCGCCTCCGAGGTGTTCGAGGTCCTGAAGAAGGCCACGAAGGACGGGGACTACGACATCGAGCTCACCTGCGGCGAGGCGCTGGGGAACGCATTGCTGACGAATCCGCAGCGGCTGGATCTCTCGAAGTTCCGCCGGATCGAGCGCGAGACCTACACGGAAGCCGACCCTTGATCGAAAAGACCTGACCGGAAAAGCCCCGGCGGCGACGCCGGGGCTTTTCTTTTTCCCGCAGACCGGATCGTCCTTCAACGAAAGAAGGTCCGTTCTTCGATCCGGCGTCACGGCCCTTCTGCTGCCGGCAGGCGGCGTCTCCGACGCCCTCCGGGATAGGCTGGAAGGTCACAAACCTCCACCACCTGCGGGTGGAGGTGCAGGCGCGCACGGGCCTGAAGATCCTCTGGATCGTGGATCTGATACTCGACGGGAATGACGTGGCATTTCCCCGCTCGGGGACGCTGGGGGGGGGGAACGTCCGGAAGCGCTATTCGCGGTGCTGGTCCAGGTCCTGCTCGTCCATGACCGGGTCGTCTTCCCACGCACCGACGCGGGGCTCTACAGGATCAAGCCGGCGACGCGCTGAGCCCGGGGCTGAGGACTATTTCAGATCCCGCGCCATCCGAAAGCGCGTCGCCTCGGACTCGCTGTCGAACACGAAGACGCAGGTCATCCCATGCTTCCCCGACGGCATCATGACCACGGGGCGCTCGGCGCCGTCGCAGACGAACAGCGGGCCGGGCTCCATGGCGATCTTGGTGGTGACCAGGCCGTGGGTGATCGAGTTACCCGCGGCATTGTGGTACACCGTCAGGCAGACCAGCTCCTTCCGCGACCAGAACTCCGCGCCGATCGCCTCGTACCCCAGGTCCTTGAGCTCGTGGGAGCAGACCTCGTACGGGACGCGCCGCTGGAAGAACTTGCCGACCGGGTTGACGGTCTCCGTATTGCAGCGTGCGCAGAGGCAGAGGCAGTCGTCCCGGTGGGCACCGCAGAATCCCTCGTGGGACTGGATGTGCTTCTCCGAGATCTCGTTCGCGAGAGCCTTCGGCATCTCCGCAGGCGTGGTGAACAGCAGGGTCAGCATGACGAGCAGGAAGACCGCGGCGGCGGCGACGGAGCTCCAGCGGCGGCGCCGGCGGCCGATCGTCGGGAGCGGAGCCGCCTCCAGCGCGGGTCCGCCGGCGAGGCGTTCCGCCAGGCCGGCGGGCGCCGTCTCGCGGCCGGCGCCGGCGCAGAGCGCGGCCCGGAGCGCCTTCTCGCCTTCGTAGATGCCGGCGCAGGGGCGGCAGAGGTTCAGGTGCTCCAGGACCTTGAGGTTCTCCGGAACGGAGAGCTCTCCGTCCATGAACAGGTCCAAGTGGCGTTTCGATTCGTGGCACTTCATCGGTCACTCTTCTCCTGGAAGAATCCTTCCTGTCGCGCAAAGTCCGCCAGCTCCCGTCGCAGCACGGCCCGGGCCCGGAAGAGGCGGCTCATCACCGTCCCGATCGGAACGCCCAGGGCCGCGGAAATCTCCTTGTAGCTCAGGTCTTCGAAGGTCGAGAGGACGAAGACCAGCCGGTGCTCCGGCGGCAGCCGGTCCAGCGCCCGCTTGGCCTGGTCGCCCAGCCGGTCCGCCAGGCGCTCGACGTCCTCGGCGCTGAAGTGCGGGGTCTCGTCGTTCCCCTCCGGCTCCACTTCCGCAAAGTCCGTCACCAGGGGCGAACGCGAACGCTTCCGGTAGTCGTTGATGTACGCATGGGTCAGGATCGTGAAGAGCCAGGCCTTGAAATTCGACCCCGGCTCGAACTGCCCGAAGCCCCGGAACGCCTTCAGGAACGTCTCCTGGACCAGGTCCTCCGCCGACGACTTCTCCCCGGTCATGCGCAGCGCGGTGCGATAGAGGGAGTCCAGGTGGGGTTTCACCCGGTCGGCGAACTCCTGCTGGGTTTCCACGATGGAAGTTGTAACACCCTGGAAGGGAAGGTTATTCCGGGGTCCGGGAATCCCTTCAGAGCGCGCGGACGAGGGTCTGGACGGCTTCGGACGTCTTCCGCAGCCGGCTTCCCAGCTTGCGGAGAAGGCCGCTGAGGATGATCAGGGCCGCCTGAGGCCGGGCCGCCAGGTAGCGGTTGAAGTCGACCATCTCCCAGGCGATCACCCGCGTCTCCTGCACCACGGCGGCGGTCCCAGCCGCCGAGCGGGCGCCGCCATCGAACGCGGCGATCTCCCCGACGATCTCGCCCCGACCCAGCCGCGCCAGGGGCATCGGCGGCGCGCCGGCCGTCCCCGACTTCGCGATCTCGACGACCCCCGACAGCACCAGGTACAGCTTGCTTCCCGGATCCTTCTCCCGGAAGAGGGGCTGGCCCTTCTGGTAGACTTCCTCGCGGCCGATCCCGATCAGCGCATCGGCGTCGCGGTCCGCCAGCGGAGCGAAAAGATCCACGGTCCGGAGAAAATCACGGGTGAGCATCGACGGAACAGGCTACTTCTCTTCCGCGGCAGCGTCAAGCGGGGCGCTTTCATGCAGAATTGTATTTGACCGCTTCGGCGGCCCGCCCCTATAATTTACGCACTCATATGTCCCTTCACGGACGCGGGAGACCCCTGAAGCGGCCGCTCGGGCGGGATTCGGAAACCCGGAAGCCGCTTCACACGCCGCCCCCCATCCCGGCGGTGGGCGGCTCGTCTCAGTCCTCCTCCGTCTCCTTGCTGCGCCTGAAGGCCCAGAAACGCCTCCAGCTGCGCCAGCGCATGGGACTCCTCAAGCACAAGAACGCCGACGAGGACCTGTCCGACGTCGAGCGGAAAATGCTCGACCACGAGCTGGCCATCGCCGAGGAGCTGCAGGCCAACCTGCTCCCCCGCAAGGTGCCCCAGATTCCCGGGTACGATGTCTCCGCCTATTACCGCCCCTCCCGCGAAGTCGGCGGGGACTACTACGACTTCATCGAGATCGACGCCGACCACCTCGGCATCCTGGTCGCCGACGTCTCCGGCAAGGGCATCCCGGGCTCGATCGTGATGACGGAGACCCGCGCCCTCGTGAAGAGCGAGGCCGTCCGGACCCTCTCCCCCGCGGAGACGCTGACGCGGGTCAACCGCGTGCTCTACAACGACATCAAGCGCGGCATGTTCGTCACCGTGTACTACGCCATCCTGCAGCTCCAGAAGTCGATGCTGACCTGCGTCTCGGCAGGTCACAACCCGATGGTCCTGTGGCGGAAGGCGTCGAACACCTGCCACCTCGTCAACCCCAACGGCCTGGCGCTCGGCATCGACAAGGGGCCGCTCTTCGACAAGACCCTCAAGGAGCAGAAGCTCCAGCTCTTCAAGGGCGACCGCTTCGCGCTCTACACCGACGGCGTGATCGAGTCCATGAACAAGAACAGCGAGCAGTTCGGCCAGAACCGCTTCTACCTCCGGGTGAAGCAGCTCGCCGACAAAAGCTCCAGCGAGTTCCTGTCCCTCCTCGTCACCGAGCTCGAAGCCCACCAGGGCGAAGCCCCGCAGCACGACGACATCACGATCGTCACCGGCCGCACGGTGGCCGAGGAGGAGTCCGTCAAGGAGCCCATCATCGAGGGCTAGCCCCAATACCAGGAGGTTAAGCACAGGCTGACTTCCATTTCTTGGGGTAGTTGGACATCTTCGTACACACCTCGCGGGGATTAGTTCGGGCACGCACGGGCACAAGGCATTCGGCGATTGAGGCGAGGAGCC
>DASQOM010000032.1:0-15688 GCA_035644495.1 Planctomycetota bacterium | reverse complement strand
CGACGAGGGTATCGAAGACGAAATAGGTGATCGCTCCGCCGCCGACCGAGATCGCGGGCGACCAGGTGAGCGTGATTTCCCCCGCTCCGGGGCCGGCCGTCGCCGTAAGCGCGCCTCCGAAGGACGGCGGCTGCGCCGTGGAGGACTGGTCGGCGGTGCAGGCGGGAACGAGGGCCGCGATTGGGACGCTGAGCAGCAGGCGGAAACAGAGAGCCAGAGATCGATTCATCGGAAAGCCTCCTAAGCGTGTCGGTGACGAACCAGACGCCGATGCGGGTCCGGGGACGCCTAGGACGGAGGAGAGGTCCGCCGCTGCGGATCGTGGAAGGGCTTGAGGTAGTCGGGCTTGGAGAGCTCCATGTGCGCCCGCTCCGGCAGCGGGGCGATCGGAGGTACGGGCGCCTGGGTCTCGATCGGCACCCGCTGTCTCCGGGCGCGTTCCTCGGGTCTCGTCACCGTGGTCCTGGCGAAGGTGTTGAGCCGGAGATGACGACGGGACGGATGATGGCAGCGCGAGTCCTGGAGCCGGCTGGTGGCGGCACGGGCCGGCATCAGGGCGCGCGGGCTGACGGAGCCCAGCAGCAGGACGAACCCCGCGGCGAGCGGGAGCCAGCGTCTCCCCGGAATCCTCACGGTAGTTGATACGGGGCGCACGGGAAGGTGAGAGCCGGCCGATTCTTCACGCGCTGAGCGCCGGCGGATGCCGTCGGCGGAATCCGTCGCGCCGGCTGGGGAGGGACGGCGACCCGCCGAACTCCCGCCGGGCCCGGGCGTTGGAGGCGCCGTAGGCCCCCGCAGCCTTGTGCACGAGGAATCCGGGGACGTGGTGGGGTCGGCCTGGCCCCGATCGCCGATGCGTCCCGGGATCGACGCCAGCTGATGGAGGACCGCGTCGGGCGCCGCTTCGGCCGCGATCCGCCTCAGGCGGTCGCGGTCATCGACGTCGCCCACCACGGCGGAGGCCCCGAGGCGCTGGAGCCGCGCCGCGCGGTCCACCGGACGGCTCATCGCGACGACGCGGTGTCCCGCTCGCAGCAGCGACGGGACGAGCGATCGACCGATGACTCCGGACGCGCCGGCAACGAAGATCCGCAGGGCGACTTCCCGCCTGCTTCATCCGATGTAAGGAGCGTGCCAGGAGGATTCCGCAGGGAAGGGGGTGATCGGGTGTTCCACCGGTGAAACGGGTGTTCCGTCTCAGCGATCCTTGTTCTTCAGCCACCAGGTGTTGAGGATTTCGTGGGCGACTCCGCTGGGCAGCACGCGGAGCACGTTATCCTCGAGGACGACGTCGTATTCCTCGTCCATGGCGTGCATGAGTTGCGACAGCGCGCGGCCTCCGGTCAGCGGCATGTGGTCGGGCCGCACCCGCGCACGGGCCAGGGTCTCGTCCATGTCCGGGTGGAATTCCTCAAGAGTCCACTCCAGCTCGAATCCGGCATCCCGGGCGATCCGCTCGGCTATCTCCCGTTTCGTCCCCTCGAGGTGCTCCGTATAGGTCACGGCTTCGAGCTGTTTCCAGGCGGCCGGCATCCGGAACGCGTTGAGGGCGACCCGGATCTCGCTCGATTGAGCCAGGGCTTTGCAGCCTTCCTTGCGGCCCTGGCGGCAGAGCCATTCCGCCGCGCGCTCGTCGGCCGGGCTGTTCAGGTCGTCCATCTTTGAAATCAGAGCGTCCAACTGGTCGACGGCGCCCATCTGTTCGAGGGCGTCGACCGTGGCCAGCTGGACCTCGTCCACGGCCTCGGCGAGCGGCGCCATCAGCAGCTTGGCATGGTCTCGCGCTCCCAGGGCGCCGAGCGCGCGGATCACGTGGGAGAGGCCGCTGGCTTCGTCATTGCGGGCCAGGACCAGGACTTCGGGAAGGATTTCCTTGTGTCCCAGCCGCGCGAGCGACAGGGCGGTCAGTCTCCGGATGAGCAGATTCTCCGCGGGATCCCGGAAGATCTTCAGCAGGGGTTGGGCGGCGTCCGTATCCTGGAGCAGGCCGAGCAGCTCCGCGGCCGCAACCGGGGTGGCGTTGTTCTTGAGCTCGGACACCAGTTTCTGGAGAAGTCCGGGAGAGTGATACTTCCGGAACGCAGGAGCCAGGACCTCGGGCATGTCCTGGTTCGTGGACGGCAGGAGCGCAATCAGGTCGTCGACGTTGGACGCGTCGGTCAGGAGGACGGCCGCGGAGGCCGCCACAAGGGTAGGATCGTTGCGATCGAGGGCGAGCTTCAACAGGGTGGGGCGGGCGCTGCGCAACTTCAGGACGCCGGCCGCCCACGCGGCCATGGTCGTCTCCTGGCGATCCGCGCTGGCCAGCATCTTGATCACCCCGGGACCCGCGTCCTCCAGGGCCAGCTTCCCCGCGGTCCAGGCGGCGACCACCCGGACCGTGGCGTCATCGTCCGACAGCAACTTGACGACGTCGGGCCCCGCCTGGCGGAGCCCGAACTCCGCGACTGCCCGAAGGGCCGCCGCACGAACCTCCTCTTCCTCGTCGTGGAGCAGGGGGATGATCTTGAGGCCCTGGTCCCGGGCGCCCAGTTCGACCAGCGCCCAGGCGGCCGTCTCCCGGACGTTCGAGAATTTGCTCGAAAGACCCCGCGCGATTTCGGGCGCGGCTTCCGGCACCCGGAGGTGGACCAGCGTCTCGATGATGACCGAGCGCGCGCTTTCGTCCGTGGCCTTCAGCATCGGCAGGATCTGGGGAACCGCCTCTTTGGCGCGCAGGCGGACCAGCCCCTGCGCGGCGCTGCGTCCCAGAATGGGATCCGTGAGACACGGAACGAGGCGCGGGATCATGTCGCGGTCTCCGAAGTTGCCCAGGGCCTGGATGACGGCCAGCCGGACGTTCTGGTCCGGATCGCTGAGCAACTCGGCGACCAGGGGGGCCAGGCCGGGCGTCCGGAGATTCTCGAGCCCTGAGATGGCCCGCAGGCGCATCGTCGCATCGGGGTCCTTGAGGCCGGCGGTCAGCAGGGTCGTCGCCGCGGTCGGATTCAGCCCGCTGAGGACTTGAAGCGCAAGCCCTGCGGTCTGCTGATCGGGGCTGCGCGCGAGCAGGAGGATCTCGGGTATCGCGGACATCAGCTTCAGGTTCAGGATGCGGATGAGAATGGTGTGCCGCTCACCGCCGGCCGAACCGCGCAGGGCGTGGAGCGCCAGCGGCTCCAGGTCGGCGGCCACCGCCTTGCCGGAATCGAGGGCCTGCGTGAAGACGGCGGTGAAGGCTTCATCGGGTCCGGTGGCCAGCCGCTCGTCGACGTTGGGGACGATCTTCCGCAGGTTCGGCGTGATCGAACTGCGGATCGCGAGGATGCGGAGGGCGACCTTGATCCGCCGCGAGACCTCGGGGTCCGGATCCCGGATCGCCTGCTCGAGGGCCGGCCTGGCCGCCGCGCCCAGCGCCTTGAGCTCCTTGAACGCGGCGTCGCGCTCCTCGATCCGGTCGGAACGCAGCTGGTCGATCAGCTGCTCGGGCGTGGACTGCAGGGCCACGGACAGGAGGAACGCGGCAAACGTCGGCACCACCCCAGTTATACCGCGAAAGTTCTTATTCTTTTACGTTGTGCGCGAACAACGTGTCCTGCTCGCGGAGGTAGAGCTTGCCGCCCGAGACCGCCGGATGCGCCCAGCACTTGTTGCCGGTCGTGAGCGCGGGCGTGAAGCGCCCGAGCTCCTTGTAGGCGGTCGGGGAGGCCTCGACGAGGGCGACGGCGCCGCCCTCGCCCCGGCAATAGAGCTTTCCGTCCGCGTACGCGATCGAGCCCTTGCCGACGCAGCGGTCCGTCCACACGGGCTTCCCGGTCGCCAGCTCGATGCAGCGCAGGCTGCCCTGATCGTGGAGGCCGTAGACATGTTCCCCGACGAGCACCATTCCTCCGTGGTGGATCTGGAACTGCGTGCTCGCGTAGGCTTCCTGGAACTTCACCTCGGCGCCGCCGAGCGCGACGTTGAACGCCTTGCAGCCTACGCCGTATCCGGCCGCGACGAAGACGATCCCGTTCCCCGCGACCGGCGTCGGCACGACGGCCCGATCGCCGGGGAAGTCCCCCTCCCAGAGGATCGCGCCGGACGTCGCGAGGATGCCGGCCACGCTCTTGTCCGTCATCACCAGATACTGCTTCGCCCTGCCGATCTCGCCGACGCTGAGCGAGCTGTAGTCCGTCGACCCCTTCAGCTTGCGGCTCTTCCACACGGTCTGGCCGTTGGCCTTGTTGAGGGCGAGGACCGTTCCGCCCGGCGACAGAAGAACCAGATTGCCGTCGATGTAGGGGGACTCGACGAAGCCGAAGCCCGGCTGGCTCGCGCCGAATTCCTGCATGCGCTTCTGCCAGGCGACGCGGCCGGTGGCCGCCGCGGCGCAGGTGATCTCCCCGGTGGGGGACACCGAGATGACGACGGCGCCGTCGGTCGCCGGCGTCGAGCGGGGACCGGTGCCGCCCTGCTGCTCGGTGAATCCGTTGCCGACGGGAAGCTTCCAGAGGATCTTGCCGTCCGCCACGCTCAAGGCGACGAGATGGATTTTGTTTCCGTCTTCGCCCATCGTGAAAACGAACTTGCCCGAGGCGCAGACGCTGGAGAAGCCGGCGCCGATGCCGGTGGCCTTCCACGCCAGCGCGGGACCGCCGGTGGGCCATTGTTTCAGGAGGCCGGTGTCCGCGGAGTGCGCGTTTCGCTTGGGGCCGCGGAATTGGTTCCAGTCCAGGGTCAGGGTCTCGGTCTTCTTCGCGGCCTGCGCGTCGCTGCGGGCGGGCGCTCCTGCGGCGACGACGGCGATGAGGAGAGCAGCGCGAACAAAAAAAGACCGCATAGATCCCGCCTCCTGGTTCGGCCGCCCCTTACTCTACGTCCCCGGGGCGGCTTCCGGTGTCGGGGTCGCGTCGCCGGGAGCGGGTTCGAGGACGATGATTTCGGAGTCGATCTCGCGGATCTCGACGATCGCCGCCATGGTGCCCTCGGGCGCGGGGCCTCGCTCGACGACGAAGCGTCCGAGCTGCCGGATCGCCTCGGCGAGGCGCCGTTCGGCCCAGCGGATGACGTTGACGTCGCCGCCGCGCCGCACTTCGTCGAGCTTGCGCTGCGCGCGGTCGACGTTCACGGCAACGGCCGCGTTCGGTTTCGCCTGCAGCGCCGCGCGGCCGAGCCGGTCCAGGAGCGCGTCCCGCCGCTCCGACAGGGCTTCATACGGCGACTTGCGCGAGGGCAGCAGCCGCCGCGTGGTCTCGCCGACGACATTGACCGCGTTCCTCAGCGCCGGCATCGCGCGGGACGCGACGTCGCGCGCGGTCTTGGCGGCGTCGGCCCCGATACGGGAGACGATGGTCGATTGTGCGCCGCCGATGCCGCCGCCGGCGACGTAGCGGAACATCGTCGAGCCGATCTGAATGCAGTCGCCGGGGGATAGCGAGTGCGGCCGGATCAGCTGGGCGCCGTTGAGGAAAGTCCCGTTGCGGCTGTCGGAGTCCGTGATGACGTGGCGGCGCGCGGAGGGGGAGTACTCGATGACGGCGTGGTCGCGCGACGCGGCCATGTCGGGCACCGGGACGTCATGTTCGGGCAGGCGCCCGAGGACGGAGCGGGTCCCGAGGGGGAAGAGATTGCCGAGGTCGTCCCCGGTCTCCTGGATCAGCCAGCCCTGCGGCTCGGGGCGCGCGGTGGGGCTGGAGGCGAGGGCGGGCAGGATCCGCGTCTCGTAGTCGAGTTCGCCCTGGGTGTCGACGCCGCGGAGGCGGCGCTGCGCGGTCAGGATGGCGCCGCACTGCTGGATGCTGAGCGTGCCCATTCCGACAAGGATTTCGCCGATGGGCGGCGTCGCGCGGTTCATCGCGGTGCGCTGGGCCTGGAGGGCGATGCCGACCTCGTCGAGCGAGGCGAAGCCGTTCTGGAGGAGGAGGCCGCCGAAAGTGGTCGCGTCGGAGTCGAAGCCCCCGGCCCTCTGAAGCTCGAGGAGACGGCGGACCTGGCGGGCGCTCAGGATGCCGCGGCGCCGGGCGAGTTCGCCGAGGGGCGTGCCGCCGTCGCGCGCCTGCTCCTCGAGCAGGTGCCGGAGCTGGTCGGGCTGCAGTGCTCCGTGGCGGATCGCGAGGATTCCGAATAGGTGCAGCGGTGCGTTCGACATCCCTGCTCTCTCTCTTTACGGCTTACGGCAAGCCCCCGGTCTCGGGATTATAAACGGATCGCGCGCCGAGTTCCCGCTTTTTTCGATCAGTGAGGGTGAAGCGGGCAGTCCAGGTCGGTCGCGAGCTGACGGGCGAGCTCGTGCGCCTCGTCCGGACTCGGACCCTTGCGCATCGGCAGACGGCGTCCGTCCTTCGCTTCGATCCAGACCGCTCCCCCGTCCTTCTGCTCGTGCACCGAAACGTCCTGAAGGGCAAGGCTGTGGCCCCAGGTCATCAGACCCGAGCGGTCCCGGTAAGACAACCTCCGCGCGTCGCGGTCGATGACGAGCGTGCGCTTGCGGAGGAAGAACGGGATGGCGATCAGGAACAGGCTGAGGGCCGCCGCCTGCGCGAGGCCCGCAACGACGTCGGGGTCGCCGACGTGCCGGCGCTGCAGCAGCCAGGCGGCAAGGAGGACGACCCCGGCGGTCAGAAGAAGGATGTAAGACCAGCCGCGGGCGCGGTGAAGGTAGACGATCTGCGCGGAATGGACGGTTCGACGCATTCGTCTTAGACCCGGATCGGGCACCCGGCGTTACTCCCAATGAATTCCATCCTCGCAGTGTATGGTTGGTGCATGCGAGCCCTGCTGGTCGGCGTCCTTCTTCTCGGCATCCCCCAGGACCCGACCGCCCTTCTCAAAACGTTCCGCGAAGAGTTCGTTTCGATCAAGGCGGGGAAGCTGAACGACGCCGCCGTCCCCGCCTTTTCCATGGCCAAGTATGAAGTGCCGCAGAACCTGTGGGAATCGCTGACCGGCGCCAACCCGAGCCGGTGGAAGGGGCCTCGCAATTCCGTCGAGATGCTGTCGTTCGACGAGGCCGTCTCCTTCTGCCGCACGGCGACGGAGAAGCTGCGCGCCGCGAAGCTGATCGACGCCGACCAGGTCATCCGCCTTCCGAACGAGGTCGAGTGGGAATACGCCGCCAGGGCGGGCACCACGACGAAGTACTCGTTTGGCGACGACGCCAAGGATCTCGATGCCCACGGCTGGTATCACGGCAACGCGGCGGGGAACGATCCGCCGGTCGGCGCCAGGAAACCGAATCCGTGGGGACTCTACGACGTTCACGGATATCTCTGGGAGTGGTGTGAGGGCCACATTCTCAGGGGCGGAAGCTGGAAAGACGACGCCGACGCGCTGGCGTCGTCGTCTCGAAAGGAAGTCGCCGCGACCCTGAAGGACGACGCGGTCGGACTGAGATGCGTGCTCGCAACGGAGACCAAGCCGAAATGACCATCGCGACGATCCTCCTGATGATGCTGGCGCAGGACTGGCCCCAGTTCCGCGGGCCCGACGGCCAGGGCCACGCCGCGGCGACGTCCGTCCCGCAGAAGTGGAGCGACACCGAGAACGTGAAATGGAAGACCGCGATCGACGGCCTGGGCTGGTCGTCGCCGGTCGTCGCGGACGGCAAGCTCTGGATGACGACGGCCACGGAGGGGAACAAGTCGCTGCGCGCGGTGTGCGTCGACGCGGCCACGGGCAAGATCCTCCATAATGTCGAGGTCTTCCACGTCGACAACGCCGGTCCGGCGCACAAGAAGAACAGCTATGCGTCGCCGACGCCGATCCTGGACAAGGACCGCGTCTACGTCCACTTCGGCAGCAACGGCACGGCGGCGCTGAGCGGGGACGGCAGGATCCTGTGGAAGCAGGTGATGAAGTACAACCCGGTGCACGGAGCGGGCGGATCACCGGCGCTGGTGGGCGAGCACCTGATTTTCAGCTGCGACGGCGTCGCGGATCCGTTCGTGGTGGCGCTCGACCGGAAGACGGGGGCGGTGAAGTGGAAGACGCCGCGGGACAACGCGATGGAGCCGAAGAAGTTCGCGTTCTGCACGCCGCTCGCGATCGAGGTGGGCAAGGCGACGCAGGTGGTGATTCCGGGCTCGGGTGCGGTGCAGAGCCTCGACCCCGCGACGGGCAAAGTGATCTGGACCGCGAAATATCCGGGCGGCTACTCGGTGGTGCCGCGTCCGGTCTACGGTCACGGGATGGTGTTCTTTAGCTCGGGATTCGACTCGCCGGCGTTCTTCGCCGTGAAGGTGGACGGGAAGGGGGACGTGACGGAGACGCACGTCGCGTGGAAGCTGACGAAGGGGGCGCCGCTGGATCCGTCTCCGCTGCTGGCGGGCGACGAGCTCTATATGGTGAGCGACCAGGGGCTGGCCAGCTGCGTGGACGCGCAGACGGGGAAGGTTCACTGGCAGGAGCGCATCGGCCGGGCTTATTCGGCGTCTCCCGTCCTGGTGGGCGACCTGGTCTACTTCCAGAGCGAGGACGGGGTGACGACGATCGTGAAGGCGGAGAAGACGTTCACGAAGGTGGCGGAGAATACCCTGAAGGGACGGACCTTCGCGTCGCCGGCGCCGGTCGATGGAGCCCTGTTCCTCCGCACCGACACCCAGCTGCTGCGCATCGAGTCCGAAGCGAAGTAAGGACGTGACGATGGAATCGTCCCCCGAGAACCGCCTGGGGCTGATCGGGCGGCTGACCGTGGGGTTCGGCATCGTGGGACTCGTCCGGCTGATCCCCGAGTTTCTGTGGCTTCGTTCCGTGATCCCTCCGGTCTACTGGGGTCTGGTCCTCACGGACATCTTCCTGGGGATCGTCCTGATCCGAGCGGGGTTGAAGCTTTCGCGGGGCTTGGTCGTCGCCGTGCCGTCGGCGGCGGGGGCGTGGTCGGCGTTGCTCGCGAATTCCCTGCCGATTTTCACGTTCGCTCTGCCGGAGTTCCTGAGGGCCTGCGCGAGAGGCTCGACGCTGTGGACCAGCGCATCGGGAAGGGAGTTTCTTGTCCTGTTCCCCCGCTTCCTGTTCTACGCCTTTGCGGCGATGGTCGGTCCGCTGGTGTTCTGGGCGCTGCTGTCCCGTCGTTTCCCTTCCACGCAGCTTCGGGGAGAGACCGGAGGCGCGATCTTCTGGGGTCTGCTGGGGTCCCCTCTCGGGACCCTCCTTATCCTGGGACTCACGGCCGCCATCCTCCGCTAAAAGCGACGATCACTTTCGTGGCGGGGGGCGAATCAAGCCTTGTCCTCGACACCTCCGAGTAGTCTGCTGGTAGCGAAAGATCTTCGTCGCTCGGTGAGGGTCGTCGCCTGGATGACGATCGCCTTCGGGGCCGGCGATCGGCTGCGCCTGATTCCCGAGGCGCTGCTGCTCAAGAGCGAGCCGAACGGCACCTACTACCGCCTCGTCGCGTTCGACCTCCTTCTCGGCAGCCTTTTGTTTGCGACGGGTTCCGGTCTCAGGCGGGGGCGTCGCTGGGCGATCCTGGGGTCGATGATCCCGTGGGGCATTCTGCTGGTCGATTCCGTCTCCTTCTTCTGGGCGATGACTCCGGAGGCGTTCGTCGACCTGAAAACGGGCAAGGTCGGCCTGCTCCCGAGGGTCCTGTTCTACGGCGCGGCGTCCCTCGCCGGTCCTTATGCCGCGTGGATCCTCCGCACCCGGCAGGATCCGGACATCGCGGCGCCGGAAGTGCTGACAGCGAGCTTCATTGCCGGACTGATGCTGGGCATCGGGGCGACCGGCGTCATCCTCTATCTGCACTCGATGGATTGACGCCACCGCCGAGGGGGATATAGTGGCCTCGTGCCAACCGCCAAGAAGGGCGTCGTCTACCTGGTCGGCGCCGGTCCCGGCGACCTCGATCTCATCACCCACCGCGGCTTCCTGCTCCTGGGGAAGGCCGACGTCGTCATCTACGACCACCTGGTGAACCCGAAACTCCTCGATTTCGCTCCGAACGCGCGGCATGTCTTCGCCGGCAAGAAGTCGGACAGCCATACACTCGAGCAACCGGAGATCAACCGGCTGCTGGTCCGCGAGGCGAAGGCCGGGCGCAAGGTGGTCCGCCTCAAGGGCGGCGACCCCTATATTTTCGGGCGCGGCGCCGAGGAGGCCGAGGCGCTGCGGCGCGCCCGCATCGACTTCGAAGTCGTCCCCGGCGTCACCGCCGCCATCGGTGCGTCGACTTACGCGGGGATCCCGTTGACGCATCGCGACAAGGCGTCGCACGTCACCTTCGTCACGGGGCAGACGCAGGGTGGCGAGGTCGACGTCGCCGATCTCCCCCGCGGGGGCACCCTCGTGGTCTATATGGGCCTCAAGGCGCTCGGCAGCATCGCGAAAAAGCTGATCCGCCGCGGGTGGAGCCCGACGACGCCGGCCGCGACGATCCAATGGGCGACGACCCCGCGACAGAAGACGATCCGCGGCACGCTGGCGACGATCGAGACGCTGGCGTCGAAGATGACCCCGCCCGCCGTGACGATCATCGGCGGCGTGGTCGATCTCGAGCGCCGCCTGCGCTGGTACGAGAAGAAGCCGCTCTTCGGACAGAAGGTCGTGGTGACGCGGGCGCGGGAGCAGTCGAGCGAGCTGGCGCGCAAGTTCGAGGCTTTGGGCGCGGAGGTGGCCGTCTTCTCGACGATCCGCATCACGCCGGTCCAAGTGAAGCCCATCGTCATCGCCGGCTATACGCACGTCGCCTTCACCAGCCGCACGGCGGTCGAATACTTCTTCCCGAATCTGGCGGGCGACAACCGCACGCTCGCGGGGACGACGGTCTGCGCCGTGGGCGATCAGACGGCCCGGGCGCTCATCGAGCGGGGCATCCAGCCCGATCTCGTCGCGGCGGAGTTCACTTCCCGGTCACTTGCCCGCGAACTGGCTCAACAGGGGGTGAAGGGCGCCCACGTCTTCCACCCCGGCGCGGACAAAATGAACCCGGATTTCGAGAAGGTGCTGTCGAGGGTCGGCGCGACGGTGACGAATCTCGTGCTGTATCGCATCGACAAGGTCGCGCCGGAGAACGTCGACGCGGTCGACGACGCGGACTGGGTCACGTTTGCGAGCGCGCAGACCGTGAGGAACTTCATGGAAGCGATCGGCAAGCGGCGGGTGAAGGCGAAGGTTGCGTGCATCGGGCCGATCACGGCCGCGGCGGCGCGCCGGGCGGGGCTGAAGGTGGCCGTCATCCCGAAGCAATACACGTTCGACGCCCTGATCCAAGCCATCGTGAAAAGCCTATGAGCGGAGAGGCCCCCGGGCCACGGGCCACAGCAAGAGGGCGCGCCTCCGGCGCGTTGATGAAGAACCCCGTATGAAAACGCGACTGAGAAACCTGAGGCAGACGCCGGGACTGAGGAAGCTGGTCCGCGAGACCGAGCTGTCGCCCGACGATCTCGTCATGCCGTACTTCGCGCGGCCCGGGAAGGGCGTGCGCTCGCCGATTGCGTCCATGCCCGGCCAGTTCCAGCTCTCGGTCGACGAGCTGGTCAAGGAGGCCCGCGGGCTGGCCAAGACGGGCGTGAGCTCTATGATCCTCTTCGGCATCCCGTCGTCGAAGGACCCGAAGGGCACGGGCGGCTACGCGAAGAACGGAATCGTGCAGCAGGCGGTCCGGGCGCTCAAGGACGCTCTGCCCGAACTGACCGTGATCACGGACGTCTGCATGTGCGAGTATACGGACCACGGCCACTGCGGGATCCTGAAGGGGAAGGAGGTCGACAACGACGCGACCCTCCCGTATCTCCAGAAGATCGCGGCGTCGCACGTCGAGGCCGGGGCGGACATCGTCGCGCCCAGCGGGATGATGGACGGCGTCGTGGCCGCGCTGCGGAGCGCGCTGCCGAAGACGACGATCCTCTCGTACGCGGCGAAGTACGCGAGCGCGTTCTACGGGCCGTTCCGCGAGGCGGCGGGGTCGACGCCGCAGTTCGGGGACCGGCAGGCGTATCAGATGGACGTGGGCAACAGCGACGAGGCGCTCCGGGAGATCGACCTTGATCTCAGGGAGGGAGCGGATATAATCATGGTCAAGCCGGCGCTGGCCTACCTCGATATCATCCGGCGGGCCAAGGACCGGTTCGGCTGCCCGATGGCCGCGTACAGCGTCAGCGGCGAGTACGCGATGATCAAGGCGGCGGGGGAGAGAGGGTGGATCGACGAGAAGCGGGTCGTTCTCGAAGCCCTCACCTCCATCAAGCGAGCGGGGTCGGATTTCATCCTGACGTATTTTGCGAGGGGGGCGGCAGCGTGGATAACCTGAAGACCGGCGTCGAGGCGATCCTCTTCACCTGGGACGAGCCGATGACGCTCAACCGGCTCAAGGACATCTTTCCCGAGGCGAAGCCGGACGAGATCCGGGAGGCGATCGCGGCGCTGAAGGCGGAGTACGACGCCACGGGCCGCGCGTTCTCGCTGGAGGAAATCGCCGGGGGGTACCAGTTGTTGACCCGGCCCGCCCACGCCGATATAATCGCGAAACTCAAGAAGGCCAAGGCGGACCGGAAGCTTTCCGCCGCGGCGCTCGAGACTCTCGCGATCATTGCGTATAAACAACCGATCAAGAGAGTGGATCTCGAGGCGATCCGCGGAGCGCAGTCGGGAGAGTTGATCCGGGCGCTGATGGAGCGGAGCCTCGTCAAGATCGCCGGGCGCGAAGAGATCCCGGGGTCGCCGCTCCAGTACGGGACCACGAAGGAGTTCCTGGACACCTTCGGGATCAACTCTCTGGAGGATCTGCCGCGCCCTGAAGAGGTCAAATAATGGCGTTCAGCTTCGACAAGTTCGTACAGCGGTCCACCCGGGGGCTCTTCGCCTTCATCGTCGTCGTCATGGTCGTCCCCCTCGTCCTCTGGGGCTACATGGGCAAGCAGGGGAACGAGCGCGAGGAGGACAAGGGCGAGGCCGGGGTCATCTACGACACCATCAAGATCTCCAAGGCGGAATACAACCGCGACCTCACCACGGCCGCCGTCAGCTGGTGGGTCAAGAAGCTCAATGACCCCATGGTCAAGATGATGATGCAGTACTACCGCCAGATGCCGCCGCCCCCGAAGCCGGAGGAGCTGGCGAAGCAGGCCTGGGAGGATATCATCCTGCTCCGCGAGGCCAAGGCCGCCGGCATCCAGGCCAGCGAGCAGGAAAACCTCATGCAGCTGCGCGACGTCTTTCAGACCTTCACCGGCCGGCCGGACTACAACGACGATCAGATGGCCCAGCTCGCCTCCGGGTTCTTTCACATCACCATGCCGACGCTGCACGTCTGGCTCGCCGAGCACGTCCTGCGCGAGAAGCTGCTCACGCTGGTCAGCGACTCCGAGTTCGCCGACTACGACAAGATCTACGACCGCGTCGCGAACGGTCGCTCGATGGCCAAGGCCTGGTACGCCGCCTTCGATCCGAAGGACTACCTGCGGGAGCTGAAGCCGCCCACCACGGACGAGATCGCGGGCTACTACCAGAAGAACAAGGACAAGTACAAGATGGCGGCCAAGGCGCAGGTCGCGTACCTGCTGGCCGACGCGGAAGAGATCGCCAAGAAGGAGCCCGAGCCCAGCGAGGATGCGATCAAGAAGTACTACGAGGAGTTCAAGGTCGCGGAATTCGCCAAGCCCCACGCGCACGAAGAGGGCGAGGGACACAAGGAAGGCGAGAAGACCGAGTTCAAGTCCTTCGAGGAGGTCAAGGCCGAGATCCCCGCGAAGATCAAGCGGAAGGCCGCGGACAAGGCCGCCGCGCAGCTGATGAGCGACGTCGACGTCGCCCTGGGCGCGATCGCGACGGCCAACGACAACAAGTACCCGGACAACGTCTTCGACCAGCTTTATGCGAAGTTCAAGGACCGGGGGATCGTTCACGACATCACGAACTCCTTCGACGCGAAACAGGTCGAGGACATCGAGAAGAGCGTGGGCGCGAACAGCAACCTCGCGACGTGGGCCTTCGATCTGGCCCAGAAGCCCGGCGACGTGTCCCAGAAAGTCCGCACGTCGAAGGGCGTGGCGCTCTTCCGCCTGCAGACGCGGAAGGACGCGCAGGAGCCCGGCATCTCCGACCGCGTGCGCGAGTCGATCGTCAAGGAGCTCCAGAAGGAGCAGCTCAAGAAACGGGTCCAGCAGGTCGCGAACAACGTGGTGCTGGAGATCTCGACCCACGGGATGATGGCGGCGCGCCTCAAGTATCCGGTGGACTGGCGGGTGACGCGCTACTTCAAGACCGACAGCCCGGAGCTCGGCATCGAAGACAGCGCGCTCGCGACCGCGATCCAACAGCAGGTGCGCGGCACTCAGATGAAGCCGGGCAAGGCGTCGACGATGTCGGGCACGATGCTCCGCAGCCCCGAGAAGGCGGAGTGGGTCTACGTGGTGTACCTGGAAGACCTGGTCGATCTGCCTCCCGACGATGCGGCCGCCCAGTTCGCCGGCCAGCGGAAGGAGATGGACGAAGAGGCGCGCCGGAAGTACCGCCAGGTCTACATCGACGACACGGTCAAACTGGCCAGCGTGAAGCTGGATCCGTCGCTCAAGAATTCGGAGAAGCCCGCAGAATCTTCCCCCAATCCATAAATTACATGTTATAATGCCGGCGACGTAGAGAGAGCTGCGTCAGGGGTCGTTCGGAGAGGGGAGACATGAATCACGCCACGCACAATTCATCCTGACACCACCGGTCTTGCCGTGTTTTCACGTTGAAAAGTTTTGGATCCGGAGAGAGAGGGGGAAAGCCATGAGGAAGTCGGTTCTTGCCACGGTTGCTCTGGCGGTGATGTGCGCCGGAGCCTCGGCCCAGGACTTCAAGGCGGGCCAGGAAAAGACCGCGTTCGAAAAGCGCAGCTATCCGTTCGAGGGCGACGTCACCGTCGAGCGGCTGAACGTCCGCATGTTCCCGAAGGGCGACCAGAACAGCATCATCACGTCGGTGCTGGGCCTGGGCGACCGCGTCACCGTCCTGGCCGAGAAGGACGAGTACTATCAGATCCTGCCGCCCAAGGGCAGCACGGTGTACGTCACCGCGAAGAACGTCAAGCGCGACGGCGACAAGGGCGTCTCAATGCAGAACGACGTTCCGGTCCGCCTGGACAGCCGCGTCAACGCCGACGTGCTGTGCACGCTGAAGGAGAACGAAAGCGTCAAGGTCCTGGGCGAGCACATGGGCTGGCTCAAGATCGAGGCGCCGGCGTCCGTGAAGTACTTCGTCGGCAAGAAGTACGTCCACCTCGGCGCGGAGGCGTCCGTGCCGGTGGCGTCGCCCGCCCCCAGGGATGCGGGCCGGAAGCCGGCCCCCGCGGCCGGTGCGTCGGATCCGGAGGCCAGCGCGCTGATCGCGAAGGCGAAGCGCGGCCTCGACCAGCAGATCCAGCTGATCAGCGACAAGCGGTTCGACGAGATCGACCTGTCGGGGATCGTCGCGGACTACCAGGCGGCGCAGGCCAAGGCCCAGACCGAGCCGGTCCGCGCCGAGGCGGAGCGCGGCCTGGACCGCTACCGCGAGATCGCCGCGCTGTGGGCCACCACGAAGGTCCAAGTCGACATCCGCAAGAAGCTCGACGCCGATCGTGCGGCGGACGTGGCGAAGAAAGCCGAGGAGAACAAGCCGACGGCGATGTACCAGGGCTACATCGACACGACGGGCGTCCTCTTCAAGCGCCCCGGCACGCACAAGCTGGTCATGGGCGGCCGCATCATCTGCTTCCTCCGCATCAAGGACGGGGACGAGAAGATGCTGGGACGTCTGAACGACCAGT
>DASQOM010000031.1:0-19016 GCA_035644495.1 Planctomycetota bacterium | reverse complement strand
TCCCAGCCCCAGAAGCGGCCCCAGGAATCGTCCGCCCAGAGGCCGCCCAGCACGGTGCCGATGAAGCTGAAGAACGTCGCGAAGCAGACGATGCCGTAGATCATGCGCGTGAGGTTTCGGCCGCGCTCCTCGGTCAGGTTTCGCGTGAACACGCCCTCGATGATGTAGATCAGGCCGATCAGGCCGGCGGCGTAGGTCGTCGCGTAGCCCAGCGTGATGCAGGTCACGTGCGTGGCGAGCCAGAACTGCGTGTCGAGCACCGCCTGCAGCACCTCCATCGTGTCGCCTTCGGCGGACAGGATATGGGCGATCTGCAGCGTGGCGAAACCCGCGACGGACGCCACCAGGTTGCCAATGCCGATCCTGTTGATCTGCTCCATGACGAGGCCGAGGGCGACGGCGCCCCAGCCGATGAAGATCGCGGACGAATAGAGGTTCGTCACCGGCGGCCGGCCCGACAGAACCATGCGCACGATCAGGGCCATCGTGTGCACCATATAGACGAAGACCATGAGCCGCCATGCGCCGCGGTTGAGGGGCGCGCTCCATCCCATCCAGGACAGGGCGACCATGACGAACGCGACGAGGTACAGCCACTTCGCCTTGTTGAAGGGATCCGCCGCGTTGAAGCGGACCTCGAGCTTCGACCGCTTCACGTCCTGCGGCCGCTCCTGCTCCAGAGTGGAAAGATAGGACGCGACCTCGGCATTGAAGGCGGCCGCGTCCTTCGACGCATACGCGACCCGCATCTTCTCCCAGGACGCCGCCGCGGGATCCGACTTCGCCTCCGACAGGGTCCGCCAGTCTCCGGAAGCGCGCGGGGGGATCACGTGCGGAATCGAGAGGTCGGCCAGGCGCTGATAGTAGGAAAGGTGCCGCTCGAATTCGAAGAGCTGCGTCTCGAACGCGTCGAGCGGATGGTTCTCCTCCTTCCGCTTGTGCACGCGCTCCAGCGGCTCCGCGAGCGATTGCAGCTTCGGGCCGAATTCCTCGATCGAGTAGCGGTACCCTTCCCGAGGCTGCAGGCCGAGCGCGTTCAGCAACTGCGGATGGTCGATGCGGAAGACCGGCGCCTTCCGGCTCCGCGCATCGCGATCGTAACCGTCGCTCTCGACGTCGAGCAGCCACTCGATCGCAGGGTGGTATTCCCCCGCGGAGTCCTTGTAGGTCTCCCGGTTCGACATGATGCGCAGGTGCGTTCGCGCGATGGTGTCCATCGGCTTCACCCGCCCGTTGTTCACGACGGGGATGCGGGCGAACTCGTTGATCTGCGGTTTGTCCTGCGGGATGGCGGGGATCGACGCCGACGGCAGCACCCACGCCGCCGCCAGCAGCACGACGATCCAGGGGAAGAGCTTCGGCATCATGACGACAGCCTCTTCCTCAGGAATTCCAGGAGGTGCAGCTGGAACTGGCCGAGCAGGCCGATCGCGACGATCATGCACCCGACATAAGGCGCCATCCAGCCGCGGTTCTCCACCACCTGCAGGACCGTGCCCTGCTCCGAGCGGTCGAACGACGACTGGTACAGCGTGTCGCCCCGGTAGCGCAGCGGGTTGTTCATCCAGATCCGCACGTCCCGGACCACGCCGCGCTCGGGATCGTCCAGCTTCACGTAGCTCGAGTAGTCCTTGGGAGTGTCCGTGCCCGCATAGCGCTCGAAGCGGAAGTTGTAGAGATACAGCGAGTACGGCTTGTACTCGCGCGCGAAACGCAGCGAGACCTTGTACTCCTTCCCGCCCGCCCTCACGATCTGCGCGCCGCTCTCCAGGGTCAGGCGGATGCCGACCAGCCACGTGCCCAGGTCCGGGCCCGACTTCTCGCGCAGCTTTACGTAGATCGCGGGCAGGTCCACGCCGCCCGACGTATCCACGCCGCTCGACTCCGGCGCGTCCTTCGCCAGCCAGCGCACGCCGGCGCCCTGCGTCGCGGGGTTGGTCTCGCCCGGCTGCGCCGGCGTCAAGGCGGCGTTCTTCATGAACTTGCCCGCGTCCGTGTCCACCACGAACGGCAGCCCTTCGACCGAGATGCTCTCCGTCCGGCGCAGCCGCCGCTCGGGAATGGCGTAGACGTCGTCCGTCGCGGGATCCGAGGCGTCGACGATCGCCAGCTCGACGCTCCGGGTATCCTCGACGAAGTTCATCCGCTGGCCTTCGAAGATCGACATCTGCGCTTCCTTTGCGAGCATGCTGGTGGTCAGCTCGCTCAGCATCAGGATGACGACGCCCGTATGGAGCAGCACGATGCCCGCTTTGCGCTGGAAGAGCAGCCAGCAGGCGACGAAGAGGATGGCGCCCGCGCCGCCGCCGTACATGAGCTGGTAGGTCACGCGCAGCGACGGATCGTTCGCCGCCTTGGTCGAGTCCGCGTCGAAGACATGGGTGATGACGCTCCAGGTCGCGGCGAGGCCGACGGCGAGGGTCGCGAAGCCCAGAGCCATCCGCGGCCCGCGGGCCTTGAGCTGGATCCGCTGGCCGTGCGAGACCAGCAGGTTGACGAGCAGCGCGGCGCCGAGGAGCCGGCCGCCCGGGAACGGGAAACCCCCGGGAATATGCGAGTCGCGCGAGAAGAAGATCTTGAAGTCGATCCACGCGACGAAGCAGCGGAAGTACTGCTCCATCACGGTCCAGATGCCTTTGTCCACCTGCGCCAGCGTGCCCGCGAAGACCAGGAAGATGGACATGCCCAGCAGCGCGACGGTCAGCTTCAGCGAGCCGAGCGCCGCCAGGACCTTGCCCACCGGGCCCTTCTCTGCGCTACTCATTCCGACCCTTCATCTTGAAGCTTTGGGCCAGGTTCATGAAGGCGGTCTTCTGCGCGCTCACGGCCGCGGGCGCGCCGTCCATTTTCAGGAAGATCGAGAACTGGGAGTTCAGCGACGCGATCGCGACGATCCCGCGGTCCTTTCCGATCGCTTCCACCAGCCATGCGTCGTTGCCCACGAAGCTGACCGGCGCCGCCGCCTTGGGGATGTCGGCGTCCGCCATCGGATCCAGACCGGCCTGGGTCCGCCAGCGGTTGACGTTGCCCGCCAGGTCGCCGCCGCCCTGCAGGGCCGACAGCGTCACGAGCGCCGAGCCGGACGCGTCGTCGATCATGAACTCGAAGATGCGCCCCGACGACGGCTGCGGATTCTCCTTCCAGCCCGGCGGCTGGTCGAACGAGAACAGCGAGCGGATGTCGTCCAGCGTCGGCTGCGGGCGGCCGGCCTGAGGCGGCGGCTCCTGCGGCCGGCCCATCGCGCGCGGGCCCGCAGCGGGCCGAGTCGGTCCGACCATATCGACGATGTAGACGTCGGTTGCCGCGCCGTCGAGTTTCTTCGGCAGCCCCGCCTCACCGACGCCCTCCAGGCCGAGCTGGCCGCGCCAGCGGTTGAGGTTGGCGAGCATGCCGCCGCCGTCGCCGGCCAGGCGCGTGACCGCGAGCTCCAGCCGGGGCTCCTGGGCGCCGAACTTCAGCGTCGCCTCGCGCTGAGGCGAGGCCTTCTCCTCGGTCCAGCCCTGCGGCGGCGTCCAGCGCAGCTGCCCGTCCTCGACCCTGAGAGAGCGGAACAACGCGATCACCTCGGGCTTGACGAAGTCGAGCCGGTCGGAGGGGGCGGCCACCTTGAAGAACCAGGTGGCGCCCGGCGTCGGGGCGACCGCGCCGAGGATCCGCCACATCGGGTCCTTGGGCGCCTTATAGTGACGCACCTCGTCCTCGCGGCCGCAGCCGGCGGCGAGGAGCAGAGCGGTCGTCAGTGCGGCGAATCGCATGAGGCTCATGATACCGAACTCGGATACTTCAGGAAAGGCCGGGGTTCAGGGACGCGTCGACGCGCCGAGATCGACCCAGAGCGCCAGCCGGCCGCGCTCGGCCGCGGAAACCGGCGCGTGGGTCTGCGTCACCACCGGACTCCGCCGCGCCTGGTACGGCTTCGCGGCCGCCACGAGCTCCGCCTCCGTATGGCACTCGGCGCAATGCGCGTCGAGGATCGGCTTCACGTCGCGGGTATAGTCCATCCGCCGCTCGGCGGGCGTCGCGGCGGGCCCGTCTCCGTGTATCTCGCGCGGACGCAGCGTGATCGTCGACGGCGACGTCCACAGCGCCATCCCGTCCGCGCCCACCGCCTGCAGGAGCAGCGGCACGCCCGCCGGGACCCGCGCAAGCGCGTCGACCGGGACCGGGTCGAACGCCGAACGACCCGGGACCACGACGCGCATCGACGTCGTCTCGGAGCGCAGGCACGCGGGAGGCGTCACCCGGATGCGCGCCGTCGGCGGCGGCTCGAGAAGAAAGCCCGCGGCAAGGAGGATCAGAGAGGCCGCCGCTCCCGCCAGGAACACGCGGACGCGGGGGCGCCGTTCGGCCCGGTCCATCACGCGGCGCACGAAGGCGTCGTCGCCCTCCGGCGCGCGGGCCAGTTCCCTCAGGAGCCCGTCCAGGGCCGCGTCGTCACGCGTCATGGACCGCTCCCAGCTTCTTCTTCAGGCATTCGCTCAGGACGTCCCGCGCCCGCTGCAGGCGCTTGCGGACCACGGGCTCGCTGACGCCGAGGCGCGCGGCGATGTCGGCGCAGGACCGCTGGCCCGAATAGAACAGGTCGAGGGTCTCGGTGACGTGGCCGCCGAGCTCTTCGCGGCAGAGGCGGAGCGCGGCGAGGACGTCGCCCCGGCCCTCCTCCGCCGCCCGATCCCAATCGCGATGGCGGGCGTCGAGCTCCTCAAGCTGCGACTCCGGCATCCGCTCGGTGCGGCGCGATCGGGTCCATTCGAGGTACTTCATGCGGACGATGCCGCGCACCCAGGCGCCGAAGTCGCGGGCCGCGTCGAACTTGACCAGGTCCCGATGCGCGATCAGGAGGGCGTCCTGGACCAGGTCTTCGGCGACGTCGACCTGATGGACCACAGCCAGGGCGTAGGCCAGCAGGCGCCGGTGATGCTCCCGCACCAGCGTCTCGAACCCCTTGGCCTCAAGGGTCTTGTGCAGGGCCTGGAGTGGCGTCGTCATCATCCTCTCAGGGGGTTGAGGACGCACTTCGGAAGGTGACCCGAAATCCACAATAATTATACGGCTTGGATCAAACGGACGGTCTGTTTTATTCCATCAGGGGATCAGGATGACCTTGCCGACCCGGGCGTCCGTGGAGGCGCGCACGCGGATCGCTTCGTCGAAATCCGCCAGCTTATAGCGGTGCGTGATGATCGGCGCCGGGTTCAGCTTGCCGCTCTCGATCAGGCGCTGCATCAGCTCCCAGGTGCGGAACATGTGCCGACCCACGATCCCCAGGATGCGCCGGCCGGTCAGGATCACATCGTTCGCCAGGTTCAGCTCGATCGGTCCGGGCGGGATCCCGAACGCGACGAAGGTCCCCCCCTTCCGGAGCGAGCGGATCGCCGTCACGATCGCCTTATGGTTCCCCGACATGTCGATCGAGATGTCCAGGCCCGCCCCGCCGCGGTGCGCCTCCAGCCGCTCCATCAGCGTCGGATCCGCTCCGTCGAGCATCTCGTCCGCCCCCATCGGCCCCGCCATCTCCAGGTGCTTCGGGTTGACGTCGACGGCGATCACCTTCACCGCGCCCAGCGCCTTGCACGCCGCGATCGTGAAGAGGCCCGCCGGACCGCAGCCGAAGACCGCGACGTTCTGGCCAGCGACCTGTGCCTCGCTCGCCGCATAGACCGCGTTCCCCAGCGGCTCCAGGAGCGCCGCGACCTCCGCCGTGATCGAGGGCAGATTCTTCCAGGCGCAGACCGCCGGGATCGACAGGTACTCCGCGAATCCGCCCGGCCGGTGGACGCCGACGATCTGCAGGTTGTCGCAGATATGGCGCAGGTCGTGCCGGCACTGGTAGCACTTGCCGCAGGGGATGTGGCTTTCAACCGAGATCAGGTCGCCCTTGTCGATGCCCTCGACGCGGACGCCGGTCTCCACGACCTCGCCCGCGATCTCGTGACCGAGGATCAGCGGCGGTTTGATGACGCCCTGCGCCCAGTTGTCCCACTTGTAGATGTGCAGGTCCGTCCCGCAGATCGACGCCGCCTTGACCTTCAGCAGCACGTCGTCCGGACCGCACGTCGGGACCTCGACCGTCTGGAACGAGGTTCCCAGTCCGGCTTCCTTCTTCATCACGGCCCGCATGGTCGCCATCAGCTCGCCCTCGTTAAGGTAGTTCCCTTAGACACCGGCCGACGGCGGATTTCGCAGCTGATCGCTGAAGCTCAGCGTCAGGCCGTAGAGCTCGGACGCCGGCGTCGGTACCCAGGAGCGAAGCGCAAACTCCGGCCCCTTGGTCCACGGGGGCGGCAGGATCATATACGTCTGATCCGGCCGTAGCGCGGCGGCCTGCCGTTCCCAGCCTGGTCCCCGATACGCTCCGTAGAACTTCGCCGTCGATCCCCCCATCATCCATCTCAGCCAGGCCGAGTACTTCGACTCCATCGACTCCCACTCCAGGGTATCCGGCGCGAGGTACATCACCCCGCCCTCCGGAGGGTGGAGCGCGAAAAAGCCGCCGACGATATCCTCCGCGATCAGGAGCCACGACCGGTCCGCGGCAACCCGACGCGGTAGCCGCTCATGCCCCGAGCCTCGGACCCGGATCCAGCCGTGATCGACAAGGAGCCCGCCGCTTTCGTAGACGACCGCGCCCAACGCCGACCCGATCGTGATCCCCACTTCCTGAAGCGCCTCGACCCGGGCCTCCGGATCGCAGGGAAGCACCTCGACGGGAACCTTCGCGGCGCCGATCCAGGACTGCACTGCCGGCCAGGCGGGTTCGGGGACGGTCAGGAGCCGTTCGAGATCGACCACGGGGTCAGTTTATGCCGAGGATCCGCCTTCGGGAAGGGATTACGGCGCCGTCGCGGTCGCCGCCGCGCGCAGCTTCGCGCGCTCCAGGTCGCAGAAGATGCGGACGCAGTCCGGGTCGAACTGGGTCCCCGAGTTCTTCTCGATCTCGGCCAGCGCGGCCTCGTGCGGCAGCGCCTTCCGGTAGATGCGGTCGTAGACCATGGAGTCCCAGGCGTCGGTGATCGCGATCAGCCGCGAGCCGAGCGGGATCTGGGCGCCCTTCAAGCCCGACGGGTACCCGCTGCCGTCCCAGCGCTCATGCTCGTGCTTGACGATCTCGACGATGGGCCGCAGCTCCTCGATCGGCGACAGGATCTGCTCGGCGACGATCGGGTGCAGCTTCATGTGCTCGTACTCGCTGTCAGTCAGACGCCCCGGCTTGTTGAGCACGTCGTCGCGGATGCCGATCTTGCCGATGTCGTGGAAGAGCGCGCCAAGTTCGATGTGGCGGATCATGTCGCGCGGCACCTTCATCGCGCGCGCGATCTCGACCGACTTCTCCGCGACGCGGCGCGAATGGCCCTCCGTATAGACGTTCTTGGCCTGCAGGGCCTTCTCGAGCGCGCGGATCGTGTTGATGAACTGCGTCTTGATGCGGTCTCGGCTCGCCATGACCTCCTCGGTCCGGTGGTTAAGCCGCTCCTCGAGCGCGACCGTGTAGGCCCGCTCCTCGAGCGCCCGCGAGTGCTTCTCCAGCGCCACGCCGAGGCGGAACGCGGCCTTCGTGACGTCCAGCGGCCGGATGAAGAACTCATAGGCCCCCGCCCGCGCGGCCTCGACCGCCAGCGACGAATCCTCGTCGCCGATGATGAGGACGAACCCGAGGGCGGGATTGATCTTGCGGAGCCGGATCATCTGCTCAAGCGCCGGCCCCGTGCGCGAGTCGATGATCGCCATCTCCGCCGACGCGGACCGCGCGGCGACGTCGGCCTCCGCGGAAGAGGCGACGCAGACGATGCGGAAGCGGTCGTCCTTCAGTCCGGCGTCGAGCGACGACCGGATCCCGGCGTCCGCCGAGATCACGATGACGTCGCCGCGTTTCTGCTGCTGCTGCCCCATGTTGTGGCTCTATTATAGCGGCGTTCCACCCGC
Source organism: Planctomycetota bacterium (assembly GCA_035644495.1). GTDB lineage: Bacteria > Planctomycetota > MHYJ01 > MHYJ01 > JACPRB01 > JACQFK01. Next base: position 11,093 of record DASQOM010000031.1, on the reverse strand, counting down.
GCGATACATCCCCGTACGATCCGCGCGCCCGGGCCGGCCGCCGGGGTTCAAAGCTTACCGATCGCCAGGGCGACCAGGACGCCCTGGAAGGCGACAAAGATCAGGAGCACCATCGACAGCGCCAGGCCGCGGTTCCGCAGCCACATTCGCTGCAGGGCGGCGCTCATCAGCGCCGCCATCCCCGCGTGGATCAGGATCCCCACGGCCGCGGAAAGCGGCACGCTGCCCTTCCCGAGGGCGAAGAGCGCGTTGCGCTGGGCCAGGATCTGCGCCACGGCGCCGTCGCCCAGGCGGTCGCCGAAAAGGAGGAAGACGATGAGCTCCGCCACGAAAAACCCGCAGCAGAGCGTGAGGCAGACGCCCAGGAGCTGCCGCGCGCGCGGATCGGTCCTCGGAATGACGGTGGGAGAACTCATCGGCGCACAGATACAACGTCGGGTCCGGGGTCGAAAATTGGGGGATTTACTCGCGGTAAATCTCGAAGCCCATATCGCGGATCATCCTGGCGTCGGCGTCCTCGGCGTTCCCGCCGGTGGTCAGGTACCCGTTCGTGAAGATCGAGTTGCAGGGATAGAGCGCGAGCGGCTGCAGCGAGCGCAGCACGACCTCCCGGCCGCCGGCGCAACGCACGTCGCGCGACGGATTCGCGAAACGCACCATGCAGAGCACCTTCAGGCACTTCTTCGGGTCCTGCATCGGCTGGTCCCCCAGCGGCGTTCCGGGCCGGGGATTCAGGAAGTTGATCGGGATCGAGGTCACCCCGAGCCGCCGCAGCTCGAACGCGAGATCGACCAGGTCCTCGTCCTTCTCCCCCATGCCGACGATTCCGCCGCAGCAGGACTCCATGCCCGCCTCCTGGACGTAGCCGATGGTGCGGACGCGGTCCTCATAGGCGTGCGTGCCGCAGATCTCGGGAAAATGGCGTTCGCTGGATTCGAGGTTGTGGTTGAAGCGGTCCACGCCGGCCGCCTTGAGCTGGGTCGCCTGATGACGCTCGAGGATGCCGAGCGACGTGCAGACGCGGATGCCGACGGTCTCCTTGATCTCCTTCACCGCGGCGCAGATCGTCGCGAGCTGCGGATCGCTGGGACCGCGCGTCGACGTCACGATGCAGTACTTGTAGGCCCCCGCGGCCTTGGCCTTCTTCGCGGCCGCGACCATCTCGTCCTTGCTCTCGAGCCGGTAGCGCTCGATCTCGCCCGTCGCGATGTTGGATTGCGAGCAGAACTTGCAGTCCTCGGGGCACATCCCGCTCATCGCATTCTCGAGGACGTGGATCTTGACCTTGTTGCCGTGGTAGTGGTGCCGGACGCGGTACGCGGCGCCCAGGAGGTCGAGGAGCTCCACGTCCGGCGAGCGCAGCACCGCCAGCGCGTCGGACTTCGTGAAGTCCCGGCCCGCGAGGACGCGATCGGCGACGTCGTTCCAATTACCCATTCAGTTTCGCCATGAGGACCTCGGCGACCTTGGGCTCGATCGTCGACCACTGCGCCGCGGGGTCCTTGCTGATCGTGATGAAATTGTTCATCGTGAAGATCTGGGTGATGCCCGGAATGCCGAAGAGTGCCTCGACGACGGGCTCCGCCGCGGCGTCCTTCGCCGAGCGGTAGGTCGTCGGCTTCGAGAACTTCGACTCCGACAATCCCACGCGGATCGAGTTGGGGTTGGGCGTGGTGCCGATCTGGAAGGGCGCGCTCATTCGGGCCCATATAACCATGAGAGAACGCGCTCTGCAAGGGGATAAACGAGCCTACGGAACGAGCCAGACCTTCCGGACGCCCTTCAGCGCCGCGATCTTCTCCAGAACGTCGGGAGAGGGTTTGCGATCGAGCTCGACGAGGGAGACCGGCGACGATCGAAGGACCGTCACTTCCAGGAGGTCCATCACCCCGGAGGCGGCCCGCCTCCCGCCCTCGTCGTCATGGACCCAGAGAAAGTACAGCGTCCCCGCGGCCTTGCGCCCGCGCTTCGTCCGGGGCTCTCCGTGTTCCAGCGATATATTGGGCAGGCCCGCGATATCGGCCACCCAGCAGCAGAGATCGCAGATCACCGGACCCGTTCCCTGGCCTGCCGGGTCGGGGAGCAGGTTTCCCTCTCCGCAGCCTTTGCAATAGACCCCGCTCATCGGCGCCGTTCCTAAGGGGACAGCCAGGCTTTCCGGACCCCTTTCACCCTGGCGAGCTTCTCGAGCATCTCCGGAGTCGGCTTCGCCTCCAGCTCGACCAGGGACTCCGCCGACGAGCTCATGCTCTGCAGGCCCAGGATGTCCATCACCTGGAACACGGCGTCATCGTTCGTCCCGTCGGAGTGCACCCAGAGGAAGAAGAGCCTGCCCGCAACCTTGCGTTCGCGCTTGGTCCACGGGACGCCGTCGTTCCCCATCCACTTCCGCGGCAGCTCCCGCAGGTCGGCCGCCCATCCGCACAGATCGCAGGCGACCGGCTCGACCCCCTTCCCCTTCTGATCGGGCAGCAAGCTTCCTTCCCCGCACCCGTCGCAGGTCGCGCCGCTCATGAACCCCAGAGTAGCCGACGCCTGAAGCTTTTCATCGCAAGCGAATCGAAGAATTGCCGGGCGCGATCCGATACGCTATGATTCGGGGATGGCAGCCAGGACCGAAGTCTCGGAAGTCTCGTGTCCCTGCGGCGCGTCCCTCAAAATCAACCCTGAGGAAACCACCCAGGAGATGGCCTGCCCCGAGTGCGGACAGACCCTGGAGATCGTCGTCACCACCGACCCGACCACGAAGAAGTCGAAGGTCGGCATCCTCGTCAAGCCGACCGCCGTCAATCCCCGCAGCGGCAAGACCAAGGAAATCCACGTCGCCAAGTGCGTCTGCGGCGCGCAGATCACGATCGAAGAGGGCCGCGTCGACTCCGTCTACACCTGCATGATCTGCGAGGCGGAATATACCGCGACGATCAAGAAGTCCAGGTCGGGCATGAGCACGCTCGTGCTGCGGCCGCTCGTCGCGTCCCCCGCCCGCAACACCGGCAAGCGCATGAAACCGAAGGCCGCCATCGTGGTCAAGTCGGTGATGCCGCCGATGACCACGGGCGCCCCGCCGCCCACGCGCTCGTGGAAATCGCCGCCCATCACGACGCAGACCGCCTCCGCCGGCGGCGCCGCGAAGGAGAAGCTCCTCCTGCTCGCCAAGGGCGAGGTCGGCGCGCAGGAAGTCTCCTATGTCGGCAAGGACCAGCTGATCACCTGCTTCTGCGGCGCGATGATCCTGCTGCGTGAAGGCTTCAACCGCGAGATCGTGAAGTGCCCGGTCTGCGGCAAGGGCTACCGCATCTTCCTGGCCCTGCAGCCTAAGACCTCCGCCACGATGGCGATCATGATCCCCCGCGGCTGATCCTTCCGCCCCGCGCGGAGTTCAGCGATGCGCGGCCAGATTCGCATACCCCCGCCGGTGCCGCCGCGGAAACACCTCCGGATGCAGGATCTCCGCCAGGATTTCGACGCCGTCGACGAGACGCGGCCCCCCGCCGTTGAAGCAGGACGGCCCGTCGGCCTGCCAGACCTGGCCGTTGCGCACGGCAGGCAGATCCTTCCAGCCCGGCCGCGCCTCCGCCACGGGAAGTTCCTGCAGCGTGCGCTCCCGGCTGAGCCCGCAGGGCATCAGGATCAGCACCTCGGGCGCGGCGGCCACGACGTCCGCCCAATCGACCCGCCGGGACTCCTTCCCCTTCGCCGCGAGCGGATCGGCGCCTCCCGCCATTTCCACCATCTCCGGCACCCAGTGACCGCTGGCGAAGACGGGATCGATCCATTCCATGCAGAAGACGCGCCGCCGGGGAAGCTTCCGGGCCTTCCGGACGACCGCGTCGATCCGCGCGCGCAGCCTCTTCTCGAGCGGGCGGGAATCCTTGCCCAGCAGTTCTCCCAATTCCCGCAGGTCGGCGAACATGCCTTCGAAATCGTGCGCGTGCAGCGACAGCACGCGCGGCTTCGGCTTGACGATCTGCAGGACCTCCCGCAGGTCCGAGGGCGACGTGGCGCAGACTTCGCAGAGGCTCTGGGTCAGCAGCAGGTCGGGCTTGAGGCGTTCCACGAGCGGACGGTCGATCTTGTACAGGCTCCGGCCCTCTTTCGCCGCGGAAACCACCTCCCGATCGATCTCGGCGCTCGACATCCGCTCGGGATCGATGACGCTCGTCGAGACCACGGGCTTCCGCCGGGCCGCCGGCGGATAGGTGCACTCGTGCGACACGCCGACGATGGCCCGGCCCGCGCCCAGCGCGAAAGCCATCTCGGTCGACGTCGGCTGGAACGACAGGATCCTCATCGCTTTTTCGCCACCAAGAAAAGCCTGCGGAACGGAAACACGGTTCCCTCGGCGCGACGGGGATAGGCCGCCGCGAGCCGCTCGCGGTACGGGTCGAGGAAACGGTCCCGCTCCCCGCCCTCCAGCGCCTTCAGGATCGGCCGAAGCGTCGTGCCCTTCATCCACTCCAGGACCGCGTCCTCTCCTTCCAGCACGTGCATATAGACGGTCTCCCACGCGTCGACGTCGAGCCCTTCCTCCCAGAGGAGCTCCGCCCAGCGCAGCGGCGGCAGCACCGCATCCTGGCGCGCGCGTCCCCGGAGCTGTTCCGCCCACGGGCCCGACGACTCCAGTTCCCGCAGGATCCTCTGCGACGGCGACGCGGAATTGTCCGGCATCTGCACGGCCAGCACGCCTTTCGGCGCGAGATAGGACACGACCTGCTTCACCAGGGCCGGGGCGTCCGGGATCCACTGGAACGTCGCGTTGGAGACGAGGAGGTCCTGCGGGGACCCGGCGCGCCAGGTCAGGATGTCGCCGGGCGTGAACTCCACCCGGTCCGGCTCCGCGAACTTCGCGGCCGACTTCAGCATCTCCGCCGAGGAATCGACGCCGACCACGCGCGACTCCGGCCAGTGCTCGGCCAGTGCCGCCGTGAGATCCCCCGTGCCGCAGCCCAGATCGCAGATCGCCTTATAGGAGCGGTCGGGGATGCGCGCGATCAGATCGAAGAACGGCAGGGTCCGTTCGCCCCGGAACTTCTCGTACTGGGCGGGATCCCACATCGGATCAAGTCCCGGAACGGTCGATGACCTGCTTGCCGGCGACATAGATGCGGCGGATGGCCGCGCGGTTTCCCCGGTGGACGATGCGCGAGACGAGGTCGTGGGCGGATTCGGCCGGCGGCGCGCCCGCAGGCACGATGCTGTTCCAGTCGAGCACTTGGAAGTCCGCCGACATCCCGGGCTCCAGCGAGCCGATGTCGTCGAAGCCCAGCGCTTCGGCGCCGCCGAGCGTCGCCATCCGGAGGAGGTCCTCCGGCCCTGGACCCTGATTCGCCCGGAGCGCATGCATCTCCCACGCGGAGCGCATGACGAAATAGAGGGACAGGTCGGGACCCGCGCCCACGTCGCTGCCGAGGCTCAGCGTCGCTCCCGAGCGGCGCGCGGCGGACCAGTCCATGACGCCGCTGTGCAGGAACAGGTTGGCGGTGGGACAGTGGGCGACGCGTCGGACTTTCTTCCAGTCGCGGCTGGACATGTGCACGCAGTGCGCGAAGAGCGAGAGCTCGCCGCCGAGCCCGGTCTCCTCGTACACGTCGACATAGGGCTTGTGGAAGCGGTGCCGCACCTCGCGGACTTCGTCGGGGTTCTCGTTCAGGTGCGTCTGGACGGGCAGCGAGAGCCGGCGGGCCAGGTCGCCCGCGCCCTCGAGCAGGTCCTGGGAGCAGCTGAGCGCGAAGCGCGGCGTGACCGCGAAGCGCCGCGTTTTCGAATCCCACTTCCGCGCGAGGTCCTCGGCCTCCTCGAGCACGCGCGCGCGGCGGTAGGCGCCGATGTCCATCAGCGGCGGCCCGATCCACGCGTGGACGCCCATGTCCCGCGCCGCCTCGAAGCAGGCGTCGACCGACTCCGGCCAGGCCGACGTATAGAGCGCCGCAGCCGTCGTCCCGTTCGCCACCATCTCCTGGAAGAAGCGGCGCGTGAGCTCGATCGCGCGGCCGCCCTGGAATTCCGCCTCGATCGGGTACACCCACTTGCGCAGCCAGGGCAGCAGGCCTTCGGGATGGACGCCGCACACCGAGAGCTGCGGGACGTGCGTGTGGGTGTCCACGAAGCCCGGGATGATCAGGCAGGGGCGCAGGTCGATGTCGTGCTTCCGCGAGCGGCCGACGGCGGCGATGACGCCGTCGCGCTCCTCGAGGGTTCCGTCCGGGATGTCGGCCCAGCCTCCCGATTTCCGCGGCGTGAGGATATGGCCCCGATACGTGGTCACCGGGGCGATTCTAATCGACGGACGCCGACTTGCAACGGTTTGCCTATTCGTCCGAGCGGTTTTTCGTCATCAGCGTCGCCTTGACGCTGGTCTTCTTCCCGTCGCGTTCGTAGCCGAGGGTGATCTCGTCCCCGGGCTTCAACCCGAAGAAGATCGCCGAGTAGGCCTTGATGTCCTCGAAATCCTTCCCGTTGAGCGAGAGCAGGAGGTCCCCCTCCTTCAGGCCCGCCTTCTCCGCGGGGCTGTTGGGAGCGACCCCCTGGAGCCGCACGCCCTTGCCGTCATAGCCGTAGTCGGGCATCACGCCGAAGTACGGCGTGCCGCCCTTCCCGACCCGCGGCGCCTGCGCCTGCGGCGGCGGCTTGATGAACACCATCCGCTCGGATGCGTCGCCGATCTTCCGGACGAGCGACTCGACCAGGTCCGCCACCTGCTTCATCCCGTCGTAGTTCAGCTTGTCCGCGGTGTCGCCGGGCTTGTGATAGTCGGCATGCGCGCCCGTGAACAGATGGACGGCCGGGATCCCTTTCAGCACGAACGACGTATGGTCGCTCGGACCGATCGCGTCCTTGTTGTACGCAAGCTTGAGGGGACTGTCCGCGAGGTACTCCTTGAATTTGTCGCCGGTGTCGGCGCCGAAGACGATCAGCGACTCGCGGAGCCGTCCCACCATGTCCATGTTGATCATCGCCACCGGCGTCTCGGCGACGACGGGATGGTTCACATAGTACCGCGACCCCAGCACGCCCATCTCCTCGCCGCTGAAGGCGATCAGGACGATCGTCCGCTTCGCCGGCTTCTTCGCAAAGCGGCGCGCCATCTCGATGACGACCGCCGTGCCGCTCGCATTGTCGTCGGCGCCGAAATACGTCTTCTTCCCGTCGCTGCCGAGGTGGTCGTAGTGGGCGCCGATGAGGACCGCCTCGCCGATCGTGCCGTGGATCACCGCGGCGACATTATGGCCGGTCGTCCCGTGGCCCTCGAAGGCCTGGATCACCGGCTCCAGCCCCGCGGCGCGCATCTGGGCGACGATATGCTTCGCCGCCTTCTCTTCGCCGGGCGTCCCCGTCTCGCGGCCCTCGAAGGCCTCGCCGGCCAGGGCCCGAGCGTCCTTCTCGAGGTCCTGCGCCGTCGCGGTCAACGACATCCCCAGGAGCGCCGCCACGGTCCATCCGATCGTGTTCATCTCATTTCCCCGGCTGTCCTTCGCCCTTGCGGTCCCCCGGCTTGCGCGGGGACGCGATCTTGCCGTCCAGCTGCGCCAACAGCACCTCGATCGCCTTCTCCAGCGCCGCGTCCCGGCCCGCGATCAGGTCCTCGTGGGTCTCCGGGACGCGGAAGTCCGGCGGCACCCCATATCCCTCCAGGTTCCGGCCGTCCGCGCTGAACCAGCCCTGGACCGAGACCGTGATCTTCGATCCGTCCCGCATCGACCACTCGTTTCCGCCGATGACGCCGCCCGCCGTCGGCATCCCCACCAGGTAGCCGATGCCCAGGTAGCGGAACGTGTACGGGAAGATCTCCTTGTCGCTGCGCGAGATTTCGTTCTGAACGAGGATGACCGGCCTGTCCCACGACTTCCCCGGGTTCCGTCCGCCCTGCGAGCCGGCGCCGTAGACGTCGGGCGACGTCGTCCCGTTGCGGTTCCGCGTGTAGCAGGCCGGCGCCGCGTTCAGCCGGTCCGCCGCGCCGGAATCCAGCAGCGAACAGATCGGGCGGTGCGCGAGGCCGCCGACGCCGTCGCGCTCGTCCAGCACCAGAGCCTCGGCCTCCGGGAACTCCTTCTCCAGGGCCGTCTTCAGCCGGGACACTTCCGCCTGCACCATCATCTTGATGTGGTGATACGCGAGACGACCGCCGCTGCGCTCCTTGACCATCTTCTTGCGCGCGGCGATCCGGTTTTCGTACTTGAGCGCCCGGAGGGCGCCGCGCTCCAGGCCCCGGATGGCCACCGTCCGCTCCTCGCCCCCGGCGCTCTTCACCCGGACCTGCACCTCGGGGGGCGTCTCCGCGTGGTCCGCGGACAGCAGACGGTCGAGATCCCTGCCCGCGTCCAGCGACGTCTCGCCGATCCCGACCAGCACGTCGCCCGCCACCAGGCCGGCCTTGTCCGCAGGCCCGTTCGGCTCGACGCGGACGATCTTCAACGTTCCGTCCGCGACGGCGGCGAGATCCGCGGCGATCGAGCCCGTCACCACCGAGTTCTTCACCAGAGCCGGCGTGAGATGCACGTGCGACGACCGCAGCTCCCGGATCATGTCGTTGATCAGGTCGTAAAGCTCCGGTTTCGTCTGGCACTCCTCCGCCAGAGGACGGTACTTCTCGCGGACCGCCGTCCAGTCCACCCCGTGGAAGAACGGGTCGTAATAGTTCGAGGCGTAGGCCGACCAGACCTGCATGAACACCGTCGACATCTCCTCGCGCCGCGTCACCGGCCGCGTCGCCCGGATATCGAGGGCCAGCTTCTGCGAACTCTGCACGTCGAAGATCGACAGCACCTGGTTGTCGGAGCCCTGATTGCGGTCGGTCTCCGCGACCACCATGGTCCCGTCCGGCGACCAGCTGGGGGCGCGAGCACCCTTGGCCACGGTCGACTCGCGGCCGCTTTCGATTTCCAGCACGTGGACGCCCCGGCCTTCCCGCGACTGGTCCTGCCAGGCCAGCCTCGCCCCGTCCGGCGACCACGTCAACCCGGTCCGGGACCCGGTCGACTCCAGCAGCGCGACCGGCGAGCTTCCCTCGGCCTGCATCACCAGCAGGCTGCCGTCGGACTTGATCGCGGCCGCCCGAAGGCCGTCCGGGGCATAGGTGCCCGAGTGCAGGCCCGGCATCAGCGCCGTGATCCCGGACTCGACGTCGACCCGGACCAGATCGCTCCCGCCTTCCCTCCCCTGGGTCACGAGCGCCGTCTTTCCGTCCGGCGACAGGCGCGGCTCCCGATAGTCCCCCACCTCGCGGGTGACGATCCGGCTGCCCCCCTCCTGGAGGTCGGAGATCATCACGCGCCCGGGGGAGCCGGGCGAGGCGCGGACATAGATGATCCGCTTCCCGTCCGCGGCCCACGACGGGTCGCGGCACTCGTCGAGGCCCGTCGTCACCACGCGCGCGTCCGTTCCGTCGGCCGACGCGGTCCAGATGCGGCCGCGGCACTCGAACGCGATACGGGCGCCCGACGGCGACCAGGCCGGCGTGCGGAATCCGGCGGTGACGGTCTTCGGCGCCTCTGGATCCTCGTAACGGAAATCGACCGTGATCGTCAGGCGCTGCGGCTTGGGCTGCGACACCCGCGGATCGATCGAATAGAGCGTGAAGTCGCGTTCGTAGACCAGGACGTTCCCGCCGGCGGTCGTCGTCGGCCAGGTCACCTGGTTGTCGGGATGGCCGGTCACCTGGAGCAGCGCGCCCCCGTTTACCGTGGTCTTCCACACGTTGCGCTGACTCGACGACTGCTTGATGCCGTTCGCCTCGTGCGAGAAGAAGATCTGCGAGCCGCGGAAGACGGGATGGCGCGAGTCCTCGCTGCCCGACGCGATCTCACGCGGGATCCCCGAGCCGTCGGGCGCGATCACGAACAGGTTGTGCTCGCCGTCGGCGTAGCCGGACGAGTAGCGGTCGTAGGCGATCCACTGGCCGTCCGCCGACCACGCGGGGTTCTCGCCGCGGAAGCGGGTGATCCGCGTCGCCGTCCCGCCCCCCGCGGGCGCCTTCCACAAATCATGGACGTTGTCGTTCAGCGCCAGGTCCAGGTTCGAGTCGCGATTGGACTGGAACGCGATCCACTTGCCGTCCGGCGACCAGGCGGGCGCGTCGTCGTCGGCGGAATGAACCGTCACCTGCCGGACGCGGCGCGTCTCCAGGTCGATGACGTAGATATCGCGGTTCCCCGCCTTGTCGCTGGAGAACGCGAGGCTGCGGCCGTTCGGAGCCCAGCAGGGCTTCTGCTCGTCGGCCGCGTCTTCGGTGATGCGCTCGGCCCTGCCGCCGTCGACGGGGCAGATCCACAGGTCGCCGTGCCAGTCGAAGGCGATCCGTTTCGCGTCGGGGGACAGCGCCGGATGACGCAGGCCGCGGATCTCGACCGCCGCCGGCGACGCGCCGAGCAGCAGGAGGAGCCCCGCGAGCGCCGCCAGCTTCTTCATGGGGGCTACTTCATTTCGACCGGGAGCGTGGAGACCGAGCCCGTCTTCAGGTCGCAGACGCGGATCGCGTGGTTGTTGGTGTCGGCGATGAACAGCTTGTCGCCCCAGCCGGAGAGGCCGTTCGGCTCATGGAAGCGCGGCTTCAGCCCGTCTTCATAGCCCTTCCGCCCGTCGCCGAGGAAGGTCTTCACGGCGCGCGTCTTCGGATCCACCGTTTTGATCTTGTGGTTGTAGCTGTCGGCGACGTACAGCACCCCGTTGTGCCAGCCCAGGCCGATGCAGTGCTGGAGCAGCGCGGCGTCGCCCGTGCCGTCCTTGTCGCCGAAATCGAAGAGCCCCTTCCCGACGAGCGTCCGGACCTTGCCCGCGGGATCCAGGTCGACCTCGCGGATCGCGCTGACTTCGCTGTCCGCCACGTAGACTTTCCCGGCGTTGATCGACAGGCCGCTCGGCTGGGAAAAGTCGGCGCTCTTATGGGGTCCGTCCGTGATGTTCTCGCGCCCGGTCCCGCTGACGGGGCCGATCGTGCCGCCCTTGAGGTCGAGCGACCAGATCTGGTGGTTGCCGGCCATCGCCACCAGCAGGCGATCGCCGTCCAGCGCCAGGTCCCAGGGCGAGTTGAGTCCGGTGTTCAGGGCCGGCCCGCCGGCCATATGCGACGCCTGCGTCCCGGTGCCGGCGATCGTCCG
>DASQOM010000030.1:0-26744 GCA_035644495.1 Planctomycetota bacterium | reverse complement strand
CCTGGGCGCAGAGCGACAAGATCGGCAAGGGGCTGAGGGAGGCGCTGACCTCCGCCGATACCGATTCGCTGCGGCTCCTCCTCATCGACCTGCAGCGCAACCGCATCGTCTTCGAGGAGACGGTCCCGATCGTCCTCAAGTTCGCGGCGCAGGACCCGTCGTTCCGGCCGGTCGCCGCGGATATCCTCGGCCGCATGACCCCGCTTCCGGCGGAGGCGGTACCGCTGCTCGAGGAATCGGCGGCGTCTCCCAAGGAAGACCCCGCCATTCGCGCCCGGGCCCTGACTACTCTATGCAGGGCCAACAAGACCGAGACCACCGAGGCCGCGATCCGGGTGATGTCGACGTGGACGAAGCCGCCCGGCGAGCTGACGAACGTCCGCGACGAATTCGCGCGCGACGCCCGTCATGGCGTCGCGACGGCCGCCTGGGCGAAGCGCGCCGAGGCCGCCGACGCCGGCACGCGCGAGCTCGCGTTCGGAGTGCTCCTCCATTCGGCGCACCGGAAGCAGTCGCCCAAGGAGGTCCGGGAGGCGGCCAACCGCGCGATCGACCAGGCGCTGTCGACGCCCCGGGTGCTCGACCTGCTGCGCGCCATGGCCTGGACGCGCGTCGACGACTACGCCTTCCAGGTCCGCGTCCTCCAGAAGGATTCGCGGCCCGAGATCCAGAAGGCGGCGAACCAGGCGGCGGCCGCGCTCAAGCTCGACCTGCAGCAGGCGGCCGACCGCGTCCTCATCAAAACGCTGCCCTATGAGAAGGTCCTGGCGGACGCGCTCCTGGCCAGGGGCGATCCCAAGGCGGGCGGCGAGCTCTTCATCAAACAGGGCTGCGTCGCGTGCCATACGGTGACGCCCAACGATCCGCCCAAGGGGCCGTTCCTGGGCGACATCGCCTCGCGCTATCCCCGCGCCGAGCTCATCGAGTCGATCCTGAAGCCCAACGCCAAGATCGCCCAGGGCTTCACGACCCACTGGTTCGAGACGAAGGAGGAGGACCGCTACGAGGGCTTCATCGTCCGCGAGTCCGGCGACGAGGTCGAGATCCGGAACATCCAGGGAGTGGCGACGGTGCTGCCGCTCAAGACGGTGGCGAAGCGCGGCAGGTCGGAGACCTCGATCATGCCGGTCGGGCTGGTGGAGCCTTTGACCGTCCAGGAATTCGCCTCGCTCCTGGCCTTCCTCGAGTCGCTCAATCCCAAGAAGTAAGGTCAGTCGTCCGAAGGAGGGGCCCGGGGCTCGACCTGGGCGGGCCCCTTATAGCCCCACGCGCTGAGGATGCTGAACTTCGCATCTTCGCCCAGTCCCAGGACCCGGATCCGGGGAACGACGACGTCCTCCGGAGGGCCGACCCGTTCGAAGCACGCCGCGATCCGGGCCAGCTCCTGGGGATAACGCCGGCCTTCGATGACGATGACCGCGTTCTTCCCGCGGTGCTCCTCCTCCCGCCACCAGTTCGGGAAGTTTTTCGACGGCCGCCCGGCCGGGGTCTGTTCCCAGGCCTCCGGCATCCGCAGCTGGTAGCCCAGCTGCGAGGCCAGGTGATACTCGTTGGCCAGGATGAAGTCCGGTTTCCGTTCCGCCACCCTGGCGCCCAGGGCTGCCCAGCCCCTCCGCTGCGGGGTCGGGATGGTCGACATCAGGATCGGCAGGGACAACCAGCCGACCGCCAGCGCCGCCGCTGAGCCCCAATACAGCCGGCGTCCCCAGACGGACCCGCCCTGGACGGCCTCGGCCGACAGGATCAGCAGCGTCAAGTACGCCGGCGCCGCCCAGTGCCCCCGCACGGGCCGGGTGAAAATGACGAGGAAAAAGAAGACCAGCATCGGCGCCCCGAGGGCCGTCAGGAAGCGCGACCTCCAGTCCATGCGGCGCCACCGCCCCAGAGTCCATAGTCCGATCCCCCAAGTCCCGGCGCAGACGAACGGGGTCAGCAGAAGAAGCTGACTCTGGGGGAACCTCCAGAGTTGGGCGGGCTGGAAGCCGCTTTCACGGAACCGCGACAGCCCCTGGTAGACGAACGATTGCCAGCCGTTGCGCGCATTCCAGATCAGCGTCGGGGAGAACGCGAGCAATGCGAGGACGACGCCGATCCACGGGTCCGGCCGTCTCAGCCACGCGCGATGCTCCGGGCTGCACAGCAGGAATCCGAGGACCCCCAGGCCCAGGAACACGGCGTGGTACTTCGAGTCCATCGCGAGGCCGAGGAAGACGCCGGCTGCCCACCACCAGCGGGGGGAATCCCCGGAGAATGCGCAGGCCAGCGCCCAGACGGTCGCGCTCCAGAAGAGCAGGCAGGGCGCGTCGGGCGTCGCCTCCGCACCAAACGCAAAGAAGAGGGGGACCAGGGCGGCCAGGATCGCCGCTAGCCGGCCGACCCGCTCGTCATAGAGGCGGCGGCCGGTGAGGTAGACCAGCCAGACCGTCGCCCCGGATGCCAGGATCGTCACGGCGCGGACCCCCAGGACGCTGTGTCCGAAGAGCGCCGTCGAGACCCGGACCATCCACGCGATCATCCCGGGGTAATCGAAGTAGCCCAGGGCGGGCCGGCGGGAGCAGAGCCAGAGGTAGCTTTCCACCGAGGTCAGTTCCAGCTGGACCGACAGGACCGCGCGGACCGCCGTCGCGAACAGAATGACCGCGAGGACCTGGCGATTCATGGGCTGGCCGCATCTTCCCCGACCCGCTTTCGCCTGTCAATCGGGCCCCCGGACTTCGTGAACGGACCTTCATCCTCGGGGAACGCTACTGGCGGTTGGAGGCCCTCTTTCGTAGAATCTCCCGATTCATGATTCCGTCTACGCGCTTTTCCCGGCTGCTCGGGCTGGTGCTGATCGTCGACGCGGCCATCCTCCTGGCGATCCTGGGCCGCGTGACCCTGTCGAGGATCGACGAAACCCAGATCGCCGAGGTGTCCCGGGAGATGGCGACGGGCGGGGACTGGGTGACGCCCCGGATCGGCGGCATCCCGTTCCCGGCCTATCCGCCCCTGCAGTACTGGATGCTGGCCCTGTCCGGCTCCGCGTTCGGCTTCAATGAGTTCGCGATGCGCCTCCCGACGGCGCTGGCCGCCCTGGCGCTGATCGGGGTCGTGGCCCTCCTGACCCGCAGGCTGGCCGGGGACGACGCTGGCCTGGCGGCGGCGATGATCCTGGGCACGACCCCTTCGCTGTTCCTCCAGGGCACGGTCTGCCGGGCCGATATCCTCACGGCGCTTTGCGCGACCGCGGCCTTCGACCGGTTCCTGGCCTGGACGGCTTCGGCAGAAAAGGGCGGACGGCGGAACCGCGACCTGGTCCTGATGTATCTCTGGACCGCCCTGGGCATCCTGGCCAAGGGGCCGCTGGCGATCGCGGTGCTGGGACTGGGGGGCCTCGCGTGGTTCCTCCTGAACGGGCAGTGGAAGCTGCTGATCGGGATGAAGTTCTGGTTCGGAATCCCGGCGCTGCTGCTGATCGTCGTGCCGTGGTATTACGCCGTCTATCGCGCCAACGGCTGGGCCTTCCTCAACGAGAACCTCTTCCTCGAGAACCTCAGCGCCTACAGCGACGGATACCAGCAGAAGCGCCCGTTCGACTTCTACTTCCGCCAGAGTCCGCTGCTACTGCCCTGGCTCCTCGTCCTGCCGCTGTCCACCTTGGTCCGGAAGTCTCCCGGCGTGGCGCTGTCCCTCGCCTGGTTCGGCCTGATCTTCCTGTTCCTCCAGATCTCGTCCGCGAAGCGGCTGAACTATCTCGCGTACACGACACCGGCGCTGGCCATCGCCTCCGCCACCACGCTCACCGCCCTCTCGGGCAGCAACCCCCGGCTTCTGCGCCGGGCCATGATCGGCTTCGGCGGGCTGCTCGTCCTGCTGGGCACAGCCCTCGCTCTGGTCCCGACCTCGTCCTGGACCGGCGGCAGCGTGAGCCGCATCGCCCCGCGCCTTCCGTGGATCGGCGGCGTCGTCGCGGCCGCCGCGCTCGGGATCTCCCTGACCACCGCCCGGATGGGCATCTGCGCCGGCTTCGCGGGGATGACGGGCGTCCTGGCGCTGGCGTTCTTCGTCTACGGCTTTTTCGTGAATCCCCGGCTGAATCAGGACAACCGGGACCTGGCGGAGCAGTGCCGCCGCATCGCCGGCAGATTTCCGGAGCCCATCCATGTCCCCGCGCACGGGGGCGCCGAAGGGTTCTACCACTTCTATATGGGGCGCACGCTGCCGTCCCGCGACGGAGACCCCGGTCTCTACGTCGCCGCGGACTTCCAGGTCGAGGAGTTCCGGAAGGCGGGGAAGCGGCTGGAGGTCGTTGATCCGATACTGGACCAGCGGGGCCGGGGCCGATACCTTGTGAGGATAATTCCATGACCGCCACGACCGTCCGCGCGACGATGCTGCCGTTCTCGCGGCCCAGCATCGGCGAGGACGAGATCCGCGAAGTGACCGAGGTCCTCCGCTCCGGCTGGATCACCACCGGCCCCCGCACCGTCCGGTTCGAGAAGGACTTCGCCGCCTACGTCGGCGCGAAGCACGCCCTCGCCCTCTCCTCGGGCACCGCCGCCCTGCACTGCGCCTACTGGGCCCTCGATCTCAAGCCGGGCGACGAAATCCTCTGCCCCTCGCTCACCTGGCCCGCCACCGCCAATATGGCCGTCGCCCTGGGCGCGAAGGTCGTCTTCGCCGACATCGACCGCGACACCCGCCAGATCGATCCGAAGGACGTCTCGAAGAAGATCACGAAGAAGACCCGGGCCATCGTCCCCGTGCACTTCGCCGGCGCGCCGGCCGACATCGACGCGCTGAAGGCGATCGCGGGGAAGAAGATCAAGATCATCGAGGACGCGGCCCATGCCGCGGGGACGGAGTATAAGGGCAGGCGCATCGGCAGCCACGGGAACGCGGCCATCTACAGCTTCCACCCGATCAAGGACATCACCACCGGCGAAGGCGGGATGCTCACGACCGACGACGACAAGCTCGCCGAGCGCGTGAAGCTCTTCAAGTTCCACGGCGTGTCGCGCGACGCTTGGAAGGCCTACGGGTCCGCCGCGACCGCCCACTACGACACCGTGGTGCCCGGCTTCAAGTACAACCTGACCGACATTGCCTCCGCGCTCGGCATCCACCAGCTGCGACGCCTCGACGGCTTCATCGACCGCCGCCGAGCGATCGCGGAGAAGTACCTGGCCGCCCTGGACGGGGTCGAAGGCCTGGGTCTCCCCGCGGCGCCGGCCTACCCCCACCGCCACGCATGGCATCTCTTCACGGTGCTGGTCGGCAAGCGCGACGAATTCATGGCGAAGCTCAAGGAGCAGAACATCGGCTCCGGCCTGCACTTCGAGGCCGTCCACCGCACCTCGCTCTATAAGAAAGGCGCGAAGAAGCTGCCGCAGACCGACCATGTCTGCAGCCGCATCCTTTCGCTCCCGCTGTTCCCGGACATGACCGACCAGGACGCCGACGACGTCGTCGCCGCGGTGCGGAGGCTCCTCGCATGAGCGGAGCGAAGCCGCACGTGTCGGCCGTGATCCCCGTCTACAACGAGGAAGCCAACCTCCCCGAGCTGAACGAGCGCATGACGAAGGCGCTCGAGTCGATCGGGAAGTCGTGGGAGATCATCTACGTCGACGACGGCAGCTCGGACAAGTCCCTCGATCTGCTCACCGCGTACTCCGCGAAGGATCCGCGCGTCCGCTCGGTCGAGTTCAACCGAAACTACGGCCAGCATGCCGCGGTCTTCGCGGGTCTGGCCCAGTCGCGCGGCGACATCGTCGTCACCCTCGACGCCGATCTCCAGAACCCGCCCGAGGAGGTTCCCAAGCTCGTGGCGAAGATGGAGGAGGGCTACGACGTCGTCGGCTCCGTCCGCAAGAACCGTCAGGACCCCATCTTCCGCAAGATCGCGTCGAAGCTCGTCAACCGGCTCACGCGGAGCGGCAACAAGGCGGCGCAGGGGATGACCGACTACGGCTGCATGCTGCGCGCCTACAGCCGCAATGTCGTGGACCAGATCTCCCAGTGCCGGGAGCTCTCCAGCTTCATCCCGGTGCTCGCGATGCTCTACGCGAAGAAGACGACGGAGATCCCCGTCGACCACGCCGAGCGCGCGCGGGGCACGTCGAAGTACGGCCTCTTCCAGCTGATCAAGCTGCAGATGGACCTGATGACGGGCTTCTCGTTCCTGCCGCTGCGGTTCCTGAGCGTGTTCGGCGCGGTCATCGCCGTCGGCGCGTTCGCGCTGGCCGTCTTCATCCTCGTGATGCGCCTCGTCCGGGGCGACGCCTACTCGCAGTACGGCGTCTTCACCCTGTTCGCCATCCTCTTCATGATGGTCGGCGGCCTCTTCGTCGGGATGGGCATCCTCGGCGAATACGTCGGCCGCATCTACGGCGAAGTGCGTCAGCGGCCGCGCTTCGTGGTCCGCAAGGTCCACGGCGGGGACGGCCAGGCGTGAGGATCGTCCTCTTCGGCTACGGCGAGATGGGCTGCACCGGCCTCGAGTTCCTTCTCGCGCAGGGGGAGGACGTGGCTGCGGTGATCACGCACCGCGACGATCCGAACGAGAAGCGCTGGTACCGGTCGCTCGCCGAGGTCGGCGCGGCCGCGAAGGTCCGCGTCGTCTACGGCGAGGAGGTCGACCTCCGCGAGACGGTGGCCGGGCTGAAGCCCGAGCTGATCCTCTCGTTCTACTACCGCAGCATGATCCCGATGAAGGTGCTGGGCCTGGCTCCCCGCGGGGCGCTCAACCTGCACGGCTCGAAGCTTCCGCGGCTGCGCGGGCGGGCGCCGATCAACTGGGCGCTCGTGGAATGCGAGGAGGAGTCCGGGGTGACGCTGCACCATATGGTGAAGGCGCCGGACGCGGGCGACATCGTCGCGCAGCGCTCCTGGAAGATCGGGTCGCGCGACACCGCGAAAGACCTGTTCTTCCGCGCGGTCGACGAGGGGAAGATCCTCCTGAAGGAGGCCTGGCCCGCGATCCGCGCCGGCAATGCTCCGCGCATCCCCCAGGACGAGTCGAAGGTCACGTACCGCGGACGACGCCGGCCCGACGACGGGAAGATCGACTGGACCCAGCCCACGAAGCGGGTCGACGGGCTGGTGCGCGCCGTCACCGACCCCTTTCCCGGCGCCTTTACGTTCGAGGGCGGGCGGAGGCTGATGGTCTGGGCGGGCGTCCCCGCCGCCGGCCGGGGTGCCCCCGGGGTCCTGATCGAAGAGAATCTTGTGGCCACGGGGGACGGAGCGTATCGTATCGAGCGCTGTGAATATCCCGACGACCGGTCGCAGCGGCCGGTCCTGCGTCAGGGCATGAAACTCGGAGAATAGCAATGAGGGTGCTCATCACGGGCGGCGGCGGCTTCATCGGCTCCCATCTCGCGGAAAGCCATCTGAAGCGGGGCGACGAGGTGTGGAGCGTCGACACCGGGATGAACCTCAAGGTCCGCCACCTGCTGGGCCACCGGAAGTTCCACTACGTCAAGGCGTCGGTCCTCGACGAGGGCGCCATGGAGGCCTTCGTCATCCGGGCCGACCTCGTCTACCACCTCGCCGCCGTCGTCGGCGTCGAGCACTATGTCGACGACCCCTTCAACGTCCTCAACGTGAACATCCTCGGCACGCTGAACCTGCTGCGGCTCGCGCATCGCCACGGCAAACGGCTGGTCTTCTCGTCGACCAGCGAGGTCTACGGCCGCAACCCCAAGGTTCCGTGGAAGGAGGAGGACGACCGCGTCCTCGGCGCCACCACGATGGACCGCTGGTGCTACTCGACGTCGAAGGCGGCGGGCGAGCATTATGCGTGGGCCTTCCTCCGGATGGGCCTCGATGTTTCGGTCGTCCGCTACTTCAACGTCTTCGGCCCGCGGCTCGACAAGATCGACGTCGGCCGCGTCATCACGATCTTCATGGGCCAGATCCTCCGCAACGAGCCGCTCACGATCATCGGCGACGGGAAGCAGACGCGCTGCTTCACGTTCATCGACGACGCGGTCAGGGGCACGATGGCGGCCGGACTCCGGAAGCAGGCGATCGGCGGCGTCTTCAACATCGGCGACGACCGGGAGACGACGATCCTCGAACTGGCCGAGACCATGAACCGGATCTGCGGCCGCGACCCGAAGAAGAACCTGAAGTTCGTGAAGCAGGAGCAGATCTACGGCTCCCGCTACGAGGACATCCCCCGGCGCGTCCCCGACGTCACCCGGATGCGGAAGGTCCTCGGCGTGAAGGCGGCGATGTCGCTGGAGAAAGGCCTCAAGGCGACCGTCGAGTGGTTCCGCAAAGAGAGCGAGTCGAAGCCCTCGCTCACGTCCGCCGCGCTGGAGAAGAAGAAGCGTTGACCCCGCTCCGCCTTCGCGTCGACGTCTGCACCTACCGCGGACTGCGCGACGGCGTCCCCGGCGTCCTCGAGGTGCTGAAGCGGGCGAAGGCGCGGGCCACGTTCTACGTCACGTTCGGTCCCGATGCGTCCGGCCTCGCCCTCCTCAAGCTGCTGAACCCGAAATTCGCGCTCAAGATGTTCCGCACGAAGGCGGCGTCGACCTACGGCTGGGCGACGGCCTTCTACGGGACGCTGCTGCCCTCGCCGCTGGTCGGCGCGGGGCTGCCCGACGTGCTGAAGCGCGTCCGCGACGAGGGACACGAAATCGGCGTCCACGGCTGGGACCACCGGCGCTGGCAGGACCGGCTTCCGAAGTACGATCCCGCGCGGCTGAAGGACGAGTTCGCGAAGATGATGGACGCCTACACGACCGCGCTGGGGGCGGCGCCCGCTTCCTTCGCCGCCCCCGCGTGGCTGTTGAGCCGCGACCTCTTCGACCTCGAGCAGCAGGCCGGCCTGCGCTTCGGCAGCGACACCCGCGGCACCGCGCCGTTCCTGCCGGTCTTCGGGGGCCGGGAAGGCTCCGTGCCGCAGGTTCCCGTGACGCTGGCCACCCTCGATGAATGCCTCGGCCGCCAGACGCCCGAGGAGTTCGTCGAGGAGTCGCTGCGGGAGGCCGGGAAGCAGCCCGATTATGCCTGCTTCACCGCGCACGCCGAATCGGAAGGGATGGCCTATAAGGGAGTGCTGGAAACCTTCCTCGCGAAGCTCGACCGCCCCGTGGGTCCGCTCGGCGAGCTGACGACCGGCGTGCTGCCGCGGAAGGAGATCCGGCTGGGCAGGGTCCCGGGGCGGCCCTACGATGTCTGCCTCCAGGCCCCCTAGGCTCCGAACCCTTCATCGCGTATCGGGGGGCTACCGAAGCTTCTTGCCCTGTCCAAAGAGCGGGATCAGCGTCATCTTCGTGATGTACCACGAGCCCCAGGTGTTCAGACTCATGACCTTGGGAGGACCCTCTTTGGAGGGGCTCTCCTGAGAGCCCCGGACGTAGTTTCCTTTCCACTCCAGCACGGGCTTTCCATCCACGAGGATGGTGACGCCCGTCAGCCGTACGGAGCAGACGACCCGGGTGGTCTTGTCCTTCGGAATGACGGAGCCGCAAGCGACGACGTCCCGGCTGCCGACCCGGATGGAGCTGCTCGTGCTCTGGTTGTCGAGGATGAACGAAAGGTCTGCCGCGGCAAGAAGCACGTGGAGCACATGGATGTCGCGCTTCTCCAGGGTCAGCTTGAGGTCGAACTCCTGGGGCGGGACGTAGGGAATCGACAGCGAGGCGGGGGCGACGGGCTTGGGGGAGGACAAGCCGGCACCCGTCTTCTCCCACGAACCGGAACCGCCGTCCTTCTTGGGATCGATCAACTGCAGGAGATCCACGATCGGTCCTGAGGCGTGGCTCTCTTCAATCTCATCGATTCTCTTCTCAGCCTTGGAGCGGACCAGGCCGGTGCCGGCGGCAAAGACCTTGTCCAGCCAGAATCGGGCCCGCCCCTCGTAGCGGCGCTTCACGAGCAGGCTCTTCTCCTTCTTTGCAAGCGACCACCAGACGTCTCCCAGCTCGACCTGGGCATCCAGTTCGGCGGGGTTCGAGGCTTCCCTCCGGGCCGCATCCTTGACCAGCGGATCTGCCGCTTTGGCGAGCATCGCGATCCCCTTCTCTGCCTCGCCCCGGACGAAGAAGTAGTAGCGTCCAAGGAAGGCATTGGCCTCAGGGTCGTCGGGTTTCGCGGCCAGCTGCGCCTCCGCCTTGGGAAACTCCTCGTCCTCCTTCTTGGTATCCCGAAGCTCTTTGGCCAGATCGGCGGCTTTCGCGATGAGCGGGGGGTCCTTCAAGTTCTTCGCCGCCAGGTCGGCCCACGTGACGGCGTCGTCCAGTTGCCGGCCGGCCAGGGCGCCTTGAGCCAGTTTCAGATAAGCGTCCAGGAGCGCGTAGGAGTCCTCGGGAGCCAGGGTCATCGATTTGAACTTGCCGAGCAGGACCGCCTTGAGCGCGTAGAGGTTCGTGCTGAACGTGGCACCCGTCAGCGGTGCCTTGACCAGCTCGAAGCCCTCATAGAGTCTGTCGATGGCGGCGAACGCGGTGCCGAAGTCCAGCGAATCGGTCGCCAGGTCGCGGGACATGCTCAGAAGCGTGTATCGGGAGGCAGGCTCCTTGGTCCCGGCGGCCTCTGCCAGCAGCTTCTGGCCGAGCGACTTCTTCCCTTCGCGATCCTTCTGGGCGAATTCCTTCGTGTAGACCCCGCGCACTTCCTTCTCCGCCTTCTGCTGGGAAGTCGCGTCTGGAACGGGAGCCTTGTCCTGGGGGGTTGCGGCGCCGACCCCCAAGGCAAGCAGCAGGGATCCGAAAATCCAAAGCGTCCGCATCCGGCGAATCTCCTGTGGCGATAGGGTAGAATTTGATTTCAACCTTGCGGCAAGGGGATTATCCCCTGCATCCCCAGGTTGCGCAACTCGAGAACTTCATCAGCCGGCTCAGGGGGAAGCGTCCGGACCCCGCGGCCCCATTCGCCGCGGAAGCTTCTTCACCGGAACACCCTCGGGATCGGACCGGAACTGGAACGCGAGGAGGAGCGCCAGGCTGCTGTAAATCAACAGGCCCACGCTGCCGAAGATCAGAAAGGGAAGGCCGTTCATGTCCGTCGACAGGAACACCCCTGCAGCGGCCCCGCCGGCGCCGACCAGGTAGATGAAGAGACCCGGCCAGAAGGCGGCCTTTCCCCGAGCGCTCCCGTGGACGAGGCCATCCATGAGGGGCCGGAGGAGAGGGCTCGCCAGGCCCCTATGGACGAGTTGAAGCACTCCTGAAGTGGACTGGTTTCCTGGCTCGGCGTCGAGGGTTGTTTCCTTTGCCAGGGTGCCGGCGAGATCCGTCGTCAGCGCTGAGGCTTAATCCCCCAGGCGCTTGCCGATGCGCGAGCGGCGCCATTCCTCGAGCGGCGTCATCGGCGCGTCGAGGCTGATCTGAAACCAGGCCTTGCCGTCCTGAATCCGGATGTCGGTCAGGCAGACCGGCCGGGCGCCCACCGACCGGCCGCGGAACGACGGCTCGGAGAGCGGCGTCAGGCGGTCGGTCGCGTCGGTGGGAAAGCGGCCGATCAGCTCGATCTTGCGCCCGCCCCCGATGTGCCAGACCAGCAGGCGCTCCCGCATCTCCAGGAGCAGCGCCTCGTCCCCATCCGGCGTGACCTTGATGCGGACGACCTTATAGAGGTCCGGCTCCATCACCACGGAGGTCGGGGTCGCCGGGTCGATCTCCGCCGCGGAGGCCCAGCCCAGCTGAAGCCGGCATTCGGCGCAGGGCGGGGGCGGCCGCTTCACGGAGTACCCGGTCCCCAGGATGCACGCATCCGCCACCGCCGCCTTCTCGTCGTCGTACTTGTCCGCGAAGCCCAGCAGATGCATGAACTCGTGCGCGAGGATCGCGGGAGCCGCCTCCTCGGGGACCAGGACGTAGTCGAGTTCCCGGTCGCCCGACCGCACGACGCCGCGATGGGGCCATAAGGGCGCGCCACGGCCGACCATGCCGCCCGCGACGATGAACGCGATGCCGTCGCCCGCGGGGGCCCGGCCGGCGATCTTCTCCAGGTCCTTCCGCTCGAAGGCCGCGCGGTCCCGGTCCAGCGCCACCCGGCCGGCGATCTCGCCCGACAGCTGGAAGCGGCCGCCCGACGCCCTCGCGTAATATTCCCCGACGCTGGCGAAGAGCGTCTTCGGGACATCCGCGGAGGCGAACTTCCGGTCGGCGAACTCGACGGGGACCAGGACGAGGGTATAGGCGGCGCGGGGCTTGGCGGCGGGGACGGCGGGGAGGACGTAGCCGGCTTTCCGGGCTTCCGTCAGCGGCGGCTTCGAGCGGAGGCGCTCCTTGTCCTGATCGACCGGCGCCTCCCCTTGCAGAACGGCCAGGAGAAGGAGCGCCGGGATCATTTGGGCGCGTCCTTCTTCTTGAAGGCGGCGACCACCGCCTGGAGCGCCTGGAGCTTGCTCTGCACGTATTTCGTATGACCGTAGGTGCCGAGCAGCTCCTCGAAGGCCTTGACCGCTTCGGCCTTGTCGGGGTTCTTCAGCAGGTCCAGCGCCTTGGAATGCAGCTCCTGCGCCTTGCGCTCGTCCTCGGCCGTCGGAACCCGGGACGTCGGCTCGGGCGTGATCGCCGGGATCTGCTTCTTGAAATCCTTCCAGATCCGGACCTTCTCGCGCACCGAGGTGTCGGTTCCGCCGAGGTCGACGTACTTCTCATAGTGGTCCATGGCCAGCAGGATGCTGTCCACGAACTTCTTTTCGTAGAGCTCGCCCAGCCAGAGATGGGCCTCGGGGTCGCGCGGCTTGAAGCGCACGGCGTTGAGCAGGTCATCGACGGCCAGTTTGTACTGGGCCTTGCTCGAGAAGAGCATCGCCCGGTTGAAGTACGCGTCCGCGTACGCGGGATTCTTCTGGAGCGCGACCGAGAAATCGTCCATGGCGTTCTGTTCCAGGAGCCGCGGGTCCTCCTCGGTGCCGGCCTCGAGCCGGAGCCGGACCTCGCAGCGGCCGCGTTCATACCAGGCCTCGGCCAGGTCGGGGTTGGACCGGAGGGCCTGCGTGAAGACCGCCCTCGCCTCGGCGGGATGGTTCCGGCGCGCCAGCGTGCGGCCCTCCTCGAGCCTGTCCAGGGCGTCGGCAATGCCGGCCGGCGTCCCGTCGGTGGCGCAGCCCCAGGCGGACAGCAGGGCGGAGAGCAGCCCCGCCCACGACATCAGCCGGATCATCAAATGCGTTTCCTTCCCGTAGTCCGCCGTCGCGCTACCGGATCCGCTCCAGCCAGCGGTCGCTTTCGGCCTCGATGTCGCGCAGGTCCATGATCTTGAGCCGCGACTTCTCGAGCTGCGTGATCTCCTCGAGCTCCACCGCCGTGTAGGCCACGTACGGCGTCAGGAAGATCATCAGCTCGCGCTTGATCTTGTGCTTGCCCGTGTTGGAGAAGAGGAAGCCCAGCAGCGGGATGTCGCCCAGGATCGGCACCTTGGACACGGTATCGTCCAGGGAGTCCCGGATCAACCCGCCGATGACGACCGTGGTCCCGTTCCGCACCGCCACGGTGCTCTGGGCGCGGTTGACGTTGAAGGTGGGCGAGGTCACGTCGCCCGTGATCGGCACGGACTCGGCGGCGGAGGCGACGTCCGAGATCTCCGGCGCGACGATCATGGTGACCAGCCCGTCGGGATTGATGTGCGGCGTCACGTTCAGGATGATGCCGACGCTCTCGTAGGTGACGCTGTTGACGGTGTTGCCCAGCGAGTTGATCGTCGAGTTCGTGATGCGGGGCACGTCCTTGCCGACGCTGATGCTCGCCGTCTGATTGTCGAGCACCATGATGCGCGGCGTGGCCAGCACCTTCAGCTTGCCCTCGGAAGCGAACAGATTGAGCGTCGCCTGGTACTTCCCGTTGTCCGCGGTCAACGCGTACGTCAACCCGGAACTGCCGAAGCCGGGGAAACTCGTTCCGTACCGGGCCTGCGCCGGCCCGCTGTTGTTCGGCGTCACCTGGTGCTCCCAGAAGCCCTCCACGCCGAACTGGGTGTTCTCGTCCAGCGTCACGTCGGCGATCAGGACCTTGATGAGCACCTGGGGTCGCATGCGGTCGAGATCCCTCAGGAGACCCTGGATGGACTGGAAGTTGCGCGGAGAGGTCCGGATCACCAGCGAGTTCGTGGTGCTGTCCGGCTGGATGTCGGCCTGGCCCTCGATGCCCTTGCGGAGATCCGAGTCGTCCTGCTGGCCGGACGACGCCGGCGCGTCCTGGGGGCCTTCGAGCGGACCCAGATTGCCGAAGCGGCCGCCCGAGGAGCCCCGGCTGCTGCTGCTGCCGCCGAAACTGCTGCTCGATCCGCTGCTGCCGAAGGCGTTGTTATTGTTGCCGCTCTGCATGCCGCTGAACGGCCCGGTCTGCTGATTGTTGCGGTTCTGCTGGTTGTACGAAGACTGGTTGCTCGATCCGCTGCCCGTCTGCGAGCTCCGCAGCAGGTTCTGCAGCGTCTGGGCCACGCTGGAGGCGTCCGCGTTCCGCAGCGGGATGACGTAGGTGCTCATCGTCTCCGTGGGATCCAGATCGAGCTGCTTCACGACGTCGTCGATGATCGCGATGTATTCCTTCGAGGCCTTGGCGATCACGGCGCGCGTGCGGGTGTCGGCCGTGATCTCGACTTCCTGGCTGGGCAGGAGCGCGCCGCCGCCGGAGCCGGAGCCGGCGCCGCCGCCCCCGCGGTTGCCGCCGCCGGCCTGGCCCCCGAAGAACATCCCCGCGCCGCCCGTCTGGGCCCCGCCGCCGCCGGTCGTGCGCCCGGAGTTCTGGGTCGCCTGCACCTGGGGGCGGAAGAGCGCCTGCAGGATCGTCGCCATCTGCGTGGGATCCGCGTTCGTCAGCTTGTAGATCTTCACCTCGAGGAGGTCGTTCACCTGGCGGTCGATCTCGGTCATGACGGCGTCGATCAGCACCAGGCGCTGCTCGCTCGCGGCCACCAGCACGGAGTTGGTGCGCAGATCGGCGACCGCGCGGACCTCCTTGGTGGCCCCCTGCGGATCGCTCTGCGCGCCGCCGCCGCCGCCGCCCATCCACACCGGCATCATGCCGCCGCCCCCGCGGTTCTGCCCGCGCTGGCCCTGGGAGTTGGTGGGGGTCTCGGCAAACAGGTCGTTGACCAGTTTCGCCACGCCCGTCGCGTCGGCATAGCGCAGCGCATAGAGCTTCAGCTTGATCGCCGCGGCCGACTTGTCGTCCAGCCGGAGGATCAGATCCTCGATGATCTTCATGTTGTCCTCGGTCGCGCTCACGATGACCGAGTTCGTGCGGACCTCCGCCGTGATGCGGACCATCTCGTACGCGAGCGCCTTGGGGGACGGGCCGCCGGCCCCGCCGCCTTCGCCGCGATCGCCCCGTCCGCCGCCACCGCCGCCGCCGCCCCCGAACATCCGCCAGATGTTCGACATCGGGTTGGCATTGCCGGTCTCCGCCTTCATCGTCTCGCGCTTGAAGACGTCGTTCAGGGTCTTCGCGGTCTCCGTCGCGTCCGCGTTCTTCAGCGGGAAGACCTTGATCTTGAGCTCGGCCGAGGTGCTGACGTCGATCACCCGGAGGATGCGGACCGCCCGGTTGATGCCCTCGGAACGACCCGTCAGGATGATCGAGTTCGAGTACGTCGAGACCGCCATGGATCCCGAGGTCCCGTCGGCGGTGCCCGTCAACGCCTGCCGGAGCAGGTCGCCCAGCTCCTTCTGGACGTCGATCACGTTCACCGCCTTCAGGGGGATGATCTGGGTGCGGACCTGGTCCGTCAGCGGGATGTCCTTGGGGTCGAAGCCCACGTGGATGTCCGCGCCGCGCTTCATGGCGTCGGAGACGTCCAGGACCTTCAGCGTCTGGCCCGGAGCCGGAAGGTCGGGGGAATTGGGGTTCAGGATCACGCGGCCGTGCGGACGCAGCGCCGAGTTGAGGAAGTCGAGGACCTGCGACACCGGCACGTCCGTGTCGCTCACCGCCGTGATGGTTCCGGACGTGGGCTTCTCCTGGACGAAGATCCAGCCTGTCACGGAGCTGACGTACTGGAGGACGGCGTCCACCGACGCGTCCTTCATCTTGAAGGTGAGTTTCTTCTCCTGCACGGGCGGCTTGTCCTGGGCCCAGCCGGGCACCGTGAGGACCGCCAGAGCCAGGAATACGAGCGTGCGTCTCTGCATGGTCACCAACCCCCTGTGTATGGGATCCCTTGCCCCGTGCCTATTCGAGCTTCTTCTTCGCCTCGTCGGGGAGCTCCAGCTTGGTCGACCCCACGTCCCTGAACTCCGTGGTCGACGTGCGGTTGATCTCCCGCTCCTTGCCGTTGTAGCTCATCTTCCCCTGCAGCGTGCTCTCGACCTTGACGAGCATCCCGTCCTTGATCCAGAACTTGATCGTGCCCTTGGTGTCGGTGAACGATACGTTCGGGACGGCGGGCTGGCCCTCGACTTTCGGCGCAAGCTGGTCCTTCGCGCCCTCGGGCGTGAACTCGCCGCTGTAGGCGCCCCCGCCCTCGGACTTGAGGTTCTGGATCTTGTCGATCGAGTCGGCGACGCCCTTGGCGCCGGGCTTGATGTTCTTGAGAAGCCGGCCCATCATCGTCGAGGGGTCGGGCCGCCCGCCCTGGGCGCCGCCGGGCACGTCGCCGGATCCGATCCACTGGTCCTTCAGCTTCATGGCGAACTTTTCGCCTTTGAACGCCGCCTCATACCCCATCTCGCCCTGCTTCATGCTGATCCAGGTGGCGCCGTCCTTCTCGGCCTTGCCCTCGATGGGGCCGCTTCCGAAACGGCCGGCCCCGCCTGCGTTTTCGGCGTTGTTCTTGACGATCGTCGTCCAGCTGTAGTTCGGAGCGTCGGCCAGCTTCTGCGCGGCCGCTTTCACATCATCCTTATCGTCCAATGCGGCCGCCGGCGACAGGGCCGCCAGGAGCAGGATCGCGGTCCGGACCATCGTCTTCATCGAAGTCTCCTATTCCTCCGGGGTCGTCGGGCGGTTCTTCTTCAGGCGACGCTTCATCTCTTCGAGGGTTTTGCCCTGGTTCTCGGGAGGGGTCGTGGAGTTGGACTCCACCCGGGTACGACCCTTCTTGGTCGAAGGCGGCGCGGACGGGGAGGGGGCGGTGCCCGCCGGAGAGCCTTCTGCGGCCACCGCCGCCTCCAGCTCGTCCATGAATTCGTCGTCGGTCGTCGACGCCGACAGCGGCGCCGCCTCGGACTCGGGCAGGGATTCCCCGATGCGGACTTCCCTGGAGGTCCCGCCCTTGTTGAAGACGGCTTTATCCTGGGTGAGCGATTCCAGCGTGATGCCCGACCACTCGTCGCCCGCCTTCATGAACTTGGGATCCTTGAACAGCTTGAGCGCGGCAGGGTTCTTGTCCTCGACGATGGCCTGGAAGGCCTGCGACGCCGCGTCCAGGAAGATCGCCGTGATGACGGGGGGCTTCGGCTTCGCCGGGATCGCCGGCTTGGGCGTGCTCGTCCCGCCGCCGGTGATCTTCGGCCCACGCTTGGTGGACTTCGGGGCGAAAATGTTGTTGTCCCGGAGGGCCTTGAGCTCGGTCGTTGAGATCGTCGGCCGGTCGGGGTCTTGGGCCGGCGCGGCGGCCGGCGGGGGCTTCACCTGCTTCTCGTCCTCGCCGATGCCCGTCAGGGAGAGCAGGAGGATCAGGGTCAGGGTCGTCATTTCAAACCCGCCTTCACCGGAGCCGGGGAGAGCTCGATGGTGGACACCTTCAGCTCCACGTCCAGGCGGTCCTCCTTTTCATACTGCGACGAGATGTTCATTCTCAGGATCTTGATGAATTCCCTGGAGTTATTGAGCTCGACGAGCAGGTCCACGAACTGGACCCACGTGAGTTTGAACTTCGTATCAAAGATGTATTCCTTGAAATCGCCCTGCTGCTGGGGCTGGGGGTTCTCCGAGACGTCGAAGACCACCCCGGCCTTCTCGAACAGCTCGCCCAGGTGGGTAAGGAACGACGTATGCACGTCCGGGATGCGGGGCTCGTCCAGCCGGTTCCGCACCCTCGTCCAGTCCCGACGCACCGCCTCCTCGGAATTCAGCGTCGAGTTGGCCTTCCGGATCTCGCCGTCCGCCTTGGTCATGTCCTGGCTGAGCTTCGTCCAGGGCTCGAGGACCAGCGCCGACACCGCCTTGTCCAGGAGGAAGAGGCTCAGCGCCACCACCGCCACCAGGGCCAGGAGCTTGGTCCGACGGTCGGTCATGGCTTCTTCTTCTTCGGGTCGACGCCCGCCAGCTGGGCGTTGACCGTGAAGTCCTTCCGGTAGAACGGGCTCTCGGACTTGCTGGTGTCGACGCGTTCGATCGCGATGTTGCCGAACTTGCCGGTCTTCTTGAGCGCGGTGACGAACTCGGTGACATTGCCGTCGTCGCGGGCCTTCCCCTGCAGGCGGATGATGCCGGGGTCGTCGAAGCTCGCGTTCACGATCCAGAGGCTGTTGGTGTTCACGTTCTGGCGCAGGGCGCCGAGCGCGTCGATATAGACGTTCCGCGTCTTGAACCACTGGTTGGCGAGCTGGGTCTGCGTCTGGGTCCGCGCGAGCGTGGCGGCGCGGGGCTTGAGCGAGTCCAGCAGCTGGCGCTTCTTGTCGAGTTCCGCGCGCTTCGAGCCCAGCGCCACCTGGCTCCAGGCGAAAAGCAGGACCAGGATCAGCGCCGCCATGCCGACGACCCGGTGCTTCCGGGTGATCGTGAACTTGCGCGCCGCGACCGGCGGATGCAGCAGGTCGGGCATCAGCGTGCCGCGGAGCAGCCCGGCGCAGATGCCCGCCGCGGTCGCCGTCTCCAGCGTCCCGGGTCCCGTCACCAGCACGCTCCGCTCAAGGGCCACGCCGACGGCCGACGCCAGCGCGTCCGCATCGGGACCCTCGCCCGCCAGGACGATGCTGCCGATCTCCCGGGCCCCGCCCCGGCTGCCGTAGGAGAGCAGCGTGCGCCGGATCTCCTGGGCAATCTGGTCGGCGTGCACCCCGTCCTCGAGGGGTGCCGTGCGCGAGTATTCCATGCGGCCGTGGTCGGTGACGAGGATCTCGGCTTCGCCGTTGGCGACCTCGACCAGCGCGGCCGGCTCGGTCTTCCCGTAGAGGGAGAGCAGGCCGAACGAGCTGACGTAAGCGCCCGAGACCTTCATGCCGGCGGCTTCGACGGCTTTCAGGGCCGGGTCGAGGATCTCGCGCGGCACGGCAGCGACCTGGATACGGACCTTGCCGTCGGAGCGGCCGGTTTCCACGTAGGAGTAATAGACTTGGTCCAGCGGGAGCGGCATTTCGCGCTCGACCTGGAAACGCACCATGGCGACGAGCTCGTCCGGGGTTCCGGCGGGCAGCTCGAGGTCCCGCAACAGGGCCTGGCCGCGGGAAACCACCAGGACGCCCTTGGGGCCCGTCACGCCGGTGCTTCCCAGGGCCGCCTTGATGCTGTCCGCGTCGTGGGCCGCCAGCCGGACGCTGCCGGACTGGACGATCTCCGGGCCGCGGCCGTTCACCTTCACGGTGACGGCCGTCAGCGACTTCGGTCCCAGTTCGATCGCGGTCATCATAAAATTCTATCGGGTGGGGGTCGGCCCGTCCTGCGGGTCGTACGGCATCCCCAGCTTCGTCTGGTCCTTCCAGTACACCAGTCGCGGGTTCGGCGTCGCCAGCTTGTCGAAGACCGCCACCATCCTCCGGAACGCGCGCGGGCGCTCCGGATTGTTGTCCGACATCATTCCGGCCGCCGCGCTGTACGGCGTCCCCACCCGTCCCACGGCGTGGATCCGGAACTGGTGGGAGCGGCACGTGATGAAGGGGGCGAACCTCTGGAGCACCGCGGCCTCCACCACGTTCAGCAACCAGCCCATGTTGGACAGATCGTTCCCCGGGGTGGTTCGGTACTCTCCTATTTTGACCGCGATATCCTCGGTTATTCCCGGAAGGCACAAAAGAACCTGCTTCGGGGCGGTGTTGATGTTCACCAATCCAGGAACCTTTTGGTCGTCGTTGACGGTCAGCTTGTCGACCACCAGGGAAAAACGCTCTTTGGTGAGGATCGCGGGGACCCCGGCCGCTCCGTTTCCGAGCAGCTGGGCGACGCTGAGGAAGGGGACGAGCTGACGCACCGCCTCGATCTGCTGCGCCTCGGCCGGCGTCAGGCCGGCCGCCGTCAGGTCGTTGGGGTTGGCGGAGTTCAGATTGGCCCGCTTGCCGCCGCTGGCGTCGACGTTCTTGTCCGCGCTCCACACGGTGCAGAGCTGCCAGAGACCGGGATCGAGCTTGCCGTCGCGATTGTCCGGCGGCCACGAGTCGTCCCCGTCGTTCTCGTTCGCGTCCAGCACGCCGTTCAGGTTGAAGTCCTCGCCGAAGAGCAGCGCGGGCGTCATCCCCTTCACGAGCAGGAGCTCCTCGAGGGTCTCGAAGGGCGCATTCTTGCAGTTGTAGGGAGGGTTGAGGGTGTTGTAGTACGAGGTCTCCGCCCCGCTGGTGCCGGGCGTCGAGTCCGTGTCGCGCCAGTCGATGATCGCGTCGACGATGTCCTCCGTCATGTTGGGCAGCTTCAGCAGGATCTCGCGCGACGCCGTATTGATATTGATCTTGGACGCCTCGTCGTCCAGGCCCCAGAGCACGGTCTGCTGATCGTCGTAGAGGGGCCGGAACACCGTGAACGCGCCGTCCCCCAGCTCGACGTCGAAGAACGTGGTCTCATTGGTCGCCCAGGTCGTGTCGTTCAGGCTCTGCCAGGCCTGCGTGTCGTTCATCACCGTCGCGCAGGCCACGTCGATCGCGCTCCAGGCGAGCTGTTCGGCCTTCCGGCTGTCGCCGTAACCGCCCGAGATCGCGTACTCGACCTGCATGTCGCCGAGAAACGAGTACATGAGCAGCGTCAGGATCGCCATGATCCAGAGCACCACGAGCAGGGCGACACCCCTGTTCTGCGAAACCCATCCCTGTCGGCGCCGGGGGGGGAAGGGGGCAACCCCGTTGGGATCTGGGATTTGGGATTTGGGATCGTTCACTGCGCCGCCTTCTCCGGCGTCTCCGCGCCGACCGGCAGATAGAACCGCGACATGAAGGGCTCGAAAACCTCCTCGTTGTTCAGCTCGCCGCGGACGTAGACGGTCACCTCGACCGCCTTCGGAAGCTTGCGCGTCTGCGTCGAATCCCAGGTCGGCAGCCAGTCCGTGCCGTCGAAGTACCGGAAGTGGAGGTAGACGACATCCTGGGCGACTTCCGACACGCTCTCGTCCCGGCGCACCGGCCCGTTGACCGGGGTCAGCTCCAGCGGCCGCTCGCGCACGAAGCCGTGGATGTCCCGCTTGGTGTCCTGCTCGATCCAGTAATACACCTTCGAGACATCGCTGCCCCAGACCACGTCGGTGATCTTGTTGACGTCGTAGTTCTTCCCCGTGTGGCGGTTGACGGACAGGAACTCCAGCTTGTCGAGCGGCTCCTTTTCGGAGCCGCCGCCGGTGCCGATGAAGCCCGTGTCGAAGGCCGTCCCCAGCATCAGCGCGCCGCGAAGGTCGTCCTCCACCGCCTGCAGCGCCGTCCGCGCCGTCTGGAAGAGCTGCGATCGGAATTCGGCCCGCGAGGTCATGCTCCGGCCCGCGTCGAACAGCGCGTACGCCGCCGAGATCACGATCGTGAAGATCGAGATCGCGACGATCAGCTCCAGGAGCGTGAACCCGCGTCGCTTCATTTGTTCGGTGTCGTTGTTGGAGTCGTGGTGGATCCCGACGAGGACGGCGTCGTGGTTCCCGAGCTCGACCGCATCAGGCGGACGAGCACATAGGACGTGTCCACGTTCCGTTCCTGCCAGTGGATCGTGATCGTCAGTTTCGTGAGCCCCGTGATGTCGGTCGACTCGGTCTTCGTCTCGTAGGTGAAATCCGAGTCGTCGTCGAACTTCCCGCCCTGGCTCGAGGTGAGCGACAGGGTGCCCGTCTCGAAGTCGGTGACGACGCGCTGGCCCAGGATCGCGGCCCGGGTGGCGTACTGGGACGCCGTCGAGGCGCGCGCCGCCGTCGTGAAGCCCTGGGAGAGGAGGGACATGGCCGCGACCGCGACCACGAGGGCCACCAGAACCTCGATCAGGGTGAACCCGCGTTCCTGTCTCACTTGTGCTCGTCCTCAGCGGCTTTGATATAGACCTTCGAAGTGGCACCCTCGACCCGCACGGTCAGGCGGTCGCCGTTGTCGTTGGAGAGGATCACGGTCGCCTCGGTCGAGGAGCCGTCGGGCCGGAATTCCAGGATCTTCACGTCGCCGCCGCTGCTCCCCGTCACGGGGGCGCCGGTCGATTCCGAGACGTCGACTTGCTCGAAGTCCACGCCCTCGGGCAGCTGCTCCTCGCCCCAGGCGCCGGAGAGCATCGTGAATTTGCCGGGCTCCTTCATCGGACGGGCTTCGTACTCCAGCCAGAACTTGCGGTTCTTCGAATCGAGGATGAGCCGCTGGCGGAATCCGGTGATGGCGGCGTCGGCGCGGGCCTTGCGGGCCCAGCCGAGGAGGTGCTCGGTCGATTTCTTGACCTGGAAGCTGGGGAAGAAGTCGGAGAAGCGCGGCGCGATCACCGCGGCGAGCGTGAAGATCACGATCATCACGATGATCAGCTCGATCAGGGTGAACCCTGATGCGCGCCGACCCATCCTTCCACCCATCCCGGAACCCCCTTACTGCTTGGTCGACGTATCGATGTCGTCGTCCGTGCCGGCCTGGCCGTCCGGCCCGTAGGAGACGAGGTCGAAGCCGTTCGGGAACTTCGAGCCGGGGCAGAGGTACTGGTACTCGTTGCCCCAGGGATCCTTGGGCAGCTCGTTCATGTTCTGGAGATAGGGCCCTTTCCAGTTCTTCGGCTCGGGGGTTCCCGCCGGCTTGACGAGCAGCGAACCCAGGCCCTGCGCGGTGGTGGGGTACTTCCCGTTGTCCACCTCATAGGTGCCGAGGGCGCCGGCGATCGTCTTGATGTCCGCCATCGCCGCGCCCCGGCGGGCCTCTTCGGAACGTCCCACCAATCGCGGCACGACGATCGCCGCCAGGATGCCGATGATGACGACCACGAGCAGAAGCTCGATCAGCGTGAATCCTTCCTTGCGACGGTGGCGGATTTGCATGGCACTCTCCTCTATTATTTGACCATGGTGGACAGAGTAAATACGGGAAGCAGCATTGCGATGACGATGAATCCGACCAGCGTGGCCATCACCAGCAGCAGCGCGGGCTCGAACAGCGAGACGAAGACCCGCACCGCGCGCTCGACCTGGATGTCGTAGGAGTCGGCCACGTTGACGAGCACCTCGTCCAGATTGCCGCTCTCCTCGCCGACGGCAATCATGTCCGTCACCATCGCCGGGAAGTAGGTGGAATCCCGGAGGATCTCGGCCAGCCCCTTGCCCTGCTTGACGCCGGCCGAGGCCTCGTCGATGTCCTCCATCAGCACGACATTGCCCATGGCGGCCTTCGAGATGTCGAGCGCGCTCAGGATGGCGACGCCGCTCTTCAGCAGGGTGCCGAGGGTGCGCGCAAAGCGGGAGACCGCGTTCTTCCGGATGATGTCCCCGAAGAGGGGGATGCGGATGCGGAGGCGGTCGATCACCCGCAGGCCCGCGACGGTCGCCTTCACGCGCGCCCAGGCGAACATCAGGGCGACGAGTCCCATGAAGACGAACATCCAGTAATCGCGGAGGAAATAGGACACGGCCATGACGATCTGGGTGGGCATCGGCAGGCCGTCGCCCATCTTCTTGAAGATCTCGCTGAAGCGGGGGATGAAGAAGACCATCAGGAACGTGACCGCGAAGCCGCCGATGATGATGAGCAGGATGGGATACGCCATCGCCGAGCTGATGCGGCTTCGCAGCTCCTGGTCCTTCTCGATGAAGATCGCCAGGCGGTGGAGGACGTCCTCGAGGAAGCCGCCCGTCTCGCCCGCCCGGACCATGCTGAGATAGAGGCCCGAGAACGCCTTCGGGAAGCGGGCCAGGGCCTCGTGCAGCGTCGCGCCGGAAGCCACGTCCTTCTCGACGTCCCGGAGCATCTCCGCGAGCGTGAGGTTGGTCGTCTGCGTCGCCAGGGTCCCGAGCGCCCGGTTGAGCGGGATCCCGGCGCGCAGGAGGTCCGCCATCTGGCGCGTGAAGAGCGCGACGTCGGCCGTCTTCACCCGGCGCGCGACCTGGCGGGGCGCGCGGGCCGACCGCCCGGTCTTCTTGTCTTCGTCGCGCGACTCGATCTGCAGGGGAAACACGCCCATGCGGCCGAGCGAATCCAGCGCCGAGCGCTCGCTCTCCGCCTGGAGCGTCCCCGTCACGACGGAGCCGTCGTCCTTCTTGGCCTTATACGCAAACTGAGGCATTCGCTAGTACTTGTCGGACTTCGTGATCCGGAGCACTTCTTCGGCCGTGGTGACGCCGGCGCGGACGCGGTTCCAGCCGTCGTCGCGCAGCGTCTGCATCCCGTGCTCGATCGCGTACTTCTTCAGGCGGTTCGCGGCCTCGCGCTTGAGGATCATCTCGCGCATCTCGTCGTCGACGACCAGGAGCTCGAAGACGCCCTGGCGGCCGCGGTAGCCGGTGCCGCGGCAGTCGTCGCAGCCGCTGCCCTTCCACACGCTCTTGATGTCGCCGGGCAGGAGCGAGGCGACCTCGGAGTCCGCCGCCTTGATCTCCTTCTTGCACGACTTGCAGATGCGCCGCACGAGGCGCTGCGCCATGAGGCCTTCCACTGTCGAGGCCACGAGGAACGGCTCGAGGCCCATGTCCACGAGGCGCGTGACGGCCGTGGGCGCGTCGTTCGTGTGCAGGGTCGAGAACACCAGGTGGCCCGTCAGGGCGGACTGCACCGCGATCTCCGCGGTCTCGAGGTCCCGGATTTCGCCGATCATGATGATGTCCGGGTCGTGGCGCAGAATCGCCCGCAGGCCGCCGCCGAACGTGAGCCCGATCTTCGAGTTCACCTGGATCTGCTTGATCCCGGCCAGCTGGTACTCGACGGGATCCTCGACGGTGATGATCTTGTCCTCGATGTTGTTGATCTTCTGCAGCGCGGCATAGAGGGTGGTCGTCTTGCCCGAGCCCGTGGGCCCGGTCACCAGGAGGATGCCGTGCGGCTCGGCGATCAGGCCCTTGAACCTCTCGAGCACCTTGGGCGGCATCCCCAGGTCCTCGAGCGAGACCGACATGTTCGCCCGGTCGAGGAGTCGAAGGCAGACGCCTTCACCCCAGACGTTGGGGATCACGGAGACGCGGACGTCGACCTGCTTGCCCAGCGCGTTGAGCATGATGCGGCCGTCCTGGGGGAGCCGCTTCTCGGCGATGTTGAGGGCCGACATGATCTTCAG
The DNA here is from genome assembly GCA_035644495.1 of Planctomycetota bacterium. Classification (GTDB taxonomy): domain Bacteria; phylum Planctomycetota; class MHYJ01; order MHYJ01; family JACPRB01; genus JACQFK01. Next base: position 1,521 of record DASQOM010000030.1, on the reverse strand, counting down.
GCGCGACACGATCGCCGCCTGGAAGCGCTTGATCTCCGTCGGAATCGGGACCTTATGGAGGACGCCGTCGATGCGGTAGCGGATGCGCAGTTCGTCTTCCATCGGCTCGACGTGGATGTCGCTCGCGCGGTCCCGCACCGCTTCGGTGAAAATCTGGTTGACGAACTTCACCAGGCCCGCGTCCTCGGCCAGGGCCTTCTCGTCCGCCTGCGCCGACGTCTCCTTGATGACCTGGACGTCCCCCCTCGCGGCGTTGACCATGCGGTGGACTTCGTCGGCGGCGACGCCGTAATGCTTCTTGAGCAGGCGGTCGATCTCGGACGGGCGGCCGATGACGGGCAGGATCTTCGCCTTGAGCAGGAGGCGCAGGTCCTCGAGCACGCCCAGGTCGAGCGGGTCGGAGAGGGCGACGCGGAGGCTGCCGTTCGACCGGTCCAGCGGGAGCACCTTGCGCTGGAAGATGGTCTTCATGCTGGCCGGGCTGCCCAGGGTCGGATCGATCTCGATCGCGGCCAGGTCGACGTAGGGCAGGCGGCTCTGCTCGGAGAGCGCCTTGTAGACGTCCTCCTCCTTGGCCAGGCCGAGGCGGAGCAGAGTCTGGCCGAGGCGCTCCCTGCCTTCCTTCCTGCGGAGGGCGTCGTCGATCTGGGCGGGTGTGGCCGCCCCGTTCCGGACCAGGATTTCGCCGATGAGCATAGGGCTCCGAAGATAGAAAAAGCCGCCCTAGATTCTACGGATCCCCCGGGCGGCCGTTCCAACCCTGTCTAGTCTAAGCTATTGGATATCGACCATCCTCGTTTCTTCCCTTGAGACATGCAATTCGGGCCTCAAGTTCGTCAACTTGCCGGGCGGGGACGGGGAATCCCCGCGAACCGCGCTGAGACTGTTTACCGGGGAAACAGTCGGCGGGCTATCCCCCCGCGAAATACTCCCGCTGGCGTGACTGGAACGAAGTGCCGAAGTAGCTCTTCCACCACTCGTCGTTCTCGTCGAGGTGCGACACCTTGGCTTCGTCGGGATTCGTCTGGTGACTCAGCCAGTCGCGGAAGGCGAAGTGGCTGTAGAGGCGCATGAACTCGCCCAGGTAGATGTCGGCCACCCGCGTATCGCCCTGGATCACGAGCATGTTTTCGTCGTTGTTCGTGGTCGAGGCCGCGCTGAAGTTCGCCGAGCCGCTGACGACCAGGGGCTTCTTTCCCAGGGGGTCGATCAGCATGTACTTGGTGTGGATGAACTTCACGTGGACGTTGAGATTCGAGAGCTTCTCCTTCAGCCAGCGGTCGAAGGCGCCCTGCGGCAGGAAGGCGCCGACGGCGAACTTGTTCTCTTCCATCTTCCGGAGCGCGATGATCTTCTTCTCGTTCGCCGCGACCTGCTCCTTCGTGCCGGGCCCGCTCATCTTCTCCAGGAGCGCGTAGCGGAGCGGCGCCTGGCCGTTCTCATAGGCGTCCTGGAAGACGGGATGCATCCCGAACGCGAACGACATGAAGAGCGCCTCCTGCGCTCCCTTCGCCGCCGCGG
>DASQOM010000029.1:0-14201 GCA_035644495.1 Planctomycetota bacterium | reverse complement strand
GGGTGGGTTGGGTCACCGAGATGCGGTCGCCGCAGGAGGGACAGTGAACGTTCCCGCGCCTGCCCGCGGGGACGAAGAACGACCAGCCGCAGGGGCAGGCGACTTCGAGGTTGCTGGAGATTTTGGGGCGGGGCGGCGTCGTCGCCTCGGCCTGCTCCGGAGCGGCTCCCGCGACCGACGACAACGCCCCGCGGAGTTCGCGGACCGAGGCGTATCGCAGGTCGGGATCCTTCTCCAGGCAGCGGCAGATGATCGTGTCGAGCGCGGGGTCGATGGCGGCCTTCGTGCTCGGCAGCGGGAAGCGGCCGATCGGGAGCTCGCGGGTCAGCATTTCGTAGAGCACCACGCCGGTCGAATAGATGTCGACGCGGTGGTCGATGGCGATCGGATTTTCCAGCTGCTCGGGGGCCATATAATGCGGCGTGCCGACGGCGAAGTTGGTCTGGGTGAGCCGCGAGGCTTCCGGATCGATGCGCTTGGCGAGGCCGAAGTCGGATAGCTTCACCCGGCCCGAGGAGTCCAGCAGGATGTTGTCCGGCTTGACGTCGCGGTGGATGACGCGTTCGTGGTGCGCGTACTCCAGGGCGGCACACAGTTCCCGGATGATCGTCAGGGCGCGCGCCGGCGTCACCTTGCCGTCGCGGAGGAGCTGGCGCAGGCTGCGGCCTTCCACGAACTCCATGACCAGGAACATGAGGTCGTCGGCGATGCCGAAGTCGTGGAGGCGGACGATGTTCGGGTGCGCGAGGCCGGCAAGGGCGCGGGCCTCGCGGTCGAAGCGCTCGCGGAACTCCGCCTCGAGGCCGAGGGAGGGGGGAAGGATCTTCAGGGCGACGTCGGCGTCCGAGCCCGGTTTACGCGCGCGGTAGACGACGCCCATCCCGCCCGTCGCGATGAGCGCCTGAACCAGCATCCCGTGGAAAGTCCGGCCGACTTCCAGGGGGGAGCCGGGTTCGCGGCGCCCGGTCGGATGGACGGCCATGTTGGCCAGGCAGCGCGGGCAGAGCCCGTCCGCCTGGTCCGAGGCGTAGAGGCACTCGCAGCGGGGACAGGTGAATTGCATGGTCCAATAACTATATACCGGATGGGCGTTCAGGATTTTACGGCGTCGAGCAGATTGCGGACCTCCTCGTCGGCCTCGGCGGAGTCCGTGAGGGAGCCGGCCACCTCCGCCCGGAGGAGATCCCGGTAGCGCTTCCGGGTCCGGTGGATGAGGTTGTTGAGGCGGGTCACGGTAATGCCCAGCTTCTTGGCGGTCTCGTCATAGGCGGGTCCGCCCGCCAGGTGCGGTTTGATCGAGTCGAACGTGGCCTTGTCCATCTCCTTCGCCAGGGCCCCGAGGGCGCGCGACATCGCCTCGAGCGCCCATTGGCGATTGAAGGTGCGTTCCGGGGTCTCGTCGCTGACCGGCATGATCGTGAAGTCCCGCTCGGCGCGGGTGTAGTCGAGCGACATCACCGGCTTGCCGCCGCCGCGCTTCTGGGCCCGCTTCCGCTCGGACTCGTTGATTAGGTACCGCTTGAGCACCGTGAGGAGGAAGGTCCGGAAGCGGCCCTTTTCGGGCGAGACGCCGCGAAGGAAGTCCCGCTCCAGCAGCTCCGAGAAAAAGCCCTGGGAGAGATCCTTCGCCTCCTCGGAGGGATAGCCCCAGCGGCGGATATAGACGTAAATCGGCTTCCAGTAGATCTTGATCAGTTCTTCGAGGGCGTCGCGCGAGTGTTCCTTGGCCTTGAGGACGAGCGTCCAGAGCGTGGCCTGGAAGCCGCGTCGGGAGCCTCCCATCGAGGTATCGCCGGGCATGGTGCGACTATGTTAGCGAGGATCAATAATTCGTCAACCCTGAATCCCCTCAGGGAAGCCAGATGGATCGGGTCAGGACGAAGAGGATGGCCGCCACCCGCTCGTCCGGCAGATGCGGGGCCGGCTTCAGGGAGGGGATCTCCCGGATCGAGATCAGGGGTTCCTCGTCCTTGACGCGCCGGGGCGCCCGCGCGGGCTGCGGCGTGGCCGCAGGAAGGGCCCGCTGACGGCTCCCGAAGTACAGAATCAGCCCGACCAGCACTGCGGCGATCAGCAGGCCGGCCGAGCCCAGCAGGATCAGGGGGTACCAGGGGCTCCGTCGGGGCACCGGGCGGATGGGTTCCCCGAGGTCCTCCTGAACCCTCACCCGGCCGACGGCATCGTCCCGCGACCCGACCCGGGCCCCGCACATCGGGCAGAGGGCGACGTTGGGGGAAACCAGGGCGCCGCAACCGCAGGAGATCGGGCGCTGCGCCATCGCCCCCTCAGCGCCTCTTCGACTTCTCGAGCGCGGCCCGGGCCTGCTCCTTGACCGGCGACTCGCCCGGCAGCGACGAGAGGAGATCGCAGTATCCCTTCTCGAGCGCTGCGGCGGGGGACAGCACCCAGGCCTGCTGCGCCGCCCACTCGCGGACGGCGTCGATTTCGTCGTCGCTGACGGACCAGCCGGTGGTGCCCGAGGCCATCAGGTTGATCGTGTTCTGCCGATGCGGCAGGCCCATCGCATGGCCGATCTCGTGCGAGGTCACGCGGGGGAGCGGTTCGTCGACGCCGCCCCGGACCTTTCGCAGCGCGGCCGTGTCCTTGACGAAGATCGCGTCCCGTCCCATGAACACGCCGTTGGTCGGCAGCTCATGCACGTAGTACACGTGGATCATGCCCGCAGGCCTGGTCGCTTCCGGCCGGGTCGCCTTATAGCTGTCCAGCTTCGAGTCCTCGAACTCCGGGCCCTGGACCGCATCCTCGCGGGTGATCGACTCGATCGCGAGCGCCAGCCCCGCCTTGTTCCAGATCCGGTTCGCCTTCTCGAAGACGCGGCGGACGTCGGCTTCCTCGAGATTGCAGTCGAGCGCGGCGGCATCCTTGCAGCGGAGGCGGTGGACGCGGACCGGGACGATGCGGAAGTCCTCATAGGCGAAGGTCCTGGTCGCCTCGTGGACGGCGGGGTCGAAGAAGCGCGGTTCGTCCTGGGCGACCAGGAGGAGCAGTGCGGCGGCGAACTTCATACTCATTTAACGCTTCCACGGGCAGGCGGGAGCAGAAGCGGAGCGAACGCGGCGCCGAGGACGGGTCGGCCCTGGGTGCCCGACGGGCGCCGGGGGTCGCCTTCGTAGCGGTCCGGGGCCGGCACGCGGACGGAGGTGTCGGCATAGAACTTCATGACCTCTGACGCGAAGGCTTCGCGGTCCGCCGGAGTTCCGATCGCCGCGGTCCACAGCAGCGCGTCGGCGTGGATCAGCGGCCGGCGCGGATCGAGCGGCGTGCCGTACTTGCCGGCTCGGGAGCGGACTGCGGCGACTTCGCGGGCGACCTCCTCGTCGGGGACCCCCGTGACGTCGAGCAGACGATCGACGAACAGGTCGCTGCGGGAAACGCCCCGCAGGGCCTGAAGCGCGCCCCTGGCGGGCACGGGATCTGGGAGCGCCTTGAGGTGGCGTTCGGGCGGCAGCGGAGCGCCCGCCATGAGGGAGAGGAGAACCAGTTGCGCGGTGGCCTGGAGCCGGGGGGCGGCGACCCTGCTCTGGCCGGTCGCGCTGGGATAGAGGCCGAGGTCCTCCATGACGAAAGTCTCCCGCCAGTCCCCGCGGGCCAGGGCGTCGAGGAGAGGGGCCAGCTGCATCCGGAGCAGCGCGGGATTGAAGGCGAGCAGGGCGCTCGAGGCGGGATAGAGCACGTCCAGGCTCTGGATCGCGCTCGGCGCGGAGATGTCCATCGACTTGGAGAAGTAATACACCTGGTCGCCGTGGAGGGCGAGCTCATTCGCGGCGAACGACTGGCGGAAGGCCAGCGACGCCAGGCAGGCCAGGGGTGGGCCGCCGGACGCATGGGCCCGCGAGATCACTTCGGCGTCGACGGCCGCCGCGCGCGTCCAGATCGACTCGAACTCCGACGCCACCGCGGCGACCAGCGCCCCGCCGTCGGCATAGTGGCGCGTCCAGTACGCCGGGCAGACGGTGCCGAAATAGTCGACGATTTCCCGGCGGATGTGGCCCAGGATCAGGCGACGGACGACGGGGGTCTGAACCTTGCCGAGGTCCCACGAATGGGCGAAGACCGGCCAGTCGTCGTTGGCGGCCCGGGGATACCGCGTATCCCGCTGGGGGCTGCCGCCGTTCGTGAAGGCGTTGCGGACGTCCTGGTGGACGCCGTAGGTGGAGGCGGCGGGCTCGACGGGCGACCAGTGCACCTCGCCCCAGTCGGGATAGTTGTACGTTTCGCGGAACAGGCGGGGCTGCGACGGGCGGATGCGGAAGAGGCCGTCCCAGGTGATGCGGCGGTCGCTAGAGCCGACGGCCCATTCGCCGGTGATGTCGACGTAGAGCTGGACGCTGTGCGGGGACGTGGCGGAGATTTCGGCGCGTAGCAGGCCGACGGGGAGGGAGAGGAGCCGGAGATCCCGCGGATCCATGGGCGAGAGGAACTCGAGGGTGAGCTTCAAGTCCTCGTGCGAGAATTCGAAAACGGTGCGCGTGGGAAGGATCCGGACGCTGTCCTGCCGAAGCGCCGGCAGGCTGGAGGTCGGCATTCCCAGGAAGCGGTAGGCCTTGCCGTCGATCTTGAGGATCCCGGCCATCCCCTTGACCTGGCCGTTCCAGAGCTTGGGGGCCTCGTCGGCAAGGCGGTCGCCGCAGAGCCAGACGTTGAGATACGGCGACTGGACGAAGAGCGGGACGGCGGGGGCGCGGAACGGCGACAGGCTGATGGGCGCCGCCGGGGGAGGGACGGGCGGAGGCACCGCGCAGGAAACCATCACGGAGAGCGTCAGCGCCGTAGAAATCCTGCCGATCATGATTAGGACTTTAGCGAACTTCGCTCCGGTGTGCTAGGATGGGCGCTTCTCGGGGACCCTCATTCATGAAACACATTGCCGCCTTCGTCGTTGCGCTGTCGCTGCTCTCGGCCTGCGGGAAGCAGGAAGCCCTGCCGCCTGCGCTCACGTCGGCGCCGGGCGGCTCGGGCGCGTCGGGGGCGCGCCCCGAGAAGCTTTCGAACGGAGAGCCTTCCGTCATCACCCTCAAGCACGTGCTCATCGCATTCGCGGGGGCCAAGGATTCGTCGCAGACCCGGACGCGCGCCGAGGCGGAGAAGCTCGCCTTCGACGTCGTCAACCGCGCCAAAGGCGGCGAAGACTTCGACAAGATGATGAAGGATTACTCGAACGATCCCGGCGACGGGACTTATACGCTCGTGAACGCCGGGATCCAGGAAGCGCAGGGGGAGTCTCGGCGGGATCAGATGGTGCCGGCCTTCGGCAACGTCGGATTCCGCATCGGGGTCGGCGAAGTGGGGCTGGCGGATTACGATCCGAAGTCCAGCCCCTACGGACTTCACGTGATCAAGCGCGTCAAGTAGCGGTTGCCGAATCCGCCTCGCAGGCAGGGTGAATTTCTCTTCGCGGGATCGGGTCGGTCGTACTATAGTCAGTCCCCAGGGCTGGAACGCGATCAAATAGGAGAACTCGGGATGGACAACAAACTGTCGCGACGCGACTTCGTCAAAGCCGGCAGCAGCACGGCCGCGCTCCTCGCGAGCGCCCCGCTCGTGTACGCCGCCGGCCAGGAGCAGACCATCTCCGTCGGCCTCATCGGCTGCGGCGGCCGCGGCACCGGGGCCGCCGAGAACTGCCTGGAGTCCTCCCAGAACGTGCGCCTCGTCGCGATGGGCGACATGTTCAAGGACCGCCTCGAGGGCAGCAAGCGGAACCTCTCCAAGAAGGACGGCTTCAAGGTCACCGAGGAAAACTGTTTCGTCGGCTTCGACGCGTACAAGAAGGTCATCGACAGCGGCGTCGACATGGTCATCCTGGCGACTCCCCCCGGCTTCCGCCCGATCCATTTCGCGGCGGCGATCGATGCGGGCAAGCACGTGTTTTTCGAAAAGCCGGTCGGCGTCGACCCTGTCGGCATCCGGAAGGTGATCGAAGCGGGAAAGAAGGCCAAGGAGAAGAAGCTGGCGGTCGTGACCGGCACGCAGCGCCGGCACCAGAAGTCCTACAACGAGGCGATCAAGCGCATCCACGACGGCGCGATCGGCGAGGTCGTCGCGGCGCGCGCGTACTGGAACGGCGACACCCCCTGGCGGAACCCCCGCCGGGAAGGCCAGACCGACATGGAGTACCAGCTGCGCAACTGGTACCACTACACCTGGCTGTGCGGCGAACACATCGTCGAGCAGCACGTCCACAATCTCGACGTCATGAACTGGGTGCTCAAGGGCCACCCGATCAGCGCGGTCGCGGTGGGCGGCAAGCAGGTCCGGGTCGAGCCGGAGTACGGCAACGGCTGGGACCATTTCGGTGTGGACTTCACGTATGCGAACGACGTGCACGTGCTGAGCATGTGCCGCCACTGGCCGGGGACCCCGGGCAACGTGAGCGAGGCGGTCGTCGGCACGAAGGGCAAGAGCAACGGCGCGACCTGGATCAGCGGCGAGAACGAGTGGAAGTTCCAGGGCGGGGACAACAAGCCCTACGTGCAGGAGCACACGGACCTGATCAACAGCATCCGCAACGGCAACCCGCTGAACGAGGCGGAGCAGGTCGCCCACAGCACGCTGACGGCGATCATGGGCCGCGAGGCGGCTCACACGGGCCAGAACATCCAGTGGGACGCGTTCCTGAACTCGAACCTGGACCTCACCCCGCCGAAGTCGGAGGACGGCTCGCTGCCGCCTCCGCCGGTGTGGATGCCCGGCAAGAAGGGTTAGTCGTCGGCGAGACCCGGCGGCGACCGGCAGCGTATCAAGGAAACAGGAGCGGGGCGTCGGGACGAGGGTCCCGGCGCCCGCTTTTTTAGACGGAGGATTGCCAGCATGTCGGATTCCCTCTCGCGGCGCGATTTCGTGAAGTCGGGCACGGCCGCCACGGCCGCGTTCCTGTCGACCGTCCCCCTCGTGCACGCCCGCGGGCAGGAGACGACGATCAAGATCGGCCTCGTCGGCTGCGGCGGCCGCGGTTCCGGCGCCGCGGAGAACTGCCTCGCCTCGTCCCCGAACATCCAGCTCACCGCAATGGGGGACATGTTCCCCGACCGCATCAAGGGCTCGCAGCGCACGCTGAGCAAGCTGCAGGGCTACAAGGTGGGCGAGGACAACGTGTTCACCGGCTGGGACGCCTACAAGAAGGTCGTCGACAGCGGCGTCGACCTCGTCCTCTTCGCGACGCCGCCCGGCTTCCGCCCGATACACCTCGCGTACGCGATCGAGAAGGGCAAGCACTGCTTCATCGAGAAGCCCTGCGCGGTGGACCCCGTCGGCGTGAAGAAGGTGCTGGAACTCGGCAAGAAGGCGGCGGAGAAGAAGCTCGCCGTGGTCGCCGGCACGCAGTACCGGCATCAGGTGAGCTTCATGGAGACCATGAAGCGCATCCAGGACGGGCAGATCGGCGACGTCCTCGGCGGCCGCGCGTACTACAACGCCGGCGCGCTGTGGAAGCGCGACCGCAAGCCCGAGATGACGGAGATGGAGTACCAGCTGCGGATGTGGATCTATTACGACTGGCTCTCGGGCGACCAGCCCGTCGAGCAGCACATCCACACGATCGACGTGACGAACTGGGCGATGGGCGGGCATCCGGTGAAGGCGGTCGCGACCGGCGGCCGCCAGGTCCGTGTCGAGCCCGAGTTCGGCAACGTGTTCGACCATTTCACGATCGACTTCGAGTACGCCGCTGGCAAACACGTCATGAGCATGTGCCGGCAGATGGCGAACGTCGCCAATCACGTCGGCGCGTACTTCATCGGGACGAAGGGCGAGGCGGACGTCTACAAGGCCGAGATCAAGGGCGAGAAGCCGTGGAAGTTCGACGGGGAGATCTCGATCGCCAAGGCCTACGTCCAGGAGCACGCGGACCTGATCGCGTCGATCCGGAACGGACAGCCGTTGAACGAATGCGAGCACGTGGCGCATTCGACGCTGACGGCGATCCTGGGCCGGGAGGCGGCGTATACGGGGAAGGTGGTCACCTGGGACGAGATGATGGCCTCGGATCTCGATCTGAGCCCGCCGAAGTACGAGTTCGGCCCGAACGTCGCGCGTCCGGCCCCGCTCCCGGGCGTCTCCGAGCGCTAGGAATCCAACAGACCGTCTGTTTTATTCCTCGGCCGGGGCGACGTGGCGGGAGAAGCCCGGGGTCTCGGCGTGCTGGCGCTTGCCGTCCTCGATCCAGCGGGTCCAGGCCTCCGCCCCCTCGGCGGTCACCATTTTCAGACCCCGCTGGGCCCCCAGGATGCAGATCGGGGTGTCGAGCGCGTCGGACGTCAGGCCGTCCTTCGCGATCACCGTCGCCATCGCCCGGTTGGTCAGCCCCAGGCCGGTGGCCGGGTCGATGATGTGGGAATAGCGGACGCCGTCGATCTCGACGAACTGCTCCGTATCCCCTGAGGTGGACACGCCGCAGTTCGACAGCAGCAGGATCCTCGACGAGTCGCCGAGCATGCCGATGCGCCAGCCCTTCTTGTCGGGCGGGGGATCGCCGAGGGCCATGCCGCCGCCCGTGTCCACCAGGGCCTGGGCGATGCCGTGCTCCTTCAGCGCGGCGAGCGCCTTGTCGCAGGCATAGCCCTTGGCGATGCCGCCCAGGTCCAGGGTCATCCCCGGTTTCCGCAATTCGGCGGTGCGGGCGGAGGGATTGAGGCGCAGCTGGTGCCAGTCGACGCGGGCCTTCGCGACCGCGATCTCCTCCGGGGACGGCAGCTTCAGGGTCTTTCGCGACTTGCGCCACAGGCGGACCAGGGGGCCGATGGTGATGTCGAACGCGCCGTCGGAAAGCTCGGCGGTGCGAAGGGATTCGGCCAGGACGTCGAAGAGGGCCTGGGAAACCGGCTGGGGTCCCTGGCCTGACCGGGCGCTGAGGCGGCTGAGTTCGCTGTCGGGCTTGTAATCGCTCATCAGGTCGTCGACGTCCTTCATCACGGCGAACGCCGCCCTGCGGCCGGCCTCCGCCTGTTGGGGCGACGTCGCGTAGAAGACGACGCGGACCGTGGTCCCCATATGGGGCTCTTCGAATTCGTACCTTGCGGGCGGAGCGGATTCGGCTATGATGCAGCCCCCCAGGAGGAGGAGCCAGGCGGTCCGAGCGGTCGTTTTCATCGGCGCGCCACCTTAGCAAACCCCATGGACGGTCGCAAAAGAAGCTTGAGCGCCACCGGCGGGCGCTGCCGCACGTCCGGAGATCCCGCGCTGTCCGCCTCGCTGGCGCATTGCCTGAATGTCGATCCCGACGCGAAGCTTCCGTTCACCCACGGGTTCCACGCCTATCCCGCCCGGCTGCATCCGGAAACTGCGCGTCGCGCCCTGGAGGCATTCCCCGGCGGGCTGATGGTCGATCCCTTCGTGGGGTCCGGAACGACGGCCGTCGAAGCGGTCCGCGTCGGTCGGCGCTTCATCGGCTGCGACATCTCCAAAGTACCGCTGGAGATCGCCTGGACGCGGACGCGGGTCGGGCTGCCGGAGCAGAGCCGCAAGGTCGAGGCGGCCGCGCACCGCGTGGCCAACAAGGGGTTCAGCCTCGTGGAAGAGGAGATCACGATGCCGCCCTGGGCGCGGGCGGAGCTGGAGTGGTACGACCCGCACACCCTGCGGGAGATCGTGGTGCTGAAGCTCCTCATCGACCAGGAGGAGCCGGTGCTGCGCCGGATGCTGACGGTGCTGCTGTCCTCGGTGCTGATCAAGCTGTCGAAGCAGATCAGCGACAGCAACGTGAAGCAGGACCAGCACTTCCGGCCGAGGCCGCGCGGGGCCGCGTTCCGCTGGTTCCGCGACAAGAGCGCCGACCTGACCAAGGGGCTGCTGCTCCTGAGCTCGGATCTCCACAAGCGCAAGGTCGCCTTCGTCGAGCCGGAGCTGCGCCGCGAGGATGCGCGGGTCGCGCTGCTGCCGGCGGGCGGCGTCGACCTGGTCCTCTCCTCGCCTCCCTATTCCGGCGTCTACGATTACTCGCGCCACCAGGCGCGGCGCTATCCGATCTTCGACGAGGACCCGGCGTTTGCGGAGGCGCGGGAGCTGGGGTCGCGTCGCGACGCCAGCCGTTACAAGGAAGACATGGAGCGGGTCATGAAAAACCTGCTCGCGTCGCTGTCGCCCTCCGGCAAGATCGTGCTGATGATCGGCGACGGCCAACAGATGAAGGCCGACCAGTTCCTGACGGAGCTGATGCCGAAGCTGGGCGGGAAGGTCGCGGCGATGGCCTCCCAGGGCCGGAAGGACTGGGGTGGCGGCCCCCCGAAGCAGGAGCACCTCGTCCTGATCAGCGCCCAAAAGTAACCAGGTTACTTTATGGGCTTCTTGCGGGTGAAGAAGCCGATCGCGAGCAGGAGGGCGCCCACCCCCGCGGCGCCGATCGCCGTCTTCTGCGCCAAGAAGTAGACCGTCTTCACCTGCAGCGGATTCTCCCCCTTCTGCTTGTCCACCGGCAGCAGCACCAGCGTGGGCAGCTCGGCCGGACGCCGGAACTTCTCGGCGGGCACGAAGAGGACCCTGGTCGGCTCGTCCGCGCGGCTGCCGTAGATCTCCATCACGGCGTCGCGGTAGGCTTTGGAGTCCTTCGCCGCGCCCTTGGGGGGCTCGAAGATCTGCTGGTCGATCTTGATCGCCTCCGGGTCCTTGCCCGCGATGACGTACGCCTCCACCGCCTGACCGGAGAGGACGGCCGCGACGGGATAGACGAGGGCCGCGAACAACAGCGCGAGCCCGCCCAGGATCAGCAGGGCCTTGCTCATCCTATTCCTTCTGCAGCGCGACCAGGTTGATGCTGATCTTCAGCTCGTCGCTGACCTTGGCCGCCGCCTGCTCGGGGATCTTGACCCCGAAGTCGGACAGCTTGACCTTGAAGTTGCTCGTGAAGCCCAGGCCGGGCGTCTCGCCCCAATGGGAGCTCTTGATGAGCTCCAGCGGGATCTCGCGGAGGACCACGTCGACCGTGATCGGCTTCTTCACGCCGTGCATCGTGAAATTGCCCTCGACGGTCCAGTTCTTGTCGTCCTTCTTCGTGGCCTTGGTCGACTCGAACTCGATCGTCTTGAACTGGGCCGCGTCGAGCCAGCCGGCGCTGCGCAGGTGCTGGTCGCGCAGGTCGATGCCCGTGCGGAGCTGGTCGACCGGGACGGCCAGGCGCACCATGCCGGTGCCCTTGGCCTTGTCGAAGCCGAGCACCCCCGCGACGGCCTTGGTGTTCGTCGTGATGGTTTCGACGTCGGTCTCGGAGACCGCCGTCATCTGGGCGAGCTGCTCCTTCTTGCCGAAGACGTATTTGACGCCCTCGATACCCTCGTCGGAAACCTTGGGCTTCGGGGCGACCTTGACCGGGGCCTCGTCGTCGGCGGGGGCCTTGGCGACATAAGCCGCAGGCTTCACCGTGCTGCCCCACATGTCGATCGTGATCGAGATTTCCGGCTGGACGGTGGCGACGGCGGTCGCCGGGATCTCGATGCCGTAGTCGGCGAGCTTGACCTTGAAGGCGGTCTTGACCTTGACGACGGGGCCGTCGCCGAAGCCGAGCTTCTTGCCGTAGTCGGCGCCCAGGGGCCGGACTTCCGCGGTCACGGTCAGGTCCTTGGTGACGCCGCGGAGGGTGAACTTTCCCGCGATGGTCCAGCCGTTCGGCTTGTCCGTCAGCGTCGCCTTCTCGCTCTTGAACTCGATGTTGGCGAACTGCTTCACGTTGAGCCAGGTGGGGCCCATCATCGCGCGGTCGCGGTCGGCCATGCCGCTGTTGAGCGTGGCGGCGGGGACGCTCAGATCGCATTTGCCGCTGCTCGCGGCGAAGTCGATCGTCGCGCTTCCGACGACGTTCCGGGAGGCGCCGAGGATGTCGGTGAGGTCGTTCTTCGACTGGAAGGTGATGTTGGTATGCGACTCGCGGATGCCGAAGTAGTACGTCGACTCCCCCTTGGGGGTTTCGGCGGCCGCGGCGGGCGGCGTCCCGACCGCTCCCGTATCCACCGCGACCGGGGGGGTGGACGGTTTGTTGTCGCAGGCGGCCAGAAGCGCGAGGCCGAGGGCCAGAGTCGTGAATCTCATGGGAGCAATCTCCTCACAGGGTCGATTGGATGGCCGAGATTCTATACGTCGCGGCGGCCGACGGCAAGAACTCCGTTCAGAGCTTGCCGAAGTGGGTGAGCCCGATGCCGAGCTCCTTGAGGAGCGGCTTGAGACGCGGATCCGTCAGGGCCTTCAGCTCGACCTGGCGGTCCGGGCCTTCGAAGCCCGACGCCGACGCGGCGACGCCGGGATGGACCATCAGCTCCGTCAGCCCGACGGGCAGGGAGCGCAGCGTTTCGACCAGCAGGTTGGGCGTCAGGTGTCCCGTCAGCGCCGCGCCGCCGAAGTTTTCCGTCGACCGCAACCGCTGCTGCGCGTAGGTGCTGACCGAATTGAGCGCGGACTGCAGGTACTCCTCGACGGCGGCCAGGCGCTCGGGGTCGAGCTTGAGGGACGGTGGGCGGACCTTGTCGGCGGGACAGCGGAAGCATCGGATGCCGTGCTTCTTGCAGATGAGGGCCAGGGCCGAAGCGAGGTTGCCGCGGATGTGGATGTGGTCGACGGCGCTCAGGTGGCTGACCGTGACGCCCGCGGACTTGAGCGTGTCGACCTGGGCGTCGGCCTCGCGTTCGACCTCGCGGAGATCGAAGAGGGATTCGCGGGCGCGCCGCCGCGTCTCCTGGCGGCCCCAGAAGACGCCGTCCTCATTGACGAGCGTCTTGTGACCGAGGACGAGCGGTTCGCCTTCACTGAGATTGAGGTGCAGGCCGAGGTCGAGGGAGGGCAGCGCCTTATGGATCTGGACGGCCTCCCGGAAGGCCGGACCGTAGGCGAGCATGGAGGCCGAGGTGACGATGCCCTTGGAGTGGGCATCGACGATCCCCTGGTTGCGCTTCGAGCTCAGGCCCAGCTCGTCCGCGGTGACGATCAGCCATCTCATCGATTCATCACCCCTCGAAGTGTATCATCGGCGCATGTCGATTGTCGAGCCGACGGCCCCGGATCCGACGTGGCCCCGGTATTCGCCGCTGCCGTTTCCCCGCTACCGTTTCGTCGCGGGGCTGAATCCCCATCCCCGGAGGGACCCGCGCGGGCATGCCTACGGGACGGTCGAAGTCCCGCCTCCGCGCATCGATCCGGAGCGCTGGCGGGAGAACGGGGTGTATCTCCACGGCATCGATCTCTACAACTACGCCTACTGGTGGGAGTGCCATGAAGCGCTCGAGGGTCTCTGGCATCAGACCGGTCACCAGGGCACGGAGGCCCAGTTCCTCCAGGGCATCATCCAGGTCGCGGCGGCGAACCTGAGGCGGCACGTCGGATCCACCGATGGCCCGCGACGGCTCGCCGGCGAAGCGCTGCAGCGGCTGGAGTCGGTGGGGAGCGCGGAGTATATGGGGGTGACGCTGCCGCCGTTCGTGCATGCGGTGCGCGAGTTCCACCTCGACGGGCGGGGCGGACCCGTGCCGCTGCTGCGCCTGAACGTCTAGCGCGTCTCGTCCAGGCCGAGCATCCAGGCCGACTCCTTCAGGAGCAGCTCGCGTGCGAGGGAGTCGTATCCCGGCCCCAGTGGATGGCAGATGTCCGCGTAGTGGGCCGAGTCGAGCAGCGACGGGGCGAAGACCCGAACGCCGTCTTTGGCCAGGTCGGCCAGGAGCGCGGCCTTGAGTTTCCCGTACGCCGTCCGGGTCGGGATGTCCATCATGTGCTCGTTCATCGGCCCGAGGACAACGAGGACGCGGTTGCCGCGGCGCTCCAGCAGGGAGAGGATTCGGCGGAACGCCTTCCACTGCTCGCTCTCGTCGGGCGAACTCCAGGAGGAGTCCATCGGCAGGGTGGGATGCTCGTCCCAGCGCACCAGCCGCTGGCGGTGCAGGTCCTCGGACGGCGGCAGCGTCGACGAGATCGCTCGAAGCGGGCTTTCGTAGGGATGGTCCAGGCTCCAGGCCAGGAAATCGACGCGGGTGTCGGCGAGGCGCTCGCCCCAGTCCTTCAGAGGCGAGTTGCGCATGAGATGGGACCAGGACAGGGATGCGGTTTCCCGGAACGGCCCGGTGAAATGCGCGGCGAGGCGGGGGACCAGGTCGGGCCGGTTGTACAGCGTGACATGGCCCTTTTCGGCCCGGAGCTCCTCCATCATCCAGAGCGGTCGAACTGGACGAGGACCCGGGTCCTCGCGATCGCGGGGGCGTGGAATTCGAGCA
>DASQOM010000028.1:0-11476 GCA_035644495.1 Planctomycetota bacterium | reverse complement strand
ATCTTGAGCAGGCCGGGGACGGCGACCGCCTGCAGGTGCCCCGCCTCGACGAGGAGTTCGCCCAGGCGGCGCCGGACGCCGCGGTCGGCCAGATCCTGCTGCGCCCGCAGGGCCTCGTTGACGTGGACCTCCTTCACGTGGCCGCCTTCCACCGCCAGGCGGCCGAAGGCGACGGCGCCCGCCGCGTTCGGCGAGTGGGGCAGGGGCTCCTGGAGGCGGCGCTTCTGTTCCGTAAGGACCGTCGCCAGCTGGGTCTCCGTCAGGATCCCGTGCTGCACCAGCAGGGTGCCGATGGGCTTCGCCTGCACCTGCCCGGCCTGATAGTCCACGACCTCCTGCAGCTGCTCGCGGGTGACCAGGTGGAGATCAATCGCAATCTGCCCGATCAGAAAGCGGTTTCGCGCGACCATTCCCTCTGATCATAGCGCGGCTGCCCCGGAGAGCGTCACTTCCCATCGGAAATTCCCTTCACTTCCGCCGCCGTCAGGGCCCGGCCGTAGATGCGGACGTCGTCGATCAACCCCTTGGCCGGCCAGGCGTACGATTCGGCTCCCGGGCTGGCCAGGCCGATCTTCCAGGTCGACTTTTCGTAGTTCCGCGTCGCGGCGTTCGCCGCAAACTCGCCCGAACCCTTCGACTCGCCGTTCAGGTACAGCGTGACCGTGCCCGCCGCGCGGTCGACGACGCCGGCCAGGTGGTACCACTCGCCGGGCTCGTAGTCCTGATCCCAGGCGCCGGCGCCGACCCAGGTGGGCTCCAGCGGCTTGTCGGTCGCGATCCAGTGCGTCATCGTGAACTTCTTGTCGTTCGAGTACTGGAAGCCGGTGTGCCAGCCGGTCTTGTTCAGGATCCCGTAGTTCGCGGTGTTGTCCGCGTCCTTCCCGGGCGGGACGCCGTCGGGCTTGAACCACGCCGCGAGCGTATAGCTGCCTTCCTGGACCTTGTCGAGCTCGTCCGTGTTGGGGATCTCGACATACGCGTCCTTGCCGTTGACCAGCAGGGCGCCGCCGAACTTCCCGGGGGCGAAGGTCGCGCCGCCGATCAGCTTGCCGGGCGCGCGACCGGTGGCATCGGCCGCCGTCGTGCTGCCCTTCTCGTCGTCGAACTTCCAGTGGCCCACCAGGTCCGTGCTCGCGGGGAACACCGACGGCTCGGGCTCGAACGGCTCGAACGTCAGCGGGAGCTCCGGAAGCGCGGGGACGGCGATCGAGGCCAGAGGCAGGGGGCCGCCGCCGGAGGCCGACGCGGCCTTCGACGGGGTGGAGGGGACGGCCGCGAGGAACGCCGCGTTGGCGGCGAAGAAGACGCCGGCCGCGGCCAGCGCGAGCGCGGCCGCCTTCAGCTTGGCGATGAGCAGCATGGTCAAGGCTCCTTTGGCAAGATGAACCACCGATGCGGGGACCGCGCCTCCCGCCGCGGCCCGTGCCGCGGCGCGCGCGAATCCCCATCCGACGGACGACGCCGACGCCTCGCGGGAGAGGAAGGCCAGGAGGGCCGCTCCGGTCAGCGTTCCCGCGCCGCGCCGGACGAGCTTGCTGCGGAGGAGCTCCCGGCCGCGCGACAGCCAGGCGCCGACCGTGCCCTCGGGGCTGCCGAGGGCCGCCGCCGTCTCCGCGAGGCTCTTCCCCTCGAAGTGGAAGAGGATCAGCGGGCGCCGGTATTTCTCGGGCAGCCCGTCGAGCTCGCGGTCGATCAGCTCCCGCAGCGTCCCGGGATCGATCTCCGGCTCGGGCCGGCTGGTCGTCGATGTCATGGCATTCCGCTCCCGTTCGCGTCGCGCGTCGCGTTCCCTTCGAGCGCTCACCGCCGTCCCGTACGCCACGTGGTGCAGCCAGGGCGCCAGGGGCCGCCGCAGGTCCAGCGAGCCCGCCTTCCGCGCGAGCACCAGGAACACGGCCTGGGCGGCGTCCCGCGCCGCGTGCTCGTCGCGCAGGACGCGGCCGCAGACGCTCAGCACGAGGGCCTCGTGGCGGCGGACGACGGCCTCGAAGGCATCTTCGTCCCGGCGTTCCAGGAAGGCAGCCAGCAGAGGGCCGTCGCTGCGCGGGTCCATCGTGTTCATGGCGCTCTCCCTATGCTTCCCGAAGCGGATCGGAGCATCATTGCAGAGAAATAGGGAAAACGAGGCAAAATGTGACGAGGATCGGCGGCTACTTGGGGGCGACGGGGAAGCCGGCGTCCTTCAGGTCGTCGAAGCCCGCCTTGAGCGGGCGGACGTCATAGCCGAGCTTCTTCAGCAGGCCGGCCGCCGGGAGCACCCGGGCGCCCGAACGGCAGTGCAGGTAGATCACCTTTTTTTCGGGGAGCTTCTCGGCGGCGTGCTCCGCGAACTTGTCGCCCTTGGACTCCGCCTTGAGCCAGCTGAGGGGCACCAGCAGGGCGCCGTCGAGGTGGCCCTGGTCCCACTCGCCCTTCTCTCGGACGTCGACCAGGACGGCTTCCTTCTTCGCCAGCGCGGCCCTGACGGCATCCAGCGTGTCCTTCGTGTGGTCGATCTCCTGAGGCGCGAGCGCCAGCACGACGACGGCGATCAGCGGCCGGATCATTTCGCCCCGGCCACGTTGTAGCAGAGCAGGACGTCCTGGTCGCGCAGGTACAGTTTTCCGCCGAAGACGGTCGGGTGCGCCCAGCTGTTGAGCTTGGAGCGGTCGGGCTGGTCGAAGCGGCCTTTCTCCTTGTAGCTGTCGGGCGCCGCCTCGACGAGCGCCACGGAACCTGCGCCGCCCTCGGCCCGGCAATACAGGTTTCCGTCGGCATACGTGATCGAGCCCTTGCCGACGCAGCGGTCCGACCAGGCGACCTTCCCGGATTTTGCCTCCACGCAGACCAGCTTGCCCTGGTCCAGGCCGTAGATGTGCTCGCCGATCGCGACCATGTCGCCGTGATGGCTCTCCAGCTGCTTGCCCGTGTAGAGCTGCGTCGCCTTGAACGCGCCGCCGGCGAAGGCGACCTGGTAGACCGTGTTGCCGACGCCGTAGCCCGAGCTGGCAAAGACCACGCCTTCCTTCGTGGCGACCGGCGTGGAGCAGATCGCCGTCTGGCCGGCATGCTTGAACTCCCAGGCGACGCGGCCGGTCTTCGCGACGATGCCCGCGACGGTGTTCTGCGTGAACACGATGTACTGAGGGATGTTGCCGAAGTCGCACATGGCGAGCGACGTATAGTGCGCCCCGTCCTTCAGCTCACCGCTCTGCCACACGGGCGAGCCGTTGGTCTTGTTCAGCGCGGCGACGGTTCCCTTGGATCCGCCGGGGATGCACGCCACCATGCCGCCGTCGATGATCGGCGAATCGCTGAAGCCCCAGGTCGGCATCCCGCCGGCGCCCAGCTCGCTGTACTTCTTCCGCCACATCTCCTGGCCGTTGGCGGCACGGACGCAGACCATGGTGCCGTCGAAGCCGGTGCCCACGACGACCTGGCCGTCGCAGGCGGGCGTGCAATGCGGGCCGGGGCCGCGGTTGTCGGGGTTGCCCGTCGGGCTGACCTTCGCCTTCCAGACGATCTTCCCCTCCGCCGTGGCAAAGCAGATGATGACCTGGGTGCCGCCGTCCTCGCCCATCGTGTAGCCGAACTTGCCGACGACGGAGACGCCCGAGTAGCCGCCGCCGATGCCCGTCATCTTCCAGGCGAGCGGAGGGCCACCCTTGGGCCATTCCTTGAGCAGACCGGTGTCCGGCGAGATGCCGTCGCGCTTCGGACCGCGATACATGCCCCAGTCGGGCACGGCGCCGGGCGGCTCCTTCTTGGAGGCCTGCGCGGAAAGGATCTGGGTGGCCGCGGCCAGGCCCAGGAGGAACAGCACCCGCCCCAACAGGGTCGCCTGCTTCACGGAAGTTCTCCTTCGATGTCTATATGCTATACGCCCCTGCGCCGGTCCCTTCCCAGGAATAATCGGCCCCGGGAAGGCCTTAACAAGTTTACTATACTCCCGTACAGGACTGAAAGGTCGACGCTTGGCTTCAGTCGAGCTGATGGACATGGCCCAGAACATCAGGGTATTCCCGCTGGCGGTGCTCGGGGCGATGCTCGTGTTCGGCCTCCTCGTCTGGTGGGCGGTCTCCCGATCGACCGTCGCGGAGAAGGTTCAACGCGACTTCGACGAAAAACCGGTCCCCGGCATGGCGGTCGGCACCAAGATCCAGCCGGTCCCGCTCCCGAAGGTCGAGGCGCCGCCTCCTGCGAGGGATCCCGGCGAGAAGATCCTGGAGGGAGCGGACGGCGCCTACGACAAAGGCATGTGGGAGACCTCGCTGAAGTTCTACAAGGACTTCGAGCTCTGGTACGCGGGGACGCCGACCTGGACGAAGAACATGATCCGCGTCTTCGAGCGCATCCACACCAGCGGCGCGAAGATGCCCAAGCAGGATCCGGAGCTGGGACAATACCTGGACGCCCGCCGCAGGGCGGCCGAGGACTGGCGGGGCCTGCAGCCGTTCCTGGCCGGTCCGCCGACGGACGTCGCCCGCCTCGAGGTCACGAAGTATCTCAAGACCCTGCCGCCGAAGGACGGCCGCATCGCGCGGATCGAGGCCTGGCTCTCGCCCGCGAAGCAGGAGAAGTAGCGGCCGCCGTATGGGATTCTGGATCGGCGTCGCCTTCCTCGTCGTCTGCGGCCTGGGCCTGCCGCTCTTCCGGAAGCTTGCCCATTCGAGCCTGCTGCGCGGGCTCGGCTGGGACGGGGCCTCGCTCGTTCCCGTCACCTGGGGCCTGAACGGACTCCGTCTCAAGCGACCCCGCTGGGAGGGCGAAGTCGAGTTCGACGCGGGAGGACTGGGCGGCGGCGGCCGTCGCGGCCATCTTCTGCTGACGGCCAGCCTCGGCCGGACGACGCCGTCGCTCTCGTTCCACGACAAAGCCCCGACGGACGCATCCGTCGCCGGCGCTCCCGTCGTCAAGACGGGGGACGACGTCTTCGACTCCCGCATCGTGGTGACGGGCGACGAGGCTTTTGCGCGGAAGGTGCTCGTCCCGGAGCAGCGCGAGCGGCTGCTCCGGCTGGCGGAAACGGGCGGCCGGCTGGAGGCGATCTCCGGAGGCATCGTGCAGCTGGTCGGCGCACTCCCGGCGCAGCGATCCCAGCTCCGGGATTTCCTGGACCGCTGCGACCAGTTTCTCGACGCGCTCGCCGCGGGGCTGCCGACATGAGGCGCGCCGCCGTTCTCCTGGCCGGCATCGCCTTATCCTCCTGCGGCAAAGGATCCGCTCCCTCGGGATTCGCGCCCATCACCGGGACGCTGCAGCTGACTTTGACCGGCGACGCGGACGCCGCGGGACCATTCTGGGTGATCCTGCGGCGGGACGGCGCCGAGGACTTCAGGGTCGAGCAGGTGTCGGCCGGAAAGCGGACCACGCTGTCGTGGCGCGAGGAGGTGAATCAACCCCGCGACTGGCGGCTGAAGTTCGGTCCGTCGAAGCATCCCACCTATATGCTCATCGTCTCGCGCGGCGCGGAGTCGAAACCCGCCGTGCGGGTCAACGAACTCGACCTCTGGCGCGATCCGGCGCGCTCGCTCGCCATCGCCTGGTTCGCCGTCCCGCTCGACGGCGAGAAGGAACTCGCGCTGTCCCTGTCGAAAGCCGCGCCCCTGGACGTCGCCGTCAGCGATCCGGAGGGCGCGCCCGTCGAGGGCGAGCGCGTCGTCGGCATCGCGACGCCCCGGTACTTCTTCTTCGACGGCTTCGATCCGGAGAAGGTCGACGCGCTGCAGCTGTCTTGGTCCTGGGACTTCTGGAGCTTCGATCACGCGCCCAAGGTGAAGATCGCGCCCGAGCGGATCGTCACCGCGAAGACGGACGCGAAGGGGGCCTGCCGCCTGGACGCGTTCACCGGGTGGGTCGGGATCTCGGAGCGGGACGAGCGCTTCGTGATGCCGCGTAGCGTGCTGTCGATGCCGGACGTCCGGACGGCGCGCTTCGCGGTGGTCCGCTCGCCCGCGAGCGTGCGGCTCAGCGTCGAGGGCCTGCCGGGGAAGGATCATACGATCACCGAGCGCGGGATCATCGTCGAGGGCGACTGGCCCGTGCCCGACGGCGCGAAGCCCGCCCGCTGGAGCGACAAGCTGTCGTTCCTCCAGGGGAAGACCGCCGAGTTTTTCACGCCCTGCCGCGACGTCCGGATCCGGCCCATGAGCAAAGTGCATCGGGCCGGCGCCGGCGGGCTCGTGGAGAAGCTCCTCCCGGGCGAGACGCGGAAGCATCCGGTCGTCCTCGAGGAGATCCCGCATAAGACGATCGAGGGCGAGGTGCAGTTCGAGGCGTCGGAGCAGCTGACGCGCGAGCACTGCACGATCGAGCTGTATGAGGACGGCGGGTCGACGCGCCTCGTGCGGGCGATGGGCAACCTCGGGGGCCCCGGCGTGCCCAGGAGCGGACGGGTCGCGTTCGCCTTCCATGTCGAGAAGGAGGGCCCGTACACGATCGCGGTGCGGACGGGCGGGTACACGTGTCCGGTCGTTCGCGGGGTGAAGGCGCCGAAGG
This sequence comes from Planctomycetota bacterium, assembly GCA_035644495.1. Classification (GTDB taxonomy): domain Bacteria; phylum Planctomycetota; class MHYJ01; order MHYJ01; family JACPRB01; genus JACQFK01. The sequence goes on along the minus strand of DASQOM010000028.1, from coordinate 4,999 downwards.
AGGAGCTGATCATCCCGGTGGTCCAGGACCGGAAGAACATCGGCTGCGAGCTCTCGGTGAAGGCGGCGGACGGATCGCCGGTGTCGGGCTTCGTGGTCGGCGGCTGGCCGCACCGCGACCTGGTCAACGACTTCATCAGCGGCAGCCGGCCGTCGGGCAAGCCGGGCGCGAACACGTTCGTGATCCATGCCGAATCCGGCGGGGCCATCCTGCGCGACGTCGTGCTGGAGGAGGGGAAGACGGCGCGGCTCGAGGCGACGCTGGGGCCGGGCGCGCGCGTCCGGGGCCGCGTGCTGGACGCCGTTGGAAAACCGGTCGCGGGCCAGTGGGTGCATCTGTCTTGGCCGGGCTACTTCCGCATGGCCAGCGCGTTCCGCTGGCTCTCGGATCTGACGGGCGAGGACGGGCGCTTTGAGATCGCCCGCGTCCCACCGGGGCCCTGGCGGCTCTTCGCGAGAGGCAGCGGCGTTCCGGCCGGAGCGGCGTTCAACGTTCCGGCGGCCGGAGAAGTCCACGAGGCCGGAGACTTGATTCTCCCGCCCCCGTAACATAGGGTGACGGCAGCAATGAGGAGGCTGGAGATGAAAGTCGCCGGGATGACGTTGGGCATCGCCCTGCTGGCGGGGATCGCCGCCGTATCGGCCGATGACTGGCCCGCCTTCCGGGGCCCGACCGGCGACGGTCTCTCCGCGGAGAAGACCGCGCCCTCCGCCTGGGGCAAGGACAAGAACGTCAAGTGGAAGGTCGCGTTGACGTCGCCCGGCAACGGCAGCCCCATCGTCTCGAACGGCAAAGTCTTCATCGCGGGCTCCGAGGACAAGGAAGGCAAGACCCGCACGCTCGGCTGCTACGACCGCAAGGACGGCAAGCCGCTCTGGGTGGCCAAGGTGGAATTCGGGAAGGCGATGCCGACGCACGACACCAACCCGCACAGCTCGTCGACCCCGGCCGCGGACGGCAAGGTCGTCGTCGTCTGGCACAGCTCGGCGGGGCTGTACTGCTACGACTTCGAGGGGAAGGAGCTCTGGAAGCGCGACTTGGGCGAGTTCGAGCATATGTGGGGCGACGGCACCTCCCCCGTGATCCACAAGGGACTCGTGTTCCTCAACTCCGGCCCCGCCAAGAAGAAGGTCTTCGTCGCGGCGTTCAAAGTGTCGAGCGGCGAGACCGCCTGGGAGAAGGAGGAGCCCTTCAAGGGCGACGGGGAGTACAACGAGAACAAGAAGTACATGGGCTCCTGGACGACGCCGCTCGTGATCTCCTTCCAGGGCAAGGAGCAGCTCATCGTCTCGATGCCGACCCGCCTGGTTTCCTACGAGCCGGAGACCGGGGCGATCCTCTGGTCCTGCGAGGGCCTGCGCTTCGGCGAGGGCGACCTGTCCTACTCGTCGCCGATCCTGGCGGGCGACATGGTCGTCTCGATCGGCGGCTACGGCGGTCCCGGGATCGGCGTGAAGCTCGGGGGCTCGGGAGACGTCACCGCGACCCACCGCGCGTGGCGCACCGACAAGAATCCGCAGAGCATCGGCTCCGGCGTGCTCGTCGACGGCCGGCTCTATATGCCGTTCACCGGGCCCAACGTCATCTCCTGCATCGACCCGAAGACGGGGGCCGTCGCCTGGAAGGAGCGCGCGACGGGCGGCGAGACGTGGGGCTCCATGATCTACGCGGCGGGGCGGATCTACGTCACCGACAAGAAGGGCCGCACGGTGGTCCTCAAGCCGAATCCGGAAAAGCTCGAGGTCCTCTCGACCAACGATCTCGGGGAGTCCAGCAACTCCACGCCGGCGATCTCGAACGGCGAGGTCTTCCTCCGCACCTCCAAGGGGCTCTACTGCATCGCGGAGTGACTACGGCGTCTTGATGTGGCCGACGTGGTCCACCGCCCGCAGGGCGGCGACCACCATCGCGTTGTCGATCTCGGCGTCCTGGGCGACAACGAGCGTGGCCTCCTTGCGCCGATGGTTGATCCGCACCTTCTTCACCCCGGGCAGGGCGCCGAGCGTCTCCTTGGCCGGGCCTTCGCAGCAGGCCGCGAATTCGATGTTCTCGATGTGGACGACGATCCTCCGCAGGCCGGGCTCGTCGACGGCCGGGAGATCGTCTCCGTCGCGCACGAACGTGACGGCATAAGGGGTACCGACGACGACGAGGAACACGAAGGCGGACACCCAGATGAGGATGCGGTTCTTCCGCGTCGACGGCCGTCCGTAGACCCGGAAGAAGCCGAAGACGATGAGGGCCGTGGACACGCCGATCATATAGGGGCGGAGGGGATGGATGAGGGTGCCCAGGCTCAGGCTTCCCAGGCCGAGGGAGGCGAGCGCCAGGGGCAGGGTGCAGCAGGTGGAGAGGACGGCGGTGACCACGAGCGACGCGATCGCCGCCAGTTTGTCCTTCATGTGGCTTTATACGGATTTCACGGTCCAGTATTCCCCTATTCGTTCTCCGGTGCAAGACGGGACCCTCCTTGACGCATCCCGCGGCCGCGGATACCCTCTTTTTTGCGTCTGCAGCCGCCGAGGCGGCGTATCGGTAACGTCAGCATGAACCTGCTCAGACTGGGGTCCTGTGTCGTCGCACTGGCCGGCCTGCTCGCGCCGGCGCAGGCTCAGGAGTGGACCCGCTTCCGCGGGCCCAACGGCCTCGGGATCAGCGAGTCCAAGTCGATCCCCACCACCTGGACCGAGAAGGACTTCCGCTGGCGCGTCACGATCCCCGGGGAGAGCCATTCGAACCCGGTCTTCTGGGGCGACAGGATCTTCCTGGAGAGCGCGGCGCCCGACGGCAAGGACCGCATGATCCTCTGTCTCCGGAAGGAGGACGGCGGCGAGGTCTGGTCGAAGAAGATCGCCCTCTCGAAGAATCCGAAGCACAACCTCAACTCGTTCGCGTCCAGCACGCCGGCGGTCGACAAGGACCGCGTCTACGCCCTCTTCGCGGACGCCGAGAAGTACCTCGTGAAAGCCTGGGATCACGGGGGAAAGGAGCTGTGGACGGTCAACCTGGGGCCCTTCGAGTCCCAGCACGGGCTGGGCACGTCGCCGGTCGTCCATGACGATCACCTCATCGTCACGAACGACCAGGACGGCGAGAGCTTCATCGTGGCCCTGGACGTCAAGTCGGGGAAGACGGTGTGGAAGTGCCCGCGCAAGGGCGTGAAGCAGAACACCGCGTACGGGACGCCGACCATCCTCGAGCGGAAGGGGATGCCGACCCAGATCCTGACCACCAGCTTCGCGCACGGGATCTCCGGGCTGGACGCGAAGACGGGAACGATGCTCTGGGAAGCGCACGTGTTCGACAAGCGCGCGGTCTCCTCGCCCGTCGTGGTGGGCGATCTCGTCTTCGGCAGCTGCGGATCGGGCGGCGGCGGCAACTTCGTCGCGGCCGTCAAGCTGGGCGGGAAGGGCGACGTCACCTCGTCGAACCTGGCCTATACCGTCAAGGGCTCCGCTCCTTATGTGCCCACGATGGTGTCGTCGGGCGAGCGGCTGTTCTGGATCGCGGACGACGGCGTCGCCAGCTGCATCGAGCCCGCGACGGGCCGCATCGTCTGGAAGGAGCGCGTGGGCGACAAGACGAACTTCTACGGCTCGCCGGTGCTGGTGGACGGCCGGATCTTCCAGGTCTCCAGCAAGGGCGACATGATCGTGCTGGCCGCCTCCGACGAATTCAAGGTCCTCTCCCGGAACCCGATGGGCGAGGGCAGCCACAGCACGCCGTGCGTCGACGGCGACCGCCTCTACCTGAAGACGTTCACCCATCTGGTCTGCCTGGGGGGCAAGTGAAGCGCGCCTTCCGCATCGTGATCGGCATCCTGGTCCTCTCCCCCCTCGCGGCACGCGGCGACGACTGGCCGATGTTCGGCGGCCGTCCCGATCGGAACCGGGTTTCGTCCGAGAGGGGGCTGCCGGCGGTGCCCGATGCGACCAAGCTCCGCTGGTCCGCCGAGATCGGATCGCAGACTTACGGCAATCCGACCGTGAGCGGCGGCCGCGTCTATATCGGCACGAACAACTCGGCGCCGCGGGATCCGGCCGTGAAGGGGGACCGCGGCGTGCTGATGTGCTTCTCCGCCGAGGACGGCAAGTTCCTCTGGCAGAAGGCCCACGAGAAGCTCCCCGGCAAGGAAGCCGACGACTGGCCCGAGACCGGCCTCTCGTCGACCGCCTGCGTTGCCGAGGACCGCGTCTATTACGTGAGCAATCGCGCCGAGCTGGTCTGCGTCGCCGCCCAGGACGGGAAGACCCTCTGGATCCTGGACATGAAGAAGGATCTGGGCGTCAGCCCGCTGCATGCGTCGGTTTCGTCGCCGCTCGTCGTGGGGGACCTCGTCTTCGTCGGGACGGGAAACTCCATCGACCACAAGACCCATAAGGTGACGAATCCGAAGGCGCCCAGCTTCATCGCGGTGGACCGGAAGACCGGGAAACCGGTGTGGCAGGACAATTCACCGGGCGACCATATCGTCGGCGGCGCGTGGGGATCTCCCGCATACTCCGTGGTCGACGGGCGCGCGCAGATCGTGTTCCCCGGCGGCGACGGCTGGCTCTACTCGTTCGATCCGCCGACGGGCAAGCCGCTCTGGAAGTTCAACTGCAAGTCCCACGAGAAGCCGCTCGCCGCCGGCGAGGACCCCACCCCCATCCAGCTGCCCGCGACCCCGGTCTTCGCGGGACACCGGGTGATCATTCCGGTGGGCGTCGACGTCGACACGAACGACAAGGGCTGCCTCTGGGCGATCGACGCCCGGAAGAGCGGCGACATCACCAAGGACGGCGCGCTGTGGCGCATCGAGGGCGACGCCTTCGGGCTCAGCATCGCCGGGCCCACCGTGCAGGACGGACTGGCCTACGCGGTCGAGATGGCCGGATATCTGGACTGCATCGAGGTCGAGACCGGCAAGACGGTGTGGCGCCACGACCTGCTCGCGACGCTCTGGGGCGGGCCCCTGGTCGCGGACGGGAAGACCCTCTGGATCCTGGACATGAAGAAG
>DASQOM010000027.1:0-13933 GCA_035644495.1 Planctomycetota bacterium | reverse complement strand
TGGGCCCGCAGCATTCGTCGACTCGCTCGTGGCCGGCTCCATGGTCGAGCAATTCCCTCGCGGGAGGGTTCCTTCGCCATCAGAATCGGCTACCGGGATACGCTCTTAGTGCGAGCCGCAGCTTCCGCCCGGGTACTCCGTGCCCGTCCACGCGAGATACACAACCTGTTCGCGGTTGCGGAGCTCCGTGTCGCCGGTCCGCTTGACCTCGCCGTGATAGTGGCGGGGGTCGAACCAGAAGGCCTGGTTGAGCTCCTCGCACACGAGCGACGCGCTCGTGTAGTCGAGAGGCTCGGTGAGCGCCACCCAGTGCGGATAGAGTTCGATCGCCGGCTCGCCGCGCCGGATCTCGAACCGCTGGATGGTCGCCTTCGCGAGGATGTCCCTGACTCTCAGGGTGGTCTTGCCGACGAACGCGGCAAGCTGGCGGGTTTCAAGGTCCATGGGTCTCCCCTCCCTTGAACATTGACCCTATGGGACACCCGGACGGGGAGCGGAGTCAAGCGCTATTTACAAAAAAACAGCCCGGCCCCCCGATGGCTCGAGGAACCGGGCCTTCGTGAATGATCCGGATTACGCCGGGACCTTTTTCGGCTGCGGCGCGGGTCCCCCCGCCGGCTTCGGCTTCGGCCCGAGCGCCTCCTCGATCTCCGCCAGCAGCTCCGCCGCCCTCGGGCCGGCCACCACCATGCCCACCAGGTGCTGCGTCTCCCCCACGATCAGCGACGGCGTCGTGATGTTGCCGAAGATCCGGCTTCCCTTCTCCAGGGAGACCGGGCCCCGGGATGTCACGGGCCCCTTGATCTCGCCGCCCTTGACGACGACCGCCTCCGCGCGGACGTCGGCGATCACGGTCCCCTTCTTGCCCACGGTCACGATCCCCGCCGTCCACATCTCGATCTTCGCGCAGTACTCGTTGATCTCGACGTCGGTGGTCATGATGTTCCGGTGGCACGAGGGACACGACGTGGACTTCGTGACCCGGGAGATCTCCTGTCGCGCATCGCAACGCGGGCAGAAAATCAGCCGCCGTGCCGATTCCTTGGACATCGAGCCTCGCCGTTATTTCTTGATCGGGGTCGCCGCGACCGGCGTCACGAACTCGCTCTTCTCGGCCACCTTGAGGGCGTCCGGAGAGACGCAGCAGTTGCCGACGAACGTCGCGCCTTCCGCGATCACGAGCTTCGTGGAGCGGACGTCGCCCAGGACGTGCGCCGTCGAGGCCAGCTCGATGCGCTCGGCCGCCGTGATGTTGCCCTTGAAGGTGCCTTCGATCTTCGCCTGGCCGACGGTGACTTCGGCCACGACCGAGGCGCCCTGCCCGAAGGCCACGCGGCCCTTGGACACGATCTTGCCCTCGATCTTACCTTCGATGCGCATGGAGCCGTCGAAGGACATCTCGCCCTTGATCGAGACGTCGGAACCGATCAGAGTTTCGGTGCGCGGCAGGTCTGCCATAACCCTCTCTCCTCTCCTATAAACCCGATGTGCTGACTCGGGATTTTTATACTCCATAGTTTATAATTTGTCAAGTACAAATCCGGCTGCAAGCCTTGCCGGGAACGCCCGCGGGCCGTACAATGGACGGTTCATGGCCTCCCGCAAGAAACCGGCTCCGAAGAAGGCGACGAAGTGCGCCCTCTGCGGCAATTCCGTCGAGGGCGTCGAGGGCGACATCTGCCGCGGCTGCCGGGGCACCGCCGCGGCCGCCACCGGCGCGCGCCGCGTCGCCGAGATGGTGAAGAACCGCGTTCACGGCGACGTGAACGGCGGCTTCATCTGCCCGTTCTGCCGCTGCGAGCTGAGCTGGGAGAACATCAAGACGTCCGAGATCGAGGTCACCATCTACGTCCGCGAGAAGATCTATTACTGCCCCGGCTGCCGCGCCTTCCTGGGCGTGTCCTCGTGGCACACGGAAGGCTAGATAGCCGTCGAATGATCGACGCCTCCCGGAGGCTGCGCGCCTGGGCCGTGCCCCTCGTCCCCTTCGCCTTCTCGCTGGCCCTGTCGATCCCCACCCTGGGGTCCACCGTCTTCTGGCAGGACTCGGGACTCTACCTGACGTCGGTCCACGAGCTGTCCGTGCCGCCGCCCCACGGCTTCGTGCTCTATCTCCTCGTCGCGAAGCTGTGGACGCTGGCCCTGGCGCCGCTCGCCGGTTTCACGCTCGCGGCGCATCTGTTCTCCGCCGTCTGCGCCGCGGGCGCGGCGGCATTCCTGGCCCTCGCCTGCCGCGCCTTCCTGCGCCGCTTCCGGCCGGACGCGCCGGCCGAGGGACCGGCGATTGCCGCGGCGCTGATCGCCGCCGCGGGGTACTCCTTCTGGAACAGCGCCCTCCTCGCCAAGCCTTATGCGCTCTACTATCTGCTGCTCTCCCTCCTGCTCTGGATCCTGATCCGCGCGGAGCGCCGCGGAGAGTTCCTGGCCCTGGGCCTCGTGCTCGGTCTCGCCTGGGCCGCCCATCCGTCGGCCGCCATGCTCGTCCCCGCGATGCTGGCCTATGCCTGGGCGCGGCGCGACAAGGTCCGCGGGCTTCGCGCCCCGGGCTTCGCCGCCGTCGTCCTGATCGCCGCCGCCGCGGCCTTCCTCCCGTCGTTCGTCGTGCTCCCGCTCCTGGCGAAGCGCGGGTCGCTCTGCAGCTTCGGCGATCCGCGGACCATCCCGCAGGTGTGGTCCCACCTCCGGGCGGCGAACTATACGGACTTCCGCGGCGCGTGGGGCTTCGACCTCGGCCGCGCCGGCCTCGCCGCGCGCTTCATCTGGGAGGAGTTTCTCGGCGTCGGGCTCGCCGTCCTCGGCCTCGGTGTCTGGCGCCTGGCGAAGGAGCGTCCCCCCGTGCTCGGCCTGATCGCGGCGTGGGCCGGCCCGATGCTCCTCCTGCCGTTCGTGTTCCTCGGCGAGGGGATGTTCGACCAGTGGTTCGTGGCCGCCTATATCCCCCTCTCGCTCTGCACCGCCGCCGGCTTCGCGTGGATCCTCGACCGTGTCCGCGTCGCCGCGCCCGGCGTCCTGGCCACGGCCGTCGCCTGGATGATCCTCGCCAACTTCGCCGACCTCAGCAACCGCCACTACGGCGAGGCGGAATCCTACGGCCGCATCCTCCTGGACAGCGTCCCGCCCGGCGGCGTCCTCGTCGCCTCCACCGACGAGGCCACGTTCATTCCCATGTACCTGCAGCAGGTGCAGGGATGGCGGACCGACGTGCGGCTTGTGCACGGCGAGTTCCTCGGCGCCGGCTGGTACGACGCGCGGCTCGAGCGCGCGTTCGGGATGCGCCCGCCCGACGCCGCGGAAATCGCGACGCGGACGAACCCGCAGCTGCTCGGGCTGACGGCGTTCGCCAATGCCAACGTCCGGCCCGGGAAGCCGGTCTACTCCGAGCGGCCGACGGACCCGAACGGGCTGCGTCCGGGCCTGGCGCTGGTCCCGGCCGGCGTGCTCTGGAAGACCGCGGTCGCGGCCGAAGCGACGCCCGAACCCTTCCGGCCGGCGCTGGATCCGTCGCTGCTGGCGGGACGACGCCGCCGCGCACGGGGCATCCATATGCGGCATCTGTCGACGGGGATGGTGGCCCGATACGAGCCGTACGAGGACCGGCTGATCGACCTGCTGATGCAGCCGAAGCTGCGGGACGTGAAGGCGCTGCTCGAGAAGAATCCGGCGGCGGCCCTGCAGCTGTACGAGCACGCGCGAAGCATCGACGCGGCCCTCGAGGTCGACCCGGCCTTCCAGTACGATTACGCGCTGTCGCTGTATCTGTGCGACCGGCCGGCGGACGCGGAGAAGTCGTTCGAGAGGGTGCTGATGCTCGAGCCCTCGCCGGCCCGCGAGACGCTGTCGCATTTCTACCTGGCCGAGATCGCCCGCGGGGCGAACCGCAGGGACGACGCGAAGCGGCACTATGAGCGGGCGCTGCAGCGGAACGGGGCGGACGAGGTCATGATGATGAAGATCCGCGCGCGGGCCTCCCAGCCGTGAAACGCTGGAGCGTCCCCGGGATCCCGTTCCTCTTCTCGATGGCCCTCTCGCTGTCGACGGCCGGAAGCCACCTGTACTGGCAGGACTCGGGCTTCTTCCTGGTCGCCGTCAAGGAGCTCGGCGTCCTTTATCCTCCCGGCTTCGCCCTCTACGTCCTGCTCTGCAGGGCGTGGACGATGGCGATGGGGTTCCTGGATTTCACCTACGCCGTCCACCTGTTCTCGTCGTTCTGCATCGCGCTCGCGGCGGGGACGCTCGCGGTCGCGGCGCGCGACCTCCTGCGGACGAAGGGCCCGATCTTCCATACGGTGGAGGAGGGCGGCCCGCTGGCCGAGATCGCCGGCGTGGCGACCGGCTGCCTCTTTGCGAGCGCCTATACGGTGGGAGCGGCGGCGATCCTCGCGAAGGGCTACGCCTTCTACTTCCTCATCCTCACGCTGCTGATCTGGCGCATGATCCGCGGGGACGAGTCGGGCAGGCCGCGCGACTTCACGATCGTCGCCGTCCTGATCGGGCTGTCATGGCAGGCGCATCCGTCGGCGACGAACCTCGGCCTCGCGCTGATCCTCTTCGTCGCCTTCCATCGAAAGGCCCTCGGCTGGAAAGGCCTCGCGTGGCGCACGGGGCTGGCGGCCGTCTGCGCGACGGGGCCGATCCATCTGCTGCCGATCATGGCGCGCTTCGGATCGAAGCTGCAGTTCGGAGACCCCGGCACGCTCGACGGCTTCTGGAGCTATCTCGTCGGGTCGAGGTTCACCGGGATGAAGGGGGCCTGGGGCCTCGAAGGCCCGCGCGTCGCGAGCGTCGGCCGCTACTTTTGGGAGGACTTCCTCGGCGTCGGCGTGCTTCTGGTCGGAGCGGGACTCTGGAGACTCTGGCTGGAGAACCGCAGGCTCCTCTTCGGCGTCGTCGCCTGGGGGGTCCCGGTCTTGGTCGTCACCGTCTTTTTCCGGATCGAAGGACAGCATGACTTCTGGATGGTGGCCGCCTGGATCCCCTTATGGCTCGTCGCGGCGGTCGGCATGACGTGGGCCGGCCGCGTCTATGAGATCGTCGCGGCCGTCGCCCTGATCGGCTGCGTCTGGGCGGTGATCGCGAATCGCAAGGACCTCGACCAGCGGCAGTACACGCTCGCCGAGTCGCTGGCTTCCTACTATCTGGAGAATCTTCCGGACGACGCGCTGCTGGCCACATCCTCCGACGACGTCTACGCAGGCACGCTGTATCTTCAGCGCATCCGCGGCTTCAGGAAGGACGTCGACCTCGTGGCGCCCTATCTGAGGATCGTGTTCGCGGGTGAGTCGTCCAGCGACCATCGCTATTATGAGCTTCCCCAGGTGCTCCAGAAGGAGGCGGTCACGGTGGCGGCCGAAGGCCCGTTGATCCGCTGGGGACCGGGTCCGCTGCGCGAGTGGCCCGAGCCGGTCCGCGCGGAAGATCTTCCGGCGCAGTTCCGCCGCGCGCGCGGGCAGTCGGCCGCGTTCCGCCCCGAAGCCTACGAGATGCGCTTCCTCCGCGTGCTCCTCCTCGCCCGGAAGAGCCTCGCCGAGACGCGGGCGCGGGAAGGGAGGTTCCCGGAGGCAGCGGGCCTGCTGGAGTCGATCTTCGCGCTGGATCCGGGATCGAAGGAGGACGCCTCGATCGTCTTTCCGCTTGCGGTGGTCGACGTCGGGATGAACCGCTTCGATCAGGCGGAAGCGCACTTCAAGACCGCGTTGAGCGGCCAGTTGACCCCGGAGCAGCGCGCGCGGGCCTTCTACTTCCTGGCGGCCCTTTGCGGGAGTCGTCCGGAAGGGGCGGAGTGGAAGGCGAGGGCGCTGGCGAGCCCGGACCTGGCCCCCGAGCTTCGCGCGAAACTCGAGGGCCGCTGATCCGCTATTTTTTCTTTCCGAAGCCCGTGACCACGAACGTCCCGCTGCGCGGGTCCGTCGTCAGCTGGATCACGCCGTTGCGCTCCATATCCTCAAGCAGGTCCTGCCAGGTCCGGTAACCGTGGTAGGACTCGTCGAACTGCGGCTTCTTGCGCTTGAGCGTATCCTTGATCATCGACGAGTACAGCGTGTCGCGGTTCTCGCGCTTGAGCGCGAGGATCGTGTCGACGATCATCTGGAAGGCCTCCTTCTTGAGCTTCGGGAGGTCGTCCTTGATCTCGGGCGCGTTCGAGACGCCCGCCGCCGTGCGCTCCAGGTCCTCGTAGTAGATGAACTCGTCGCAGTTGTCGACGAGCAGCGTCGACGTGGAGTCCTTCATGCCGAGGCCGATCACCGTCTTGCCGTTCTCCTTCAGCTTGGAGACCAGCGGCGAAAAGTCGCTGTCGCCCGTGAGAATGGCGAAGGTGTCGATGTGGCCCTTGGAGTGGGCCATGTCGATCGCGTCGACGCACATGCGGATGTCGGCGGAGTTCTTGCCGGCGGCGCCGCGTTTGGGCACCTCGATCAGCTCGATCGCGGCCTCGTGGAGCGCGGTCTTGTAGTCTCGGTAGCGCGTCCAGTCGGCGTACGCGCGTTTGACGATGATCTTGCCTTTTTCCAGCAGGCGCTCGAGGACCTTGTGGACCTCGAACTTCTTGCGGGAATGCTCCATGCCGAGCGCGAAGTTCTCGAAATCGATGAACACGGCGATGGACGCTTCGTGGCCGTTCTGGGTGTGGGCGTGGGAGTTGGATTGACTCATGAATAGTCCTGAAAGGTAGCGAAAACATACCCCAAGTGCCGCAAGGCATCAAGGAGCATTTACGATGTCGACTCTTACTGCTTGACGCCTAATGGTTAATACATGGTTTCTTCAGAATCGGAGACAGGGGGGAGGGCCCCTTCTTCCGGGTCTTCCGAAGAATTCTCCCCCTCTCCACTTCTCTCGACCGTTCCTCCGCCTTGCAGGGTGGGACCTTCCAATGCCTTATGCCTTCTCCTTCGTACAATCACACGGCGTCGTCCCGCCGCAGTGGTCGCACGAGCAGGCCTTCTTCATGGGGGCGCACGTGCAATGGACCGCGTACTTCTTCGGGTCGGCCTTGAACTTGTCGACGCAGGCCTGGGCGCAGAAGTAATAGTCCGCCCCCTCGTGCGTGTGCTTGATCGCCTGTGGGCGGCGGCTCCTGCGGGCTTCTTGCACTCGTCCGTGCAGGGATCGTTGTGGTGCTTGCAGATGAGGCAGCAGCAGCACTCCACCCAGCCCACGGTCTGCACGGTGCAAACAAGACCCATGAGGGCGACTACCGCCGCTTTCAGCTTCTGTCTGGGTGACAAACCCGGATTTTATCTCATTTCCGACAAAACTATTTGCGCGTCACATCCGGGGATTCCAATTTGTCCTTGTTTCAAGGGAGGCGACCGATCATAATATTTCTGGAAGCGCCGTCGGGGCGCCTCCAGGGTCAGGGGCCGGTCTCCTCGGGTAACGGACCGGAGTGAAGTAACTTTGGGCGCCTGTATGGGCCCGTCTCGCAGACGGTACTGGCTTCCGCTGACGCGACTCGGGGCGTTCTTCGTCGCCGTCGTCGTCGTCGGGAATGTCGTGTTCCACGCCTTCCGCCCGTCGGCGGCCGATTTCCACGCGCCCGACGAGACGTTCGATTATTTCGCGAAGAAGAAGAAGCGGCTCCAGCGGTACTTCAGCCGCTCGATGGAGATGTTCCTCGGGGCGCCGCGCAAGCCGGCCGCGGAGGCCGAGGCTCCCGCTCCGGTGCCGGAGCGCACGCTCGAGGTGGTCCAGGTGGTTCCGCCGCCCGCGGATTCCGGACCGCTGCAGGCCATCTCCCCGCCCGCCCCGCTGCCCAAGCCCGAGCCCGTGGGCTTCGTGCCCCCCGAGCCCGCGCCGTTCGTCTGGCCCCGTCCGTTCCCGGCGCCCCGGCCGTCGTTTGTTCCTTCGCTCGACGTGCCCCGCTCCCTGGGACTCAGCGATGAGCTCACGTTCCGGGCGGAGCTGGTGTCCGACTGGTACCGCCGCGCCGAGCCGGATCCGCTGGCCGACGTGGGCGATGTCCTCCTCAGGGGCCCCGAGCTCCTGATCGACAGCATCTTCACCTGCACCAGCAGCATGTCCTCCCGCCCGGCGGTGCGGAACTGGGACGACGACGACGGCCGCAGCCTCACCGCGCAGATGCTCGACGTGGACATCGGCTCCCGGCCCGACCGCATTGCGGTCGAGTTCCTGCGCCAGCTGGGCGACCGGGAGCGCCGCTACTTCGCGAACTTCGGCGACTCGCGCGCGAACTCCTTCGGCTTCGAGAATGGAACCGAGGACGCCGACCTGCAGGACCTCCTGCTGGATCAGCGAAAGGTGTTCTGGGACGCGCTGCGGCGCACCTACCTGTCCCGCTACAAGATCCAGGCGGAGGAGAAGATCAAGGATGATGCCTGGTATCTGGACCGCTGGACCGGGGCGGACTTCGCGGTGCTTCCGCCGCTCCTGGGCGCGTACGTCTACTATCGCGGCCTCGACAAGAAATTCTCGATCGCGGGGACGCGGCTGACGGTATCGATCGAGCCGTTGTCGGAATGGGTCCGCCGCTCGCATGACCTTTTCGCGGCCGCTTCCGTGGAATGGTCGATGAAGGACTGGCCCGTCGGCGTTATCGTCTCAGCGGGCCTGCACGACGGGAAGTACGGGCTGGATTTCGTGGGAATCGGAACCAGCATCGGAGCCGCCCGGCAGGTCCTGGAGGAGAAATCTCGACTGGCGCAGAAGCGCTAGAAAGTCTCTGGCCCCACGGCGCGTCCCTCGTGGCCTCCCGGCCACACCCTCCCTATCCGCGCCGTGGGGCTCTTTTCCGGGATGACTCCGCTCACTTCTGGATCGGCTGCGGTTCGTAGGGGTGGCTGCGCTTCGAGACGACTTTCACGGCCTTGAGGACGTCGTCTTTCTTCACGGACTTGAGCGCCTCGCTTCCGGAGGTCACGCGGCCGAAGACGGTCGCGTCCTTGGTTTCCAGCAGGGGTCGGAGGAGGATCTGGAACTGGCTGCCGGAAACCCCGGAATCCTTCTTCGCCAGCACGAGCGAGTAGGCTTCCGGCAGCTTCTTGCTGTCCTCGACGGCCAGCGTCAGGTCCTGTGCTCCCTCCGCCTTCGGCTGCGTCTGGATCCGCTCGTCGCCGCCGACCACGTCCCACTTGGCCCCGTCGAAATACTTCAGCTCGGCGAGCTTGATGAAGGCCGCGACGGCGTTGGGGGCGTCGTCCTCGAAGAGCTCCGCGGATAGCGTGCCGCCCGGCAGCTCGATCTGGACGACCGGGCTGGGCTCCGGCAGGGGTCCCCACTGGAGGCGGGGATCCTTCGCATCGGCCATCCCGCGCGGATGGGACGAAAGCAGGTGCTGCTTCAGCCGCGCTTCCTTGCCCGCGGCGTCGAATTCCGAATTCCGCTTCAACGAGTTGAGCGCGCGCACGAGGAAGACGCCCAGGCGGTCGTTGGGGAAGCGGGTCTGGAACTCCAGGTAGGCGTTGCGCGCATCGTCCAGCTTGCCTTCCTCATAGTACTTGTTGGCGAGGCGGAAGAGGATGCGCGGCGCGACGGGGGTCGTTCCGTATTTCGTCTTGAGCGCGACGAACTGCTCGAGGGTCTCCGCCGAGGAGAGCTCCGACTCCGCGCGCTCAACTTGGGATTTGTCGTAGAAGTACTTGGCGAACAGCAGCACCGTCAGGATGATCAGGCCGGTGGAGACGGCGATGATCGCCGTGGCGTGGCGCTCGCCGATCTCGTTGAGACGGTCTAGGATTTTCGCCGCCCCCCCCGACGGCCCGACCGGGGAGCCTCCGCCCTTCATGTAGTCCCGTTCCTGCACCGCCATGCTATGCCTTCCGGACCGACGCGGGTGCCGCGGGAAGTGGCGAAGAAATCATTCTGTCTCCGAATACGAGGGGTCGGGGGCATAAGTTAGGCCGTCCGGTTGTAAATGTCAATCCAATTCTCCGGCGGCGCGCGCGTCCGCCCTGTGAGTTTTGTTGCATGCTCCGGACCCCTTTGGTATATTCCGCCCCAACTCCATGTACTTCGAATTCGCCAACGTCCTCGTCTATGTCCTCGCTTCCGCCGGCTTTGTTTTCGGATCCCTCACCCTCGGCAGCATCATCCGTCCGAACCGCCCGACGCCGGAGAAGCTGAGCACCTACGAATGCGGCGAGGAGGCCATCGGCTCCGCCTGGATCCAGTTCAACGTCCGCTTCTACATCGTCGCGCTGATCTTCCTGATCTTCGACGTCGAAATCGCGATCCTTTTCCCCTGGGCGACCATCTTCAAGAAGCCGGGCATGGGGCTCCTGGCGCTCGGGGAGATCATGATCTTCACCGTCGTCCTGGTCGTCGGCTTTGTCTACGTCTGGGTGAAGGGCGATCTGGAATGGCTCCGCAGCCTCGGGGAGCTCAAGACCGAGCCCCGGGACCTGGACTCCTGATACTGGACCCTTGAGATTCGATCTCAACCATGTCTCTCGCCTTCAAGCAGGTGTACGAGAGGATCAAGGAGAAGTTCCCGGACGGCGTGACGTCGATCGTCGAATGTCCGGGGGATCCGTATTGCGTCGTCAAAGCTGACGCCCTCCTCCCCGTCGCCGGCTGGCTCAAGAGCGATCCGGAGATGCAGTTCGACCTGCTCGCCTGCGTCTGCGGCACGGACGACCTGAAGAACCTCTGGTCGGTCTACCACTTCTACTCGGTCCCCAAGAACCAGAAGGCCGTGCTCAAGGTGCAGCTCGACCGCGGGAATCCCGTCGTGCCGAGCCTGGTCCCCGTCCACAAGGCGGCCGACTGGCACGAGCGCGAGACCTACGACATGTACGGCATCGTGTACACGGACCATCCCGACCTGCGGCGCATCCTGCTGCCGGAGGACTGGCCGGGCTACCCGATGCGGAAGGACTACGAGTTCCCCGACGAGTACCAGGGGATCCCTCTGAAATAGCATGACGCCGATCGCGCTCGCGTCCTGGGCCCTCGAGCTGACGGGGATCCCCGTCCTCGACGCCTTCCTGAGCATCCTCGTGGTCTGCTTCATCCTGATCAACTTCATCGCGGTGTACGCGGGGATCTCGACGTACGCCGAGCGCAAGATCGCCGGCCACATGCAGGCGCGCGTGGGCCCCTACCGGGTCGGCCCGCACGGCTTCCTCGTGTGGATCGCCGACGCGCTCAAGCTCATGATCAAGGAAGACATCATCGCGACGAACACGGATCGTCTGCTCTTCAAGCTCTCGCCGTATGTCGTCTTCGCCGGGTCGTTCGCCTGCTGGGTGGCGCTGCCGTACGCGCCGAACTGGTCGCCGGCGTCCTTCAACATCGGCATCCTCTATCTGCTCGCGGTGTCGAGCGCGGTCGTGATCGGCATCCTGATGGCCGGCTGGTCGAGCGGCTCGAAGTGGGCGCTGTTCGGGGCGATGCGGTCCGCGGCGCAGATCGTGTCGTACGAGGTGCCGATCGGGATCACGCTGCTGGGCATGTTGCTGATCTACGGGACCCTGGACATGCAGGCCATCGCGGCGTCGCAGGCGAAGGGCCTGCCGTTCGGCGTGATGGAGGACCATTACGGCGGCCTCTGGTCGTGGGGCATCAACCGCTGGCCGCCGTTCACCGTGATCGCCTTCATTATCTATTATATCGGGGCGCTGGCCGAGACCAACCGGACGCCGTTCGACATCCCCGAGGCCGAGTCGGAGCTCGTCGCCGGCTACCACACCGAATACTCGGGCATGCGCTTCAGCTTCTTCTTCCTCTCCGAGTACGCGAACATGTTCGTGGTCAGCGCGATCGCGACCACGTTCTTCCTCGGCGGCTGGCTGCCCCCGGCGCCGAGCGCGTCGGGCACCCTGCTGCTGGTCGTCGGCACCGTGGTCGGCGCGGGCGTCGGATACGGGTTCCAGAGGCGCGGCTTCGACGGGTTCGTCGGCGCGATGCTGGGCTCGGGCATCGGCGCGCTCGTCGCGGTTTTCGCGGCGCAGCCCGCCGCCGACGGCGCCTTCACGGGGAAGGGCCCCCAGATCCTCGAGGGCGCGTTCTGGTTCTTCTCGAAGTCCTTCACCCTGATCTTCGTCATGATCTGGCTGCGCTGGACGCTTCCGCGCTACCGCGTCGACCAGCTCATGGACCTCTGCTGGAAGAAACTCACGCCGCTGGCGCTCATCAACCTGGTCGCGATCGGCATCCTGGAGACGCGCCACGAGTGGTGGGCGCTCATCGTGAACCACTTCAAGGCGGCGGGACCCTGAGATGGGCGCCGCCGAGATCGTCCTGAACGTCGTCTTCTACGTGCTCGCCGCGTCGGCCATCGCCGGGGCGGTCGCGGTGGCGGCGAGCCGGAACATCGTCCGCTCGGCCTTTGCGCTGCTCGCCGTGCTCTTCTCGGTCGCCGGCCTTTATGCCGTCATGAAGGCCGACTTCATCGCGGGCGCGCAGGTCCTGATCTACGTCGGCGGCATCCTCGTCCTGATCATCTTCGCGGTGATGCTCACGCACCGGATCACGGACGTGAAGCTGTCGAACGATTCGACGCCCGGCCCCGCGGCCTTCTGCGCGTGCCTCTGCCTGCTGTTCTCGCTGCTGGTGGTGGTCCGCTACAGCACGAAGTGGCGCCGGGACTCCGACACCGTCACGGCCCGCGCGGAGAGCTTCGAGGTCTCGTTCAAGCAGTACCAGGCCGACGGGGCCACGGGCCTCGCCTTCGGCGGGGGCGCGTACGAGGACTCGGTCGTCGTCGTCGCGACCGTGTCGCAGGGCCCGGATCCGCTGCGGATCCTGGACCAGGTCCAGTTCGTCGCGACGTCCGGCGCGAACCGGGTGTCGAGGAATTTCCCGGTTGCCGGACGTGACGCGCCGTATCGCCACGTGTTCGAGAAGCTGTCGGAGGGCGAGTGGCGCTGGACGGTCCGGCTGCTGGGCCGACAGAAGGACGGGAAGGACGAGGTCGATCGCGAATGGGAGTTCCCGCTCGCCAACACCGGCTTCACCGTCACCCGGGGCGTCACCGAGCCGATCGCGCTGGCCCTTGCGGGGCCGTATCTCTTCGCCTTCGAGGTCGTCTCGGTGCTGCTCCTCGCGGCCCTCGTGGGCGCCGCCTTCCTCGCGCGGAAGGAGGTGAAGGACCTGTGATCTTCTCCCGTCATCCGCTGGAGCAGATGCTGATCCTTTCCGCGATCGTCTTCTGCTGCGGGGTCTACACGATCCTGACGAGGAAGAACGCGGTGTCGATCCTCATGGGCGTCGAGCTCGTGCTGAACGCCGCGAACCTGAACTTCGTCGCCTTCTCGCAGTACACCCGGACGGGCGGCGTTCATGGTAATGTCTTTACGATCTTCGTGATCCTGCTCGCGGCGGCCGAGGCCGCCGTTGCGCTCGCGATCATCATCGGCATCTACCAGAACTTCGGCCGCGTCGACGTCGACGAAGCCGACGGGATGAAGGAATAGATGGACCTCCACACGTTCGTCTCGGCGCTGCAGGAGCAGGGGTCGCATGCCGCGGAGGCGGCGGCGCCCGCGTTCTCGCCGCTGATGGTCTGGATGGTGCCGCTGCTGCCGGTCTTCGGGTTCCTGTTCCAGACGTTCATCGGGCGGAAGCTGCCGAAGCCCGTCGTGAGCTTCGTCTCGTGCGGCGTCATCTTTGCGAGCTGCGTCCTGTCGTGGGTCTTCTTCTTCAGCGTCAAATCCGCCGGCCAGCCGATCGTCGCGATGCTGGGGCCCTGGGTCCAGGTCCCCGGCCTGAAAGACGGGCTGCTCTCCGTCATCGCCGAACACAAGCTCGTCGTCGACCAGCTGACGTGCGTGATGATCCTGGTCATCACGAACATCGGGTTCCTCATCCACGTGTACTCGATCAGCTATATGGCGGAGGAGAAGCGCTACGCGCGCTACTTCTCGTACCTGAATCTCTTCACCGGGTTCATGCTCATCCTGGTGATGGCGTCGAACGTCCTCCTGATGTTCGTCGGGTGGGAGGGCGTCGGCCTCTGCTCGTACCTGCTGATCGG
>DASQOM010000026.1:0-6739 GCA_035644495.1 Planctomycetota bacterium | reverse complement strand
TGCGGCTCGAGGTTCTGACGTGGCCCACCCTGCCCAAGTCGGGCCCGGGCCGCGGCAGCAACGGCAACTTCGTGCTGACCGGGCTTGCGGCCAAATCGGGGGACAAGGCCGTCGTGCTCCATCGTCCGGTCGCGGATCATGCGCAGGACAGCTTCCCGGTGACCGCGACGCTCGACGACAAGAAGGACACGGGCTGGGCCGTGCTCCCCCAGTCCGGTCAGGACCATGCGGCCGTCTTCGAGTTCCGGGAGCCCTTCGGTCAGGCGCCCGGGTCGCCGCTGACCGTCACGCTCGACTTCCGCAGCAACCAGAACGACCATACGCTGGGCCGCTTCCGCTTCTCCATCACGGACGACGGGGCCCCTGCGACGGGAGTGACGCTCCCTTCGAAAATCCGGACGATCCTGACGACGGAGCCGGCGAAGCGCACGGAGGCGCAGAAGAAGGATCTCGCGGCCCATTATCGGACCGTTGCAGCGCTGCTCGAGCCGACGCGCGGGGAGCTGTCGGCCGAGGAGAAGAAGCACGAGGACTATCAGAAAGGAATACGTCGCTCCCTGGTCAGCGTGGCCGACAACCCCCGCACGGTGCGGATCCTCCCGCGCGGCAACTGGCTCGACGCGACCGGCGAGGTGGTGAACCCGGGCGTGCCGCAGTTCATGCGCCAGATCGCCTCCGCGGACAAGCGGGCCACGCGCCTGGACCTGGCGGCCTGGCTGACGTCGCGCGACAACCCGCTCACGGCCCGCGTCTTTGTCAACCGCCTCTGGAAGATGTGCTTCGGCCTCGGGATCTCGAAGCGGCTCGACGACCTGGGCGCCCAGGGCGAGTGGCCCGTGCACCCCGAGCTGCTCGACTGGATGGCCGCCGAGTTCATGGAGGACGGCTGGAACGTCAAGAACGCGGTGAAGCGGATCGTGATGTCCGCCGTCTACCGCCAGGATTCGAAACCCTCGAAGGATCTGCGCGAACGGGACCCGTTCAACCGCCTCGTCGCCTGCCAGTCGCGCTGGAGGCTCGATGCGGAAGCCGTGCGCGACACCACGCTGGAGGTGAGCGGCCTGCTCGTCAAGACGATCGGCGGCGACAGCGTGAAGCCCCACCAGCCGCGCGGGTACTGGTCGTTCCTCAACTTCCCCACGCGGGAATGGGAGAACGACAAGGGCGAGGGCGCCTATCGCCGCGGCCTCTACACGTGGTGGCAGCGCACCTTCATCCATCCGTCGCTGATGGCCTTCGACGCCCCCAGCCGCGAGGAGTGCTGCGCGGAGCGGGCGCGGTCCAACATCCCCCAGCAGGCGCTCGTGCTGCTGAACGATCCGACGTACGTCGAGGCGGCCCGCGCGTTCGCCGAGCGCATCCAGACGGAGGGCGGCGCGACCGCGCGCGACCGGATCGGGTGGGCCTTCCGCCGGGCGCTCTCCCGCAAGCCCGGCGACGCGGAGGTCGCGGTGCTGGCCGACGTCCAGTCGAAGCACCTGAAGCAGTTCCAGGCGGACCGGAAGGCCGCGGAGACCGCGCTGACGGTCGGAAAGTTCCAGGCGCCGAAGGAGGGCGACGCGGCCGAGGCGGCGTCCTGGGTGTCGGTGGCCCGCGTGATGCTGAACCTGCACGAGACGATCACGAGGGAATGATGGATATCTACGAGAAGTTCGCGCGGACGATGACGCGGCGCTCCTTCCTGGGCCGCGCGAGCACGGGCATCGGCTCGATGGCGCTCGCGTCGCTGCTCAACCCGGGCGGCGCCTCCGCCGACGACGCCGGCGGGCGCACGCTCCATCACGTGCCGAAGGCCAGGCGCATCATCCATCTCTATATGGCGGGCGGCCCGTCGCACCTGGAGACCTTCGACTACAAGCCGAAACTCGGCGAGATGAACGGGCAGGCGATGCCGGAGTCGTTCACGAAGGGGCAGCCGATCGCGCAGCTGCAGGGGGCGAAGCTCACGTGCTTCGCGCCGCAGCACGCGTTCAAGCGCTTCGGGAAGAACGGCGTCGAGATGGCGGAGATCTTCCCCAAGCTGGGCGCCGTCGCGGACGAGATCTGCATCGTGCGCTCGCTCGTGACCGAGCAGATCAACCACGACCCCGCGCACACGTTCATGAACACGGGCACGTCGATCTCCGGCCGGCCGAGCATGGGTTCCTGGCTCTGGTACGGGCTGGGCGCGGACACCAACAACCTGCCGGGCTTCGTGGTCCTCACGTCGTCCGGTCGCGGGGGACAGAACCAGCCCATCGCGACGAGGCAGTGGTCGAGCGGGTTCATCCCCTCGAAGTACCAGGGCGTGCACTTCCGCTCGCAGGGCGAGCCCGTGCTCTACCTCGGGAATCCGGGCGGGGTCACTCCGGAGCGGCAGCGCGACGTGATCGATTCCGTCGACGCGCTCAACAAGATCCACCTGGACTCCGTCGACGACCCCGAGATCGCGACGCGGATCAGCCAGTACGAGATGGCGTTCCGCATGCAGTCGAGCGTGCCGGCGCTGATGGACCTGAAGGACGAGACCGACGAGACGCTGAAGCTCTACGGGACGAAGGGCGCGGACGGGTCGTTCGCGGCGAACTGTCTCCTGGCGCGGCGCCTGGCGGAGCGCGGCGTGCGCTTCATCCAGCTGTACCACCGCGACTGGGACCATCATGGGAACGTCAAAGGCGACACGAAGCTGAAGGCCGAGGAGGTCGACGGCCCCTGCGCGGCGCTGATCACGGACCTCAAGCGGCGCGGCATGCTGGACGAGACGCTGATCCTTTACGGCGGCGAGTTCGGCCGGACGCCGATGGCGCAGGGCAGCGGCCGCGACCACCACATCAAGGGCTTCAGCTGCTGGCTGGCGGGCGGCGGCATCCAGGGCGGCCTGATGCACGGCGCGACGGACGAGCTGGGCTACCACGCCGAGAAGGATATCGTCCACGTCCACGACCTGCACGCGACGATGCTGCACCTGCTGGGCATCGACCACAAACGCCTGACCTACAAGTTCCAGGGCCGCGACTTCCGCCTCACCGACGTCCACGGCAGCGTCGTCGGGAAGATCCTGGCCTGAAGAAGGCATCCGGAGGGCGCCGCCCGGCGGCGGTCCCGGGCGTAGAATAGGGGCATGAAGATCGGCCTCTCCCTGCTCCTGATCCTTTCCCTTCAATCCACCCCGGGCGAGGACAAGGCGAAGCTGCGCGCTGCGATGGGGGACGGCGCCCTTGCGGGGGAGTGGATCTACGACGACGTCGACGCCGGCCTGGCCGAGGCGCGCAAGACCGGCAAGCCCCTGATGGTCGTCCTCCGCTGCGTGCCCTGCAAGCCCGCCCGCACCGTCGACCGGCAGGTGATCGGCCGCCAGGACCCGGACCTGGCGAAAGTCATGGACCGCTTCGTCTGCGTCCGCGTCGTCCAGGGCTACGGCCTGGACCTCTCGCTCTTCCAGTTCGACTGGCGCCAGACCTGGGTGGTGTTCCTGATGAACGGCGACCGCGCGATCTACGGGCGCTTCGACGCGCGCGAGGCGAACGACGCGATCGGCCTGCGGAAGGCGATGGAGGGGGCGCTGGAGCTGCACGGGAAATGGCCGGCCAACCGGGCCGAGCTGGCGGGGAAGACGGGGCCCGCGCCGCGCTGGAAGACACCCGAGGAGATCCCCGCCCTGCAGGAGAAGGGGAAGCCGCGCGCGGTGACGAGCCGCAACGGCTGCATCCACTGCCACAACATCCTTGAGGGCGGTGTGAAGTCGCTCGAGAGCCTGAAGGAGCCCGTTCCCGAGCGCGATCTCGCGCCGTACCCGACCCCGCAGCGCGTGGGTCTCATGCTTTCGACGAAGGAGCGCGCGACGGTGTCGAGCATCGACCGCAACAGCCCCGCCGAGAAGGCCGGCATCCGGGAAGGCGACCGCATCGTCCGCTTCGGCGGCCAGCCGATCCTGTCGTGGGCGGACGTCCAGTGGGTGCTCTATACGGCGAAGGACGCCGACGGCCTCAAGGTCGAGCTCGACCGGGGCGGCTCGGCGGTGGAAGCGATGGTGACGCTTGCCCCGGGCTGGCGGGGACGTTGAGCGCGCTCTACAAATCCATCCGCGCGAAAAACGACTCGGGATGTCGAAGGATCGCGTTGGCTTCCGTCGCGTCGACCGCCCGATGCTGCTTCTTGTAGTCCTGCTCGAATCCACCGACGACGAAGGACCTGGTGGCCATGAAAAGAAGGCGATCCTCGCGGTTCCGGAGCACGGAGTAGTACTCGACGTCCTTGCCGAAGGTCTTCTGCCACTGACGGACGACGATCCACGGATCCGGGGCGGCCATGCGTCGATGATACGGAATTCGGGCCGCCTTCAACAAAAAAGCCCCGCCGGGGGGGCGGGGCTTTCTGAAAACCGGGGGCGCTACTTCGTCGTCGCCATCCCGTACTTCACCAGCTTCGCGCCGCCCTCTTCGACCACGCCGATCCCGGGGGCGAAGAGCTTGTACTCCTTGAGGCCGGGCTCGAGGGGAGACGTCTCCTCGACCTTCACGCAGTGCTCGAACTTGCCGGCCGGGGCCTCCGTCGTCTCGCTCAGGCTGACGATTTCGAGCCGGTCCATTCCAACGCCGGGGGCGATTTCCTGGTGGAAGCGCGAGCCGAGCAGGGCTATTCCGGGCATGAGCAGCCCGTACCGGGCGTTCTTCTCGCCCGCCAGCCACGAACCGTTGTGGTTGTCGATCTTTCCGTCCTTGTAGTTGTCCACGTCTTCGCCGAAGTAGTACACGCTCGCGGTCTTCGTCGAGAACGCGTAGTAGTCGCGGGCGACCTCCTTGAGCTGGCCGTTTTCGAAGGCCTTCTCCACGACGACGCGGCATTCGACGCCGGCGATCTTTTTCGTCTCGTTCTGGACATTGCTCTCGAGGCGGACGTCCTTGCCGTCCTCCTTGCCCTCGAGGATCGTGAAGTAGCCGGGCTCGAGGATGAAGAACGGATTCTTGCCGGTCGTCGCCCACTCGGACGCGTCCACCGGGAAGTACTCCGTGAAGGCGCGGTCCCCCACGGGCTCCTTCGCGGCCGCGTCCAGCTTCCCGACCAGCTCGCCGGTCGCGGCGTTCACGAACAGGCTCTTGACCTTATTGTTCCTGCCCAGGATCTTCACCTCGGCGACGCAGCGGTCGCCCGCCATCTTGAACTCGACGGCCACCGCCTGGCCGGGCGACTTCGCGAGCGCGATCTCGATCGCCATGGTCAGCGCGATTTTGGCCGCGGCGATCAGCGCCGTGTGGTCGTTGACCTCGGAGTCGGACTCGACCACCTTCCCGGTCTTGGCGTCGATGTCGATCTGCACGACCTTGTTGCCCTGGGCGACGTCGACGGCCCAGTGGATCGAACGGTCTCCCTCGAGCTCGGCCTTGTAGGCGACGCCTTCCCGGGCTTCCTTGAGGCCGAGGGCGATGCCCTCCGCGAGGGTCAGCTTCGCCTCCTTGAGCAGGGGGATATAGTCAGCGTCGTCGGCGGCAACGGCGCACAGCGAGTTGAGCCAGCCGGACGCGCTCCGGTCAAGCCGCCCCGTCGACTCCGGCGCGAAGCCGGCGGAGAGAATCAGGCAACCCGTCAGGACCGCCAGGGTCAGCGTCGCGAATTTCATATCGGCTCCTTATGTGTGTTAGGGACGTAGACTGGGGTCGCGGATCGATGAAAGTTAACAGGCGTTCGGAAAAGGGGAAGGGAGTTCGGGCTTCCCCAAGGCCCCCTGAAAACGATTCCGGGATGTCTGGAGCCGATCGGGCCGTCCAGGTCCAGGTCCGCCCTCTGGCCAAGGATAAGGAGCGCCCCGACGAATCCTAACAAGGCACTCTGGGAAAAAGGCGACTTCACCCGCATCGCGGCGAGCATGAGAGAGAGCGGCGAGGCGCTGGTCCAGTCGCTGGGAATCACGAAGGGGCTCCAGGTGCTGGACCTCGGCTGCGGCGACGGGACGACGGCCATCCCGGAGGCCCGGCTGGGCGCCAACGTGCTCGGCGTGGACATCGCGAGCAACCTGGTCGAAGCCGGGAACCGTCGCGTCAAGGA
The DNA here is from genome assembly GCA_035644495.1 of Planctomycetota bacterium. Taxonomy (GTDB): domain Bacteria; phylum Planctomycetota; class MHYJ01; order MHYJ01; family JACPRB01; genus JACQFK01. The sequence continues at coordinate 718 of DASQOM010000026.1, read as the reverse complement.
GCTCGGTCTCCTGAATCTCCGGTTCCAGGAGGGCGATGCGACCAATCTCGCCGACTTGAAGGATCAGACCTTCGACCTGGTCGTCAGCATCTTCGGCGCCATGTTCGCGCCGAAGCCGTTCGACGTGGCCAAGGAGATGCTCCGGGTGACAAGGCCCGGCGGCCGGATCGTCATGGGGAACTGGATTCCCAACGATCCGACGCTGGTGGCGCAGATCCTGAAGATCAGCTCCTCGTATTCGCCGCCTCCGCCGGAAGGCTTCGTGAGTCCCATGCTGTGGGGGATCGAGGCCAACGTGATCGAGCGCTTCACGGCCGCGGGGGCCCAGAAGGAGAAGATCTCCTTTATCCGGGACACGTACGCCTTCCACTTTCCCGCCGCACCGTCGGAGCTCGTCGCCGCCTTCCGGGCCTACTACGGGCCGACGATGAACGCCTTCGAAGCCGCGGAGAAGAACGGCCGGGCGGCGGATCTGGCCCGGGAGCTGGACGCGTTGTTCAACGCCCAGAACAAGAGCCCGCGCAAGGATGCCACGTCGATCCCCGCCACCTTCCTGCGCGTCACGGTCGTGCGCTGACGACGGAACGGCCGGAGGGATCTAAGCTATCCGGACTAAGTTTTTTGACACCGGCACTATGACGCTAGACAGCATGGTAAACTTCCTCGCGGAGAAGAGAGGGGAAGGAGTCCATGCCTACAGCAGTCGAAATCCGTTTCA
>DASQOM010000025.1:0-20812 GCA_035644495.1 Planctomycetota bacterium | reverse complement strand
CTGAGGAAGGCGTTGCCGAGCCGGAGTTCTTCGTCGGAGGGATCGCGCCCCAGGACGATCCGGTACACCGCGCGCACGCGGTCGGGCTCGCCTCCCGCCCGCTTCGCGACCCCGCGCGCCTGGTCGAGCATGAAGGGGCTGTTCATGAGAAACAACGCCTGCTGCGGGACCGTCGTCTGATGCCGCTGGGGGCTCGACTGATCCACGCTCGCGAAATCGAAGGCGCGGAGCATGCCGGGGATGTTGAGGCGGTCGACGTAGCCATACAGCGTGCGCTTCGGACTGGTGAAGGGGACGGGGCGGCCGCCGATCTCGGGATCGAGGCGGCCCGAGCAGGTCAGGAACGAGTCGCGCATCGCCTCCCAGTCGAGACGCCTCCGGTTCGCGCGCCACAGCAGCCGGTTCTCGGGATCGGCCGCGCGCGCCGCCGCACGGTCGTCGCTCGACTGCCGGTAGGTTTCCGAAAGAAGGATCAGGCGGTGCAGCGACTTGGTCGACCAGCCGCCGGCAATGAGGCGCCGCGCTAAGAAGTCGAGCAGCTCGGGATGGCTGGGCGCTTCGCTCCGCAGGCCGAAGTCGCTGGGGGTTGCGACGAGGCCGCGTCCGAAATGATTCAGCCAGACGCGGTTCACCCAGACGCGGGCGGTCAGCGGATTGCCGGGGCTGGCGACGGCCTTCGCGAGCTCCAGGCGGCCGCTGCCGTCCTCGAACGGCCTGCGGCCGGGTCCGCTGAGGAAGCCGATGAACTGTCGCGGCACCTCCTCGGCCTTGTTGGCGGGATTCCCGCGGCGGAACACGCGGGGATTGTGGAGCTGGGGCTTGTCCTCGAGGATGTCGGCATAAGGGGGCGAGCCCCTGGAGTCGATGATCCACTGCTCGATGACGCGGAAGGCCTTGGCGACCTCGACGCGGCTGCCCTCCTCGAAGAACCATTCGAGCTCGGAGATCGATCCCTTCGGCAGCGCGATCGGCGACGTCGCACCATGGAGGACCTCGCGCAGGGCCTTCCCGGCGTCATCGGCGGGCGCGTCCTTCAACAGCTTCCCATATCGCGCGGCGAGGTCTTTCATCGACGCGACCGGCGACCCGGCCAGCGCGGCGGCCACGTGGGGGTTGAGCTTGTCGCGGTTGGCTTCGAGCCAGGGCGACCACTTCTCCCCGCGCTCCTGGTCCGTCATCGACTGGAACACGGTCCAGGGCGCCCATATAGGGTTGAAGGTCTTCTTTGTCTCGAACAGGTAGAGCTGCCAGCGGCGCGCGACGACGGGATTGACGTCGTCGCCGTGGATGAACGAATAGAACTCCTCCGTGTGGAGCTTCTCGACCTCGGTGACCGCGGCCAGGTACATGGGGGTCTGCCGACGCAGCCGCTCGAGGAGCTCGTCGCGCTTCTTCGCGAAGAGCGTCTCGAGCGCGTCCTGGCGCTTCTTCAGCTCGACCGAGAACGCTTCGCCCTCGGGAGTCTCGGGCACTTCGGCCACCGGGACCAGGCGCTCCGTGGAGCTGGCGAAGACGCCATAGAGGGAGTAATAGTCCCGCGTCGGGATCGGGTCGAACTTGTGGTCGTGGCAGCGCGCGCAGCTGATGGTCAGCCCCATCATGCCGCGGCCCAGCGTGTCGAGCCGGTCGTCGATGATGTCGTGGATGTTCTGCAGGAATCGCGGGCCGAGCGTCAGGAAGCCCATGGCAGCCAGGTCGTGTTTGTCGTCGCCGGTCACCATCCGGTCCGCGGCGATCTGCAGCATGAGGAAGCGGTCGAAGGGCAGGTCCTCATTGAAGGCGCGGACGACCCAGTCGCGGTAGGCCCACGAATGGGCGAAGCGGGCTTCGTCGCGGTCGGAGTACACGTAGCCCTTCGTGTCGGCGTAGCGGGCGACGTCGAGCCAGTGGCGGCCCCAGCGCTCGCCATAATGCGGCGAGGCGAGGAGACGGTCGACGAGCTTCTCGTAGGCGTCGGCGACGGGATCGGCGACGAAGGCGTCGATCTCGCCGGCGGACGGCGGAACCCCGAGGAGGTCGACGGTGACGCGGCGGATCAGCGTGCGGCGGTCGGCGGGTGGGGAGGGCTGGAGCCCCTTCGCGACGAGCTTCGCACGGATGAAGGCGTCGACGCTGCCGAGCGGCGACTCCTTCAGCGGCTGGAACGCCCAGTGCGCCTGGACCCGGGCGGGATCGACGCCGGTCTTCGCGGCGCCGGCGCGGGGATCGGGGGCGCCGCGCTTCACCCACGCCTCGAGGTCGGCGATCTGCTCCGGGGGAAGTTTCTTCTTCGGCGGCATCTTCAGGTCGTCGTCGGTGAAGCGGACCGCCTTGACGAGGAGGCTGCGGTCCGGGTCGCCAGGAACGACGGACGGCCCGAGGTCGCCGCCCTTGAGGCTGCCGTCGCGGGTGTCGAGGCGGAGGTTGCCCTTGAGCTTCTCTGCGGTCGCGCTGTGGCAGGAGTAGCAGCGCTCGACGAGGACGGGGCGGATCCTCTGCTCGAAGAACTCGATGCCGGCGGGGTCGGGGGCGGGCGGCTCCTGCGCGGCTGCGGCCGGGAGCACGGCCAGGACGAGCAGCGCGACCACCCGCGTCACGTCAGCAGTCCGACTTCGCGCAGTTCCCGGGTCATCCCGTCCATATGGCGGGTCATCGCTTGGCGCGCCGCGTCGACGTCCTTCTTGCGGATCGCGGTGGCGACGCGGACGTGGAGGTCGTAGGACGCCTTCATGTCGGCCTGGCCGGGCCAGGCGGCCTCCATCATGGCGGAGATCGCCTCGCGCAGGCAGTTCATGAGGCGCTCGAGGAGGCGGTTGTGGGAGGCGGCGGCGATGGCGGTATGGAAGCGGAGGTCGGGGTCGGTGACGTCGCTGGGCCGCGGCAGGTTCTTCTTCATGTCGCGGAGGGCGGCGTCGAGAGCCTCGAGGTCGGCGTCGGTGCGCCGCTCGGCGGCGCGTCCGGCGAGGTGGATCTCGAGGAGGGTGCGGGTCTCGTGGAGGTCGGCGATGGACGGCCGGTCGAGGTGGAGGAGGAACTCGAGGGGCTTCTTGAGGATCTCGGTGCCGGAGTCGGCGACGTGGGTGCCCGAGCCGTGGCGGGTGTCGACGACGCCCATGAGCTCGAGGGTGCGGAGGGCCTCGCGGAGCGAGGGGCGGCTGACGCGGAGGCGCTTCGACAGCTCGCGCTCGCTGGGCAGGCGGGTGCCCGCGGTGAGCATCGGCTTGAGCCGGCCCATGACGCCCGTGACGACGCCGCCCTTTCTCTTCACAGTGGTCTGACCACTTTAAGGTACGCCCGGGAGGCCGTCAAGGGGGCGGTAATCAGGGACTCGGAGTCACTTATTGCAATTCACTTGAGCGAGCGCAGGAAGGCGATCAGGTCGCGCAGCTCGTCCCGGGAGAGCTGGGCATCCAGGCCCTGGGGCATGATCGAGATCTTGCCCATCTGGATCATGTCGATCGATGCGCGCGGTACCCGCTTCTCATTGCGCTCGGCGGTGAACAGGTAGATCGCGTCGGCGGTCTCGCGCGAGATCAGGCCGTCGAGCACCGCGCCGTCCTTCGTGCGGATCAGGTAGGGTTCGTAGCCGCGCGCGAAGCTCGCGCTCGGGAAGACGACCGACTCCAGCAGATCGCGGCCGGTGCGGATCGACGCGATCTTCGAGAGATCCGGTCCCACGCGGCCGCCCTGCGACTGGATCGTGTGGCACGTGGAGCACGCGGCCTTTTTGCCGAAGAACACCTCGCGGCCCCGGGCCTCGTCGCCCCCCGAGAGCAGGGGCTCCAGCTCCGCGATCCGCGCCTTCTGCTTCTCGGTGTCGACCTCCAGCCGCTTCTGCAGCGGCTCCGCCGGGCCGCGGACCTCCTCCGGATATCCCCGGAGCGTCCGACGCAGCTGCTCCGCCGGCAGCGACTCGATCGCGGGAGATTTCCCCAGCCAGAGGACCAGCTCCTTCCCGACCTTGGCGCTGTCCGAGCGTTCAAAGGCGGCCAGGAGCCGCGGCAGCTCCAGGGCCCCGGCGGTCCCCAGTGTCGACGCCAGCCGGAACAGCTGATCGCTGCTCAGCGGCGCCGACCCGAGCGCCTGCGCGGCGGCAAGACGCAACAGGGCGGGCTTCTCCCGGTCCACGCTCTCGCGCAGGAATCCGTAGAGCCCCGACTCCAGCTTCGCCAGCCGCGGCGCCGCCACGACCAGCGCGTCGACCCGCAGGTCTTCGGAGCGCCCCGTATCCTTCGCGATCGCAAGCAGGGACGCGTCGAACTCGGCGATCCCGCCGGCGCGGATCGCGGCCACGGCCTGGCGGACGACGCGCTCGTCCGGATGGTCCAGGCTCCAGCGCAGCTCGGCGGCCCAGGTCGCAGGCAGATGGTCGATCGGCGCGCGCGCGACGGTCTCGAGCAGGACCAGGCGGGTCTCGGTCGACGTCTTCGGCGAGCGCAGGGCCTGCGCGACCAGGTCCTGGACGCCCGCGTCCTTCGCGAAGGCCGTCAGGATCGCCCCGGTCTCGGGATTGGGCTTCTCCGCCGCGAGCCATTCGCGGATCAGGCCGAGGAGCTCGCCCGACCAGCCGCGGGCGGTGAGGATACTGAGCGCGGCCTGCTGGAGCGGCGGATTCGCGGGGTCGAGCAGCGGCGTGACCTGCTCGCGCGCGAGGGCGCCGTGGTCCATCTGATCGAGGGCGATCAGGGCCGCCCGGCGGACGAAGGGGTTCGTGTCCGTCAATCCGGCCGACGTCGCCTGGCGGTCGTCGATGCGGATCAGCGCATAGATGAAGGCGTGTTCGAGGAAGCGGTCGCCGCCGGCGCGGATCGCGTCGAGCAGCTCGGGCACCGAGGCCCGGTCCCGGAGGCGTCCGAGCGCAGTCGCGGCCTCGCGCCGCACGGCGGGATCGGGATCCGCCAGGAGCTTGCGCAGCGAGGGCTGCGCGGCCCGGTCGTAGCTCAGGCCGGCGACGTGCGCCGCCGCGATCCGCACGGACGCGTCCGGATCGAGGAGCGCGTCGCGGACGGGGACCGTGTGCCTCGACAGCGCCCAGACCGCATTGCGCCGGACCACGCTCGAGGAGTGCCGGAGCGCCGCGGGATCGGCGCAGTCCTCGATCGCGCGGTCGCGCACCGCGAATCGGGGGTCGCCGAGCAGATCGGGCGTGTCGGCCGTCTTGATGCGGAGGCCGCGCGGGTCGTCGATCCGCGGAGCATCCTTGCGCCGCACCCGGTAGAGGCCGCCCTTGATCTGCGGCTTGTCGATGCGCGAGGTCGGGCAGCCGATGCGGAACCAGCCGCCGGTGTCGACGACGATCAGGCTGCCGTCCGCGTCCTCGAGCACGTCGGTTGGGTGAAAGTCGGGATTGTCGCTGACCAGGAACTCCTCGGTGCGTCCGCGGAACGTCGCGCCGTCGCGCTCGATCACGTGCCGCTGCACCTGGTGGGTGTTGAACTGCGCGGTGAACCAGCTCCCTTTGAACTGGTCGCCGCGGCAGCGCAGCAGGCCGGAGGGCGCCACCCAGCCCAGGTCCAGCGTCGAGGGCAGCAGGTCGCCGGTCCGCTTGAATTCCTTGTACGACTCGTGATACGGGAAGACGCCGCCCTCGATCGCGTGGAAGATGACGTCGACGCGCTTCGGCGAGGCCTGGAAGAGCGGGCAGGTGACGAGCGGCTCGCCCTCTTCAGTGAAGGCGATCTCGACCGGGTTGTCCATGCCGCCGCCGCAGACGACCTCGACCTGGCTGCCGTCGGGCCGCGATCGGAACACGCGCGCAGCATTACCTTCCGAGCGCGAACCGTCGGGTTGATCGATGCGGTGCCCGTGGCGGCCGTCGGTCCAGTAGAACCAGCCGTCGGGGGCGAGGAAGGGGCCGTGGATGTCGGCCGCGTTGCCGTTGGAGCCGAAGCGGGTGACGATCTCCTCGCGCTTGTCGGCGACGCCGTCGCCGTCGGTGTCCGTCAGCTTCCACACGCTCGGCGGGGCGCACACATAGAGGGATCCGCGGTACCACAGCGCACCCATCGGGAAGGTCAGCTTGTTGGCGAAGACGACGCTCTTGTCGAAGATGCCGTCGCCGTCGCTGTCCTCGAGGCGCAGAATGCGGTGGGGCGGGCCCTTGAGCAGATCCTCGAACCGCAGATTGACGCCGGCGGAGTCGCCCACATACAGACGGCCCTGTTCGTCGAAGCCGGCCATGATCGGCCGCTCGACGAGAGGTTGGCCGGCGATCTTCTCGACGACGAAGCCGTCGGGCACGCGGATGCCGGGGTCGTCCTGGAAGAGGAGGCAGCCGGCCAGAAGGGCGGCAATCATCCTTACGGCGCCTTTCTCAGCACCGCTCCGACGATCTCGTTCCAGATCTTGTAGCCGTCGTCGTTCATGTGGAGCCCGTCGGCGCGCAGCAGTTCGGGGCGCGGGCCGCCGTCGGCCGCGCGCATCTTGTTCGCCGTCTCCATATAGCCCAGGCGCGGATCGGTCTTCGAATACGCCTCGATCATCTCGTTGACCTTCTGGCACTGGGCGTCCTGGGATTTGCGCGCGACGTTGGGGAAGAGCGAGATGAAGTAGAGCTTCGTTCTGGGCAGCGCGGCGTGGATCTTGCCGACGAGCGCCTTGTAGTCTTCGACGACGCGCTCGGGCGTCTTCTTCGCGTTGATGTCGTTGCCGCCGGCGAAGACGACGACGATGCGCGGCTTGTAGGGGAGGATGATGCGCTCGGCGAAGTGGACCGAGTCGGCCATCTGGGAGCCGCCGAAGCCGCGATTGATGATCTTGAGGTCGGGGAAGGCCTCGGTCGACTTCCAGAGCCGGATGCTGGAGCTGCCGACGAAGACGATCTCGTTCTGGGGCGGGGGCGCAGTCTTGTCCTTGGCCTCGAAGGCCTCGATTTCCTTGGCGAACGGCTCGGTCTTGGGGTCCTGGGCGAGGGTGAGCAGAAGGACCGCGAGGATGCAGCGCATGGATTCTCCTTGGAGGACAGGTATAGTACGACCGATGACGTTTCTGCGGCGCAGAAACGTCATCAGTCCGGTAGCATAGCCCCCGGGTATGGTTCTGCGCTTCTGGAAAACGCGGGAATTCGGGACCGCGATCGTCCTCGTCGCGATGCTCCTCGGCTGCGAGATCGCCTCGCGGGTCAACACCCGCAGCTCCTTCCTGCTCTCCGACCAGCTCCCGCGCCTCTTCCAGGAAGCCTCGTTCGTCGGCATCGCCGCCGTCGGCGCCTGCCTGGTCATCATCTCGGGCGGCGTCGACCTCTCCGCGGGCTCCGTCATGAGCCTCGCCGCCGTCACCTTCGCCTACCTCTTCCAGGTCAAAGGGCTCTCCGGGCCGGTCGCCCTGCTGCTGGGCGTCGTCTCGGGGGGGATGATCGGCGCCGCGTGCGGCCTCCTCGTCGGCAAGCTCAAGCTCCCGCCGTTCATCGCGACGTTCGGCTTCCTGTCGATCGCCCGCGGCATCAGCTACTGGGTGACCGGCGGCCCGGGCATCTCCGTCAGCTGGGAAAGCCGCCCTTTCTTCCTCTTCCCGCTGCTCGCCGGCCACACCGCGTGGGTGATGCTCGCCCTCGGCATCGTCGCCTCGGTCCTGATGGCCCGATTCAAGTGGGGCCGCTACGTCTACGCGGTCGGCGGCAACGAGGAGGCCGCGCGGTTCTCCGGGCTGGAGGTCGACTGGATCAAGTGCGGCATCTACGCGGCCGCGGGCCTCTTCAGCGGGCTTGCAGGCTCGGCCATGGCGCTGCGCTACGGCTCCGCCTACGTCGCCATCGCCAACGGCTACGAGCTGCAGATCATCGCGGCCTGCGCGATCGGCGGCGTCAGCTTCGCGGGCGGGCAGGGCTCCGTCGCCGGCGCGCTGCTCGGCGCCGTCGCTCTCCAGGTCCTCCAGCTACTTTTGATTCAACTCCGCGTGAAGCCCGAATATATTGAGATCGCGTACGGCGCCGCGGTGCTGGGCGCCGTGGCCTTCGACCTCCTCCGCGGAGGCCGGGGTCTGGGTCGCTGGCCGGGGAGGAAATCCGCATGAACAAGCTCCTGATCACGCTGCTGGTCGTCGGTCTCGCGGGCTGCGGCGACGGCGCCTCGGCCGGCAGGAAGAAGTACCGCATCGCCATGATCCCCAAGATGCTCTCGAACGACGTCTTCAATTACGGCCGCATCGGCGCCGAGAAGACCGCCGCCGCGATCGCCGCGAAGGAGAACTGCGAGATCGAGATCGTCTGGCAGGCGCCCGCGCAGTCCAACCCCGCCCAGCAGGCGTCGATCGTCCGCACGATGGCCGACCAGAAGGTCTCCGGCATCTCGGTGTCCGTCGACGAGGCCAATACGCTCAAGGGCGCCATCGACGAGGCGGTCGGCAAGGGCGTGCCCGTGATGACGTTCGATTCGGACGCGCCCGGGTCGAAGCGGAAGTGCTTCTACGGCACGGACGACCTCGAGTGCGGTGAGAAGCTCGCGCACTACCTGGGCAAGCTGATCACGAAGGGCAAGGTCATCATCCAGACCGGCACGGACGCGCCGAACCTGGCCAACCGCGTGAAGGGCGCCCAGGACTGCTTCAAGGCGCACTTCCCGGGGATCGAGGTCGTCCAGGTCTACAAGTGCAACGACGACCTGCAGAAGGCGATCCAGCAGCTGGCGGGCGCGGTGAGCACGTATCCCGACCTCGCGGGAATGGTGCTCGTCGGCGGCTGGGCGGTGTTCGGGGACAAGGGGCTGGACGCGGTCGATCCCTCCAAGTGCAAGGTCGTCTCCTGCGACGCGCTGCCCAAGGGCTGGCAGTATCTCGAGAACGGCAAGGTGTCGATGCTGCTCGCGCAGGACCTCTGGGGCTGGGGCGAACAAAGCGTTCGGCTGCTGAAGGATATGGCGGACGGCAAGCCCGTGCAGGCGGGCGCGGACGGCCGCATCAACGGGAAGCTCGAGGAGGTCACGAAGGACAACCTTCCGGCCTTCCGGAAGACCTGGGACGAGCGCTACCCCGAGCGCAAGTAATGCTGTCGTTCCGCGGGATCTCGAAGTCGTACGGCGGAATCCACGCGGTGCGGGGCGTCTCCTTCGACGTCGCCCCGGGCGAGATCCACGCGCTGGTCGGCGCCAACGGCGCGGGGAAGTCGACGCTGCTCAGGATCCTCAGCGGCATCGTCGCGCCCGACGAGGGCGAGATCCTCCTCGACGGAAACCCCGTGCGCATCGGCTCGCCGCATGGCGCGCACCGGCTCGGGATCGGCCTTGTCCCGCAGGAGACCACGCTCTGCGAGAACCTGTCGATCGCGGAGAACATCTTCCTCGGGACCTATGCGTGGCTGCGGCCCGCCGCGCTCGAAGCCGACGCGAAGCGCCGGTTGCACGCGCTCGGGCTCGACTACGACCCGGCGTCGACGGTGTCGCGCCTCTCCGTCGCGCAGAAGCAGCTGGTCCAGATCGTCCGCGCGCTGGCGTTCGAGCCCAAGGTCCTCGCGCTCGACGAGCCGACCGCGAGCCTTTCGGAGGGCGAGGTCGAGGTGCTGTTCCGCATCCTGCGCGACCTGAAAGCGCGCGGCGTGACGCAGCTGTTCGTATCGCATCGCCTGAAGGAGATCCAGGCGATCTCCGACCGGGCGACGGTGATGCGCGACGGCGGGAAGGTGGCGACCGTCGATGCGAAGACGACGCCCCGGGAGGAGCTCGTGCGCCATATGGCGGGACGCGAGGTGACCGTCGACCGCGGCGCGGCGGCAGCGATCGGCGACGAGGTGCTGTCGGTGCGGGACCTGCGGGGAGTGAGCTTCAAGGTCCACCGGGGGGAGGTGCTCGGCTGGTTCGGCCTGGTCGGCGCCGGCCGGACGGAGGTCGCGCGGGCCCTGTTCGGGATCGACCCCGCGCGCGGCGGAATCCGGGTCGGCGGGCGCGACGTGGTCTTCACCGGCCCGCGCGACGCGATCGCGCAGGGCATCGGCCTGGTGCCGGAAGACCGAAAGCTGCAGGGGCTCATCCTCAAGCTGGAGATCGGCCATAACATATCGCTCGCGTCGCTGGGTCGGCTATCCACGTTCGGAGTGGTGTCGGCGTCGCGCGAGCGGGGCATGGTCGCGTCGTCGATCGAGCGGCTCAAGGTCCGCTGTTCGGGCGCGGAGCAGCTCGTGAGCGAGCTGAGCGGGGGGAACCAGCAGAAGGTCGTGCTGTCGAAGTGGCTGGAGACGCGGCCGAAAGTGCTGATCCTCGACGAGCCGACGAAAGGCGTGGACCTGGCGGCGAAGGCGGAACTGCAATCGTTGGTGCGCGAGCTGGCGCGGGAGGGGACGGCGGTGATCCTGATCTCGTCGGAGCTCGAGGAAATCCGCCAGATGGCGGACCGCATCCTGGTGTTCAAGGCGGGGAGGGTGGCGGGCGAGTTCCCCGGCGCCGGCGCCACGGATCAGCAGCTCATGAGCGCCGCCACCTGATGGAACGACTTCGACGGTCTATTTTGTTCCGGCCTTGTAGACCGCCGCGACCTCGGCCTCGGTGAGCGCCTTCTTGTAGAAACGCACGTCGTCGATGAGACCCTTCGCGGGCCAGGCCCACTTCTCGGCGCCCGGGCTCGCGATCCCCACGCGCCAGGGCTGCTTGCCGGGGTCGCGCGACGGCTTGCCCGCTTCCCAGTCCGCCGAGTTCTTCAGCTCGCCGTTCACGTAGAGCCTCGTCGCGCCGGCCTTGCGGTCCACCACGCCGGCCAGGTGGACCCACTTGCCCGCGTCCGCCGACTCCTCCCAGGTCCCCGCGCCCGCCCACACCGGCTCCTCGCTGCCCGCGGCCGGCGCCAGCCAGTGCTCCATCACGAACTGCTTCTCGTTGTTGTAGCTCAACCCCGTGTGCCAGCCCGCCTTGATCACGATCCCGAAGCGCGCGTCGTTCGCCGTGTCCGTCCCGGGCGGCACCGACTCGGGCTTGAACCACGCCAGCACCGAGTAGCTCTCGGCCTGCAGCTTGTCGAGCGCGTCCGTGCCCACGACCTCGACATGCCCCGTCCCGTCCAGCTTCAGCGCGCCGCCGACCTTGCCCTCGGCGAAGTCGACCTTGCCCACGGCCTTGGCGCCGTCGTCGATCTTCTGATCGTCGAACTTGAGGCGGAGGACGAGGGCGTCGTCCTGGACGCAGACGCAGACCAGAGCGAGGCAGGCGGCGAGCTTGAAGGTCATGGAGTTCTCCTCAGGGGATATCCCTATGTGACAGGGATGGCGCCGAAGTTACAGCGATTCCGGTTCACAGTCCGATCGAACGGCGCGCGATCCCGAAGATCAGCTCCTGGGGCTTCCCGGTGTTTTCGCAGGCCTCGAGCACCTGGTCGAGGGAGCGCAGGAAATAGTCGACCTCCTGCTCCCCGACGATCATGGGCGGGATGAACTTGATCACATTGTTGATCCCCGACGCCATCGAGAGAATGCCGTGGTCCTTGAAGAGGGGGATGACGACCATCTGCGGCATCAGGCCCTTGCTCATGCCCTCGATGACGTTCCATTTCAGCTTGTCGAAGAAGCCGCCCTGGGGCTTGGCGATCTCGATCGCGAACATCAGCCCCAGGCCTCGGACGTCGGCGAGCATGCGGTGTCTGGTCTTCAGACGGTCCAGGCCCTCCCGGATCCGGGTCCCCATGGTCTTCGAATTGGCGACCAGCGAGCGGCTCTCGATCACCTCGAGCGTCGCCAGTCCCGCCGCCATGGCCAGCGTGTTCGAGCCGAACGTGGAGTGATGGACGTAGCAGCGCTCGAGGCTGGAATACATCGCGTTGAAGATGCGATCGCGCATCAGCACGGCGCCGACGGGAACCAGGCCGCCGCTCAGCGCCTTCGACACGGTGAGGAGGTCGGGTTCCGCGCCCAGGGACTCCAGCGCGAAGAAGGTCCCGGTCCGGCCGAGGCCCGTCTGGATCTCGTCGAGGATGAACAGGGCGCCGTGCTCGCGGCAGAGGCGGCCGGCGGCTGCCAGATAGCCGGGGTCGGCGACTCGCACTTCGCGGCCCTGGATCGGTTCCGTGATGAAGGCGGCGACGTCGCCCTTCTTCAGCTCGGCGCGGAGCTGGTCGAGGTCGTTGAACTCGATGCGCGTCGTGTTCGGCAGCAGGGGGCCGATGCCCTCCTTGAACTCGTCGTCCCCGCAGACGGACAGGGCGCCGAAGGTCAGGCCGTGGAAGCTCTGGCGGCAGTACAGGAAGCGCGTGCGGCCGGTGGCGACGCGGGCGAACTTGAGCGCGGAATCCACCGCCTCGCCGCCGGAGCTGGTGAAGTAGACCTTCTTCATATAGGGCGGGGCCTTGGCGAGCAGCCGCTCCGCCAGCATGCCGGAGAGCACGTTGCAGTTGAGCTGGACCATGTTGGGCAGACCCTGCTGCATGATCTCGGCGAGGAAGCGGGTCACGTCGGGATCATTGTGTCCCAGGCTGGTCGCGCCCTCCCCGGAGTGGAAATCGAGGAAGCGCTTGCCCTCGCGGCCCTCGAGATAACATCCGTGCGCCTTCGTGAAGGGCTCGTCGAAACCCATGAGCCGCAACACGCGCATCATCCGGGGATTGATGTGCTCGGCGTAGAGGTCGTGGCAGCGGTCGTGCCGCTGCTGAACGGCGTCGAGGAGCGCGTGCATGGCTTCCGCGGGGGCGGCGACCGGGTGGATGTGCATGTTCATCGTCCTAACTGGTTCTGTTGGCGCTGGGCGGCCCGCACCATGCGGTCGAACATCGAGTCGATGGCCGCCGGGGCCACGCCGTTGGCGAAACGGAGGAACTTGGTCTCGAAGCCGGGCACGACGAGGAACCTGCGGCGCTCGACGCCGCGCAGGGCCGCGAGCGCCACGGTCTCGACGTCGAGCACCTTTCCTTTTGCCGCGAGGTAGGCGGTCTCGAAGGGGCGGATCTTCGACTCGGCCTCGAGCATCGGGGTGCGCGTGTCCGGAGGGCAGACGACGGTGACGCCGATGCCGTGGCGCACGAGCTCTGCGCGCAGCGCCTCGGAAAACCCGAGGACGGCGAACTTGGAGGCGCAGTACCCGGCGTATCCGAACACGCCTTTGAACCCCGCGGCGCTGGAGAGGTTGACGATCCAGCCCGAGCGCCTCGGGATCAGGAGGGGGAGGGCCGCCTTCACGACGTGGACGGTCCCCATATAGTTCGTGTCCATCTGCGCGCGATACGCCTCGAGCGGAAGCTCCTCCGCGTAGCCGGGCCGGGTGATCCCCGCCGAGTTGATCAGGAGATCGACGGGACCCAGGCGCTCCTCGCAACGCTTCAGCGCATCCGCGGCCTGTTCCGCATCACGGATATCCGCCGCGGCGTGGCCGATCTTCCGGTCGCTGTCCTGGGGGAGGGCGCGGAGGGAGGCGACCGCCTGCTCCAGGCGATCCGCATTTCGGGCGACGAGGAAGACGTGGGCGCCGCGGCGCACGAGCTCGGCGCCGATCGCGGCGCCGATCCCGCTGGAACCGCCGGTGATCAGCGCCCGCCGGCCGCGAAAAAAGTCCTTCCCCATGCCGCCGAGCATTCCCCCCAGAGGGTCAGGGCCGCCGTGGCTTGGGGAGGAATCCCCTGGCAGGCGCCTGCCGCTTGTTCAGTATTGAAGTCTACCCCTTACCGGGGTCGGCGGGAGGGGAACGCCGGAATGTTCCCGGGGTGGGGCTCAGTCCTTCCGCTTGAACCATTCGCCGACGAAGGTGCGGCGCGGAATGCAGAGATCCGCCTGCTGCTCCGTGTTCGCAGCGTTGCTCAGAATGAGGAAGGTCCCGCCCTTGGCGTCGCCGCCGACGCCGAAGATCCGGTACACCTGTTTCGAGCCGTCCTTCAGGGTCAGGTCGAGCAGGTTGTCGTCGGTCTTCCACGTCCCTTCCGAGTTCTCCTGGAAGCGCATCTTCGCGGAGACCGCCCTGAACGACCGCTTGAAGGTCCCGTCCTTGTTGAGCGTGACTCCCTCGCCGGTCGCGATCGACGCGTCGCCCGCGTAGGCGCCGGCCGAGGTGACGTAATTGGCGAGCGACACCGACGACGTGCTCCAGGAGCCCGGCAGGTCCGCGGCGTCGACGAGCGCGACTCTGTCGTCGCCCGACCCGGGGATCTCCGCCGATTCCAGCATCGGCTCCAGCGCCTTCTGCAACAGGTCGGTGTTTCCGAGGCCGAAATAGAAGCCCAGGATCGGGACGCAGCGATTGCCGCGGGCGAGGAGGGTGAGGCCCGCATGCTGCACGACGCCGTCCTTGTTCTTCGCCCGGCCGTCCTGGTCGACGGCCACCGCCATGCCCGACTTCAGCCGGCGCACCAGCGGGATCGGAACGATCGTCGTCGTGAAGTTCCCGTTGACGTGCACGGTCCACAGGTTCTGAAACTTCTGCCGCAGGGTGCCCTGCAGCGGCTCGCTCGGCAGGATCAGGATGCGGTAGGAATACTGTTCATAGAAGTCCTTCTTGTCGAGCGTGAACATGACGATCCCGCCGTCGAGCGTCTTCGACGTCCAGCCTTCCGGCGCCTTGTAGCGGACGTCGTTGGCCGTCGCCGCCGGAGCCGCCGGAGCCGCGGTCTTCGGCGCGCCGACGGACCGGATCATCGCGGAGAAGGCGTCCGAGTACTTCTCGAGCGTCTCGACGCTGTCCGAGACGACCATCACCAGCCCCTCGTCCTCGCCCTTGCGGAAGGCGATCACCTGGACGGGCAGGGCGGCGCCCTCCTTCTCCAGCGCGCCGATGAGGACCTTATAGTCCCATCCTCCCTCGCTCTTGCTTTCCGCCGGACCCTTCAGCGCTTTGAACGTGCCGGATTGTCCGAGGCTCGCCTTGCCCGCGTCGAGCAGACCGTCGAGCGAGCCGACTTTCGTCTGCAGGTCCGCAGAGACGACGGTATAGAGCTTGCCCTGCGGAAGATCCTTCGGGACGAGGACGAAGGCCCCCTCCTGCCGTTTGCCGATCCAGCTTTCCGGCGTCTGGAGGGGGAGACGGCCCTTGCCGGGATCCTCGGCCTGGAAGAGGACGAGCGCTGCGGCGGCGAGCAGGGTCAGCATGCATTCCTCCCTCGGATGGCGGACTCCACCTTACCCGGTGGGGGCGGAAAAAGAAACAGCCCCGGAGGAAGTCCTCCGGGGCTGTTTCTGGAATTCGCCGGCTT
The DNA here is from genome assembly GCA_035644495.1 of Planctomycetota bacterium. Lineage (GTDB taxonomy): Bacteria > Planctomycetota > MHYJ01 > MHYJ01 > JACPRB01 > JACQFK01. Next base: position 5,752 of record DASQOM010000025.1, on the reverse strand, counting down.
AGTTCGTGGCCTTCTCGACCGTGTCGATCGAGGCGACGACGATCGAGACGTCGCAGCACTCGGCGATCACGCCGCTGACCTTCGCCGTCTTGTTCTCCTTGGCGAAGCCTTCGACCTTCGAGCGCAGCGCCTTCAGAAGAGGCGACTCCTCCTTGGGCTCTTCCTTCTTCGCCTTCTCGTCGGCGCAGCACTCCTTGGGGGCGCCGATCGCGAGCACGTACTTCGTGCCGGCGGCCGTCGTCAGGGTCATTTCCTTGTCCTTCATCGAGACCGTGCCCGTCAGCGTGGCCTCGATCTTCGTGACTTTGTAGCCTTCCAGCGCCTTCTTGAAGGCGTCGGGACTGACGCCGTTCTTCGCGTCGATGGCCATCGTGAAGAGGCCCTTGTCGAAGTCGGCGAGCTTCACGTCCTTGGCGCCCGCGATGCTCTGCAGCCCCTTCGCCACCTTGGGGGCGCATCCGGTGGGGCAGCTCATGCCGTCCACGGTGATTTTCAGCTGGACCGCCTCTTCCTCCGAAGCGATCGCGGATCCCGCCATGGCCACCACGGCCACCAACGCCAGAATTCTCGCCATATCGTTCTCCTTCAACGCTCCTCTGGAACTCCCCTATGAAACACCCGCCGGGCCGTCATTATTGCTCTACTTCTTCACTTTTGCAAACTCGGCCGTCATCAGCTTCTCGATCTCCTCGAGCTTCTCGTTGGGGATCCCCTCCCAGAGGACCGTGCCGTCGACGCCGACCAGGTAGGCCCGGGGGAAGACCTCGATCCCGTAGGTCTGGCAGTTGCGGCTGTCCTTGTCCCAGAGCACCGCGTACTTGCTGCCCTTCTCCTTGACGTCCTTCTGGACTTCGTCGAGGTCGTCCACGCCGCCGTCGTCGATGTCCAGGATCACCAGCCCCTTGGAGCCGTACTCCTGGTGCCACTTGTCCATGATGGGCGCCATCTTTTTGCAGGGACCGCACTTGAGGAAGCCGAACTCCAGCCAGACCACCTTGCCCTTGAGCTTGGCGATCTGAAGGCCGTCCGGCGCGTTGATCCACTGCTCCTTGGCCCCGGCGATCTCGGGCGGAGCCTTGCCCTTATAGGAGTGCCCGAACTTGCTGTCTTGCGCGGAGGCGAGGCCGCAGACGAGCAGGGCGGCGGCGAGCCACTGGATCATGGTCGGCTCCTACTTCAGTTTGGAGATCACCTCAAGGACGGTCTTGGGATCCTCGGGAGCGATGACCTTGGTGTTCTTGTAGGCGATCTTGCCGGCCTTGTCGATGACGAAAGTCCAGCGCATCTCGGTGACGCCGCGGGTGAACTCCTCGTCCTTGTCGTCGATCTTCTGCTTCACCGACCCGCCCTTTTTGGTCTCCACGCCGAAGGCCTTGGCGACGTCGCCCTTGTCGTCGGCGAGAAGGGTGAAGTTGAGCTTGTGGAACTTCTTGAAGGCCTCCTGGTTCTTGACCTCGTCGCCGCTGACGCCGATGACCTCGGCGCCGGCGTCGTTGAGGGCCTTCTGGTCGTCGCGGTACGCGCAGGCCTGCTTGGTGCAGCCGCTCGTGAACGACGCGGGGTAGAAGTAGACCACGAGGATCTTCTTCCCGACGTGGTCGCCCGACTTCCAGTCGGCGCCGGTATCGTCCTTGGCGGAGAAGCTGGGGGCGGCGTCGCCGACCTTGAGGTCGACCTTGTCCTGCAGGGCGAGCGTGCCGAGCAGGGTCAGCGAGAGCAGGGCTTTCATGGATCGGCTCCTTCGTTGGTTGGAATTCTCAGGGTTATAACGCCGCGGGCGCGGAAATCACAACGGAAATCGGAGGGCTAGTCGCCGACGGTGACCGCGACGTCGCTCCAGTACGCGAACTCGCTGGACCAGTTGTTCGCGGCGTTCTGCAGCGAGATCCTGACCGTCTTCCCGGCGTGCGCGCTCAGGTCGAACGTGTACTGCCGCCACGCGTCGTCGCCGCCGACGAGCTCCTTCTTGAGCAGGGTCCCCTCGACGAGGACGCGCAGCTCCCAATCGGCGTCGTGGGCGTGGGTGACCCAGAACGACAACATCGCGCGCCTCTTCGCAGGGATCGTCACGTCCCGCTCGACCGTTCCCGGCTTCTGCTCGCTGAAGGGATGCGTCTCCACCACGCGGGGCCGGCCGCGAAACTCGGGGAGGATCAACGGGAGGAAACCGTTGTTCGAGCTGCAGGAGATCGTCCAGCCGGTCAGCGGATCCTGCTCCTTCGCGATCATCGACGCCGCCGCGGCCGCGTCGGCCACGATCCGCACGTCGAGATTGCTCATGTAGATCGGCTCCGCCTCGGGCGCGAGGTCGAGCGCTTCCAGCCGGATCACGATCTTCTTCCCGGAGACCGGGGTCAGGTCGACGAGCACGGGCTTCCAGATCCGGCCGTCCGGACCGACCGGGACCGTGTCGAGCGCCTTTCCGCCCGCGATCACTTTCAGCGTCCATCCCGGGCGACCTTCCTCGCGGCCGGCCCAGAGGCCGATCACGGCGCCCTTGCCGGGGGGGATCTCGAACTCCCGTTCGAGCGAGCAGGGCTTGCCGCCTGCCGCGGGACGCAGGCGCTGGACGTCCGTGCGGTCTCCCCAGGCGGGGAGGAACTCCGTGCTCTGGTCCGCCGCGGCCTTCCATGCGGACCACACGGCTTTCCGCCGGTCGGCATCGGCCCGCGCGGCTTCCGCCTCCGCACGCGCCGCGTCCTCCGCCTTGCGCTGATGGGCCGCTCTGGCCTCGCTCACCGGCTTCGCGAATTCCGTCTCCCGGAACGACGCGGGGTATTCGTCCAGTGCCGCCGCCGCCGCGCGGAAGCGCCCCTGGGCCGCGAACTCGGCGGCGCGGAGCTGGATGTTCTCCGCCGCGGACTTCGCCGCGTCGAGGAAGGCCCGGTCGTAGTCCGCCAGCAGTTGCTCGACCGCGCCTTTGTTGGAGCCGGCGGCCGCCCTACCGGAGTTGATCAGCGACCGGATTTCGCCGCGGCGCTGGAAGCCGGGATCGTCCGCGCGCATCGTCGCGACCGATTGGAGGAACGTCTTGAAGCGCGCGTCCTTCAGATCCCTGTCCCAGGCGTCCTTGGCGCGCTTCTCGATCTCCTCGAGCCGCGCCTCGTATTTCGTCCCGCGCAGTTCCGGCCGCGCCTCCAGGCAGCGCTGGAGGATCGCCTGTGGATCGGTCGACGCGGCCGCAAACGCCGCGAGCGCCTCGTAGGCGGCCACGCCTTTATCCGGGACGGGCTTCGCTTTCGTCTCGACGACCGGCGCCGCAGGTTTCTCGGGGGCCGGCTCCCGGGTCGTCCCCGAAAACGCGAAGACCAGGATCCCGACGAGGACGACGGCCCCGCCGGCCGCACCCATCAGGACCATCGAGTTGTTGCGCGGCGCCGGCCGGGGACGGGGCGGGAGATCGGGGACGATCGGCAGGGACTTGGACGAGGCCGGAGTCCCGGCGGCCTTCCGCGCCTGGGCGGCGATCTCTTTCAGCAGGGCGCCGACCTTCTCCGGCGCGACGGACTTGATCGCCTCGCCGCTGCACGCCTGGCAAAAGGCGCGCTCTTCGATGTGGAAGGCGCTGCCCTTGGCGAAGTCGGCCTCCCGGATCTGCGTCTGGCAGGAGCTGCAGTAGCTGATGGCCTTGCCCATGTCAACCCGAACTATAGCACGGCTGGGGACCCCGGATGCAGTCCCGTCGACGTGGTATAGTGTGGACGATGCGGAGTCTGCTGCGGTCGGCCGTGATGCTTGCCGGCGTGGTCCTCTCCCGGGGCGCCGCGCAGGAGGACAAGGGCGCCGCCGGGGACAAGGTGCTGGCGGCCGTGGACGAGGCGCTGAACCGGGCGGAAACCCTGACCCAGGAGTTCGAGGTCGTCAACCAGCATCCGGGCAAGGCGGAGGAAACCTTCGCCCTGACGCTGCTGACGAAGGGGGACAAGCGGTTGCTGGAGTTCACCGCTCCGGCGAAGGTGGCGGGGTCGCGGCTCCTGACGCTTTCGCCGACGGAAATCTACAGCCACTTCGGCCTCATGGGGTCGACGAGGCGCATCACGGGGCATGCCCGGGTGGGCTACCTGACCATGGCGTTCTGGGTCGAGGACTTCTGCGTCTCCCGGTACTCCGCGGACTATCAGGCCGCGGTGAGCTCCGAGACGCCCGAACTGGTCACGCTGGTCCTCACGGCGAAAGAGGGGAAGAAGACGCTGTTTCCGAAGCTCGAGATGAGCGTCCTCAAGGCGAAGTCCGTCCCCACCCGGCTTGCTTTTTATGACGATCAGGGAGAGAAGGTCCGGACCCTGACCTTCGGCGACTACACCAGCGAGGGCGGCGTCCTCGTGCCCACGGAAATCAAGATGGTCGACCATACCAAAGAGGACTGCTGGACCCGGCTGCTGCGAAAGTCGGTGAAGGTGAACGAGCCCATCCCCGACGACGTCTTCACGAAAGAGAAGCTGAAGAAGTAGCTCCGCCGGCCGGAGAACTCCGTCACACCCGTCCCTCGTCGCGGCTCCCCTTCGGGATGCTGCTCTCCTGCCTTCTGAGCGTCCTGGCCGCCGTCCAGGATGATTCCGCCGCCCTGCAGCACCTGCTCGACGAAGCCGTGCAGACCGGCCGATCCCGCGTCGAAATCCCCCCCGGCCGATATCGCCTGTCGGAGCCCCTGTGGCTTCGCGGGGCCAGGGACCTCGAGATCAGTGCCCGCGGCGTCGAGCTGGTCCTCGTCGATCCCGCCAAAGGCGGCCTCAAGTTCACCGGCTGTCGGAATATCCGGCTCACGGGACTCGGCCTGCGTCATGAAACGCCGCCCTTCACGCAGGGCCGCATCGCGGCGATCGCGGCGGACGAGCGAAGCTACGACGTCCGCCTGGACGCGGGATATCCCGAACTGGTCGAACGGCCGACGGGCTATGTCTTTGAACCCCGGAGCCGGCAGATCAGGGCGGGCAGTACGGACGTGACCGCGTCCCGCGTAGAGCGCCTCGGCGACGGGCTGTTCCGGCTGCACTTCCCGCGGAAGAGCGGGGCGTCGATGCACGCGGTGGAGGTCGGAGATCGGATGGCCTTCCGCGGCCAGGTCGCGACCGACCTTTATATCGGCGGCTCCGCGGGCATCACGGTCGAGGACCTGACGATCCGGAACGGCGGCGGCTTCTGCATCCACGAGGACGGGGGCGAAGGCGGCAACCGCTATAAGGCGACGGTGACGTACGGGCCGAAACCCGCCGGCGCCGAGGAGCCGCCGCTGCTGTCCTGCAACGCCGACGCGTTCCACAGCAGCGGCGTACGACGAGGCCCCACGCTCGACGGCTGCCTGTTCGAGGGGATGGGGGACGACGGCGTCGCGATCCACGGCTCTTACGCTCTCCTCGTGGAGGCGAGGGAGAAGTCGTGGGTGGTGACGGACGGCGTCCTGCGCGAAGGCGATCCTCTGCGGCTGATCACTCCCGAGGGCGGCCTGGCCGGGGAGGCCCGCGTGGTGTCCGTGCGCGGGCTCAAGGACTATGCGCCGGCCGGCAAAAGCCGCTTTCACGGCTTCGCGGATCTGTCGCGCTTCCGCTTTGCCGAGGTGACGACGGAGCCCGGGCTCCCGGCGGGCTTCGACTGGCAGGCCAGCAATCCGGCGGCCGCGGGGAGCGGCTATGTCGTGCGCCATACGGTGATTCGCAACCATCGCGCCCGGGGGCTGCTGCTGAAGGCGGACGACGGCCTCGTCGAAGGGAACACCATCGACGGGAGCACGACCGCCGGGATCGTGCTGGCGCCG
>DASQOM010000024.1:0-19202 GCA_035644495.1 Planctomycetota bacterium | reverse complement strand
TTGGAACGGAACGTGCCGTCGGGGTTCAGGATGACGATGTCCCCCGAGTCCTGATTGGCGACGTAGAACGTTCCATCCTGGCCGATGGCAAGCCCTTCGGGGTTCTTGAGCATCCCGTTGGACGGCTCATGCCGGACGTGGCTGTGTCGCCAGGCTTTCCGGATCGTCGTCCGGAACGGCAGCACGGCGACGACGACCAGGACGACCCCCAGGGCGACGGCGAACGCTTTGTTTCGCGACATGAACACGCAGGTATACGCCCCGTTCGGGACCCGTGTTTGACCCTGCTCCCCGCCGGGGAGTATAATCGGCTCTTTCATGAGCGACGCTCCGGCCCGGAAGTCCAACGTCCTGGCGCTCACCGCCCGCTTCCTCGCCCTGGGAAGGCCCTATGTCGGGCGGATCGTCGCGACGCTCGGCGTCACCCTCGTCGCCTCCGCGGCCAAGGCGATGCAGGCCTTCGTCCTGGCTCCGCTGATCGATAACGCGCGGAAGGCCGGGGGCGCGGGCGCCTCGGCGGCCGTCGCCGCCAGGACCCCCGACTGGCTCACGCAGTTCGTGCATCCGGCGACCTGGGACGCGACCATGATCGTCGGGGTCACGCTGGTCACGTCGGCCCTGATGTGCGTCTTCGGATGGCTCAAGGACTACCTGACCAACTATCTCACCGCCCGCGTGCTGGCGGACCTGCGGAACAAGATCGCGCGCCACCTGCCGTACCTGCCGCTCAAGTACCACTACGACCGGAAGTCCGGCGACCTGCTCTCGCGCGTCACGAACGACGTCGCCGTCTGCGAGCCGGCCGCGGACTTCTACTACGACGCGATGATCGTGCAGCCGATCACCATCGTCTGCGCGCTGGCGCTGATCATCGCGGTGAACTGGAAGCTCGCGGCGATCGCCGGGGTCTTTTTCCTGATCTATACGCTGTTTCTCAGCCGGCTGGGCCGGGCCCTGCGGAAGGCGCGGAAGAAGAGCCTCGAGCACCTGGGCGACATGACCGGCACCATGATCCAGACCTTCAGCGGCATCAAGGTGGTGAAGGCGTTCAACATGGAGAGCGCCCAGGCCGACGAGTTCATCGCGCACAACGAGAACTTCTTCAAGCGCTTCATGCGCGCCATCGGCCGGAAGGCGCTGAGCGAGAACACCTCCCAGGTCTTCGTCGGCGTCGCCGTGGCCGTCGTCCTCGTCGGCGGCTACGACATGCTCCACCAGGGCCTCATGACGCCCGGCCAGATGGCGACGCTCGGCCTCGCGGTCGCGATCATCAACGGCGCCGTCCGGGAGGCGGCCAAGTCCTTCAACCGCCTGCTCGAGGCGTCCGCGGGCTGTGAGCGGGTCTTCGAGGTGCTGGACCAGCCGATCGAAACCGAGCACGAGACCGGGGTCGAGCTGCCCGCCGAGGGCGACGGTGTCGAGTATAAGGACGTCTCGTTCGCCTACGTCGAGACGCCCGTCCTCAGGCACATTTCGTTCCAGGCGCGGCCGGGGGAGATCGTCGCCGTCGTCGGCAAGACCGGCTCGGGCAAGACGACGCTGCTGGACCTGCTGTGCCGCTTCTACGATCCACAGCAGGGCTCGATCGTCGTGAACGGGGTCGACCTGAAGGGCGTGAAGCGCTCGTCGCTCCTGAAGCGCATCGCGGTCGTGACCCAGGACCCGTTCCTGTTCAACACGTCCCTGGCCGAAAACATCCGCTACGCGAAGCGGGACGCCACGCAGGAGCAGATCGTCGCCGCGGCGAAGGCGGCGCACATCCACGACTTCATCGAGACGCTGCCGAAGAAGTACGACACGGCGACGGGCGAGCGCGGCACGAAGCTCTCCGGCGGCCAGCGGCAGCGCGTGACGATCGCGCGCGCCATCCTGCGCGACCCGTCGATCCTGATCCTCGACGAGGCCACGAGCTCGCTCGACGCCGAGAGCGAGAAGGCCGTCCAGGCGGCGCTCAACAACCTCATCCATTCCGCGAAGCGCATCACCTTCGTCATCGCGCACCGGCTCTCGACGATCCGGAACGCCGACCGCATCCTGGTGCTCGACGAGGGGAGGATCGTCCAGGACGGCAAGCACGGCGAACTGGTCGACAAGCCCGGCATCTACAGCGGCCTCTACGCGACGCAGTTCAGCGCGGACTAAGAGGAACACGGAGAAGATCCCCCGTCCGGATCCTTCACGTGGGGGCCGGAGAAGAATGCCGTCTCCGGATCAGTCCTTGCTGGTGCAGAGGAAGGCCACCAGGTTCTTCAGCTTCTCGTCGCCCAGCTTCTTGAAGCCGTCGGGCATGAGGGAGACGGCGCTCGACCGGAACTGCTGAATCCTGCCGCGGGGGAAGGGGCGCTCCTTGCCTTCGGCGTCGACGAGGACGATCTTCTCCGCGTCCTGCGACAGGACCACGCCCGTCACGGTGTCGCCGCTCGTGAGCTGTACCACGTAGCTCACGAATTCCGGGTTGATGGCCGCGCTGGGTTCCACGATATCCCGCAGCACGGCCTCCGGGTCGCGCTGCAGCTGGGGCGTCAGGTCCGGCGCGACCTTGCCGCCTTCACCGCGGAACGAATGGCAGACCGAGCACTTCGCGTCGGTCCCGAAGAAGACCTCGCGCCCTTTGGCCGGGTCGCCGATGGCGGCCGCGATCGCCTTCTTCGCGGGCGCTTCCTTGGGGGGCTTCGTCGCGGGCACCCAGGTCGGGGATAGCATTTCGGTCCTGAGCGGGCGGAGGGTGGGGTCGTCGGGCTTCTTATAGTCGATTTCGAAATCGGGTTGAGAGCCTTGAAGGGTGATGCTCAGGGGGAAAGGGCCCTCGCCCGCGGGGAGTTTCAGCTCCAGCCGTCGGCGGCCGTCCGCGCCGGGCTCGCCCGCCCCCTGGACGCCGCCCGCGGCGGCGCTGAAGGGGACCGAGGCGTTCAGCAGCAGCGTGACGCCGGCCACCGGCGGGAAGACCTGGGCCCGCAGGCTCAGGCGCCCGGAAGTTTTCCAAAGAGCGCTCGGGCTTTGAAAGGCGGAGCCCCGGGTCCAGGCCTCCGCGACCGACGTCGTCGCGTGCGGCAACCAGCCTTTCCACGCCGGTTGTTCGGCGCCGTCGGGCGTCCAGTCCGCCTCGACGCCCGAGAGATCGTAGGTCGTTTCGATGCCGTAGTCCGGAAGCGAAAGCGCGTAGGTCGTCCGCCAAGGGTGGGCGCTCGTATAGATGAGGAGACCCCGCCCCTCGCCGATGGACTGCGTCCCGGAGATCTTGAGCGGGTGACGCGGAGCCGCAAGCTGCATCGGGATCACTTTGTAGCCGGGCCGGATCTTCTCGAAGCGGTCCGCCGCGCGGACGTATTCACCGCCCTCGATCGAAACGTTCCTCGTGTTCCCGCTCTGGGCGTGATCGAAGGAGACGTGGACCTCGAGAGGCCCGGTCGGCCAGACGGCGACAGGCTGCGGCGCGGGCTTCCACGAAAGCTTCCAGAGGCGGCCTTCGCCGTTCGGGCCCGAGCCCCAGTCGGGCTTGCCGCCGTGGCAGGCGACGACGACGTCGCCCTTGGGGGAAATCGCGACGTCGACCGGGAGCCCGTTGAACTGCCCGAGCAGGACCGGCTTCCCGACATAGCCGGTCCGCGTCTTCACGAGGGGGACGCGCCAGAGTTTGCCGCGCGAGAAGCCGGGCACGATCGCGTCGCCTTCCCACTCCGGCGGCCCGAAGCGCGCGTGTCCGGGCTTCTCCTCATTGAACGCGAGGCCGCACGAGGACTGGTGCTGCGGACCGAACTCCGCGATCGCGGGCTCGTCGACGACGTCGGGCAGGTACTTCGGATGCCGGTACGGGAACCCGTAGTGCCGGCCGGGGACGATGTGGAGCAGCTCGTCGAGCGGGTTGCCCCCCGGGAACCAGGTGTCGCCCTCCTGGTCGGTCGCGAAGAGGTCGCCGTGCTTGTTGAACGCGAGACCGACGGCGAAGCGGATCCCCGTGCAGACGATCTCGCGGGTTTTGCGGTCGGGCGACACCTTGAGGATCGTGCCGCGCTCGTTCTTCAGGTCGTAGTGGGCGACGCCCTCTTTGTCCACGAGGAACGGATTGGTGTAGTCGGAGCAGCCGAGGCTGAAATAGAGGTTGCCCTTCGCGTCGAGGGCGATGCCCGACGCATCGTTGCGGCTGTTGCCGTTGTGCTTCTCCTGCACCCAGCCCGAGACGACGGTCTCCGCGACGTCGGCGATGCCGTCGCCGTCCGCGTCCTTCAGCAGCGAGATGCGGCCGCGGGAGGCGATGTAGACGCCTTCAGGGGCGATCTCCATGCCGACGGGGGTCAGCAGCTCGCCGCGCTTGTCCCAGTACGGGGTCACTTTGTCCTCGAGACCATCGCCGTCGGTGTCGGTGAGAACGTGGACCCGTCCGTCGTAGCCGGCCGCGAAGAGGCGGCCGTCGGGGGCGTAGCGGACGTTGTCGATGTTGGTGAGCTTGACGGGAATCTCGCGGGCGACGATCCCCGGGGCGAAGAGAAGCACGTCCGGCTGCGGCGGCGTCTCCTGCGCGGAAACGGTTCCCAGCAGGACCAGGAGAAGCAGCGCTTTGAGCTTCATGCCATCTCATACCCTGGGAAGCCTTGAGATCAGGCGCAATTATCTTGAGATTCCTGCCCGGCCCATGATTCTGCGAATAATGGGTTGGGGTGTAACGCCGCAGGGGTTCGCGTCACATGCCCGATGGCCCCCCGTGCGGGGAGGCCCCGGGCCGCCGGCGCGCCTTTCCGGCGGTTCCGGGTCCGGGTAGGAGAGGAACGAAAGGCGTCGGGAGGATCTCATGAAGGGCATGCAGATTGGAGCGGTTCTGGCGGTTCTGGCGGTCGCGCTGGTCCTGGTCGCGGGCGCGCCCCTGATGGCGTCGGTGACGGAAGACGGCGTGACGGGCAAGGTGACGGCCTATGAGGCCGGCAAGACGATCACGGTCCAGGTCGGCGACGCGTCGAAGGAGTACAAGATCACGGCCGAGACGAAGACCGAGGGCGAGGTCGCCGTCGGCAAGGAAGTCACGCTCGAACTCAAGGAGACCGAGGTCGTCAAGATCACGGTGAAGTAGCCCGACTCACGGATTCTCGACACGGCCGCCCGGGGGACCGGCTCCTCCGGGCGGCCGTTTTCGTTCCGGGGCCTCACCCCTTGAGCGCTTCGCGCCACTGGTCGATGCTGCTGCGGATCTCCGAGAGCACCTTCTTCTCGTCCTCCTCGCAGGCGTGGATCACCTCGAACATCAGCACCGCGTTCTCCGCGCCCGAGGCCCTGATCGCCTCCACCGCCTTCTTCGGGTCGATGCGGCCCGACCTGTTCGCCTCCGGCGTGAAGGCCTGGTGCAGATCGTATTGGTCGTTGGACTGCTGCAGGTGGATGACCCCCGCCTTCGGGCTCAGCTTCCGCAGCCAGGCGTAGGGGTCGAGGTCGTCGCCCTCGCGGCCCCTGGCGATCGCGTGACCCAGGTCGATCGCGAGGCGCAGCGGGACCGCGGTCTTCATCTCCGCCAGCGCAAGGGACTCGCCGATGCCCGTCGGCGGCTCGCGCCAGCCGGCCATCGGCTCGATGAGCAGCGATTCAAGCCCGCGGTCCTTCGCCTCCTGCGCCAGCTCCCGCAATGCGTCGAGCCAGCCGTCCATGCGCTCCTGGCGCCGGATCGGATCCCCGACCTCCTTCATCGAGAGGGCGCCGAAGTAGCCGCCCATCGACGCGACCTTCATGCGGGCGGTCACCTCGATGGCCGCCTTGAACCACGCCTTCGCGTCCTCCCGGAAGGCCGGCTCCGGGTGCAGCAGCAGATTCCCCATATAGGGGATGAAGCCCGTGAACGTGGAATGGATCGTGATGCCGTGGCGCGCGCAGGCGATGCGCGTGTGGTCGACGTACGCGCCCACCGACCCCGACCCGCCCCGCGGGTCCATGAGGTCGAAGGTGAACTGGACCGTCTTCAGCCTGAACTCCTCGGCGACGATGCGCGCCCATTCCTCCGGCTCCGGCCAGCGCTTGACCGCGAAGCACGTGTTGATCCCCAGCGTGAAGTCCGTCATCCCGAGCTCCTTTCGAGGTCCACGGCATGATAGCGAATCTCCGCCGCTATACTGCTTTCATGCGGCTCACGAAGTCGACGCCGGAGATTCGCGATCCGAAGAGTCTGCGCGAACGCGTCGACGCCAAGCTCGGCCACGGGACCGGGTTGTCGTTCGCGGACGCGCGCGACCTGCTCTCACCCGCCGAGCGCGTGGAGTGGGCGCTGAGCGAGTGTCTGACCGCGATGCTCGACCGCCGCTTCCATATCTGGGTCCAGGGCTGGTGCCTCGAGGGCCCCGTCGACGGGCCCGCCGTGGTCGCCGGCGTCGCCGAAGCCACGCGGCCCCTCGACGGCGTCGTCGCCGATCTGTTCCGGTGGACGTCCCTGCGCGGCGTCTGGGCCCGCACCGGCGAGCGCCCCGAGGCGCTCTTCAACGTCGTGCCCGAGGTCTGGCTCGGCGCCTGGGACCGCGTCGTCCCCTATATGCGCGCCGTCGCCGCGCGCTGGCCGGAAGACGTCGACCCGTTCGCGCTGCCGGCGCCGGCGCCGTGGACGCGGTCCGCGTCGTTCGTGAAGCCGAGCCTCGTCTTTCTGGATCCGGGGACGGTGGTGGAATCCGCGGCCCACGCACTCTGGGCGGCCGGGGCGTCGGAGGACGATCTCGACGAGTTCTACCGCGAGGTGGGGGGCGATGCGGTGGACGCCGTCGCGCGGCGCATCGACTGCGACGCCGCCGCGCTGCGCGCGTTGCTGAATCCGCCCGATCCGCTCGCGATCGCGCTGGGGATCGCCAAGGTGCTGTGTCCCTCGCTTCACGTCGTTCCTCCCGAACGCGAGAGAGGGATCCTGAGGGCCGCGGAGACCTGGAATGCCGCCGTGCTCCGGCCGCCGTTTCGCGATGCCGCCCGCTCGGCCCTGCGCAGGGATCCGGATCTGATCATCGGTTGGACCCGCGACCTGGCCCCGGGCGACCTCGACCTGGTGAAGACCATTCTCGAGACCGGCCACGCGATGCTCTTCTTCGGCACGCGCGACGCGCTCGCCGGCATTCCGCCGGAGTACTTCGCGTCGTGAGCATCCGCAGACCGGCCTGGGCGACGCTGCTCCTGGCGCTGACCGCCTGCGACCCGTCGGCGGGTCCGCCGGTCCCGCCGTCGACGCCCCCGATCGACGTCCGGTTCTCGCCCAAGGGCGGTTGCACGGAGGCCGTCGTCGACGCGCTGAACGAGGCCAAGTCGACCGTGCTCGTGCAGGCGTACTCGTTCACGTCGGCGCCGATCGCCCGCGCGCTGGTCGACGCCCACCGGCGAGGGGTGAAGGTCGACGTCCTCCTCGACAAAAGCCAGCGCACCGAGAAGTACTCCTCGGCGGACTTCGTGGCGCACTCGGGAATTCCGACGTCGATCGACGACCGGCACGCGATCGCCCACAACAAGATCATGGTGATCGACGACCGGACGGTGCTGACCGGGTCCTTCAACTTCACCCGGGCCGGCGAGGAGCATAATGCGGAAAATCTCCTCGTGATCCGGGATGTCGCCCTCGCGGAGAAGTACGCCGCCAACTGGCGCTCCCACCGTCAGCACTCGGACCCTTATGCCGGCCGGGGAGTCGAACCCGCGGCGCCGCTCCTGAAGCCGGTCGATGCGGGCGAGCCGGAGAAGTAGCGGCGGCGTCGCAATCCCGTCCGTGGCCGCGGGGTAGTATTGTCAGCGCCAGGGGAGGCTTCGATGAACGTCGGTTCCAGGATCCGCGCCGCGGTGTTCGCTCTCACGATCTCCCTGTCGGCCGTCGCCCTGGCGCAGCAGGCGCCGCCGGTGGACTTCAGCAAGTTCGCCCCCTGGACGGCGAAGGCCGATGAAGGCGACTACGTCGTCGGTCCTCCGTACGCGAATGCCCCGGAGCTGAACCGACGCGACGACGTCCCGCACGGCATGGTCCATCACTTCACGATGAACTCGACCGATAGCAAGCTCTATTCGGGGATCGCGAAGGACAAGCCGGGACAGGGGGTCCCCTATACCCGCAGGGTGGCGGTCTACGTCCCGGCCCAGTATGAGGCGGGCAAGCCGGCGGCGTTCCTCGTCTCGCAGGACAGCATGGGCCAGGGGGAGCTGCCGACCATCCTGGACAACATGATCGCCGACAAGCGGGTCCCGGTGATGGTCGCGGTGATGCTCGACTCCGGCGGCGGCGACGCGCAGGGGAGCGAGCGTGGCCTCGAGTACGACACCGTCTCCGGCAAGTACGCGGAGTTCATCGAGAACGAGGTGCTGCCCAGGGCGACGCAGGAGTGCAAGGTGACGTTCAGCCCGGACCCCGACGCGCGCATGACCATGGGCGGCAGCTCGGGGGCCGCCTGCGCGTTCACGATGGCCTGGTTCCATCCCGAGTGGTACCACCGGGTGATCTCCTACTCCGGCACCTTCGTCAACCAGCAGTCGCCGCTGAACAAGGAGAGCCCGCACGGGGCCTGGGAATACCACGAGCACTTCATCCTCAAGACGAAGCCGAAACCGATCCGCCTCTGGATGCATGTCGGCGAGAACGACAACCGCTCCAAGGATCCCGAGTCGACGCTGCACAACTGGGTGATGGCGAACCAGAAGATGGCGGCGGTGCTGAAGGCGATGAAGTACCACTATCAGTTCGTGTTCGCGAAGGATTCGGGACACGTCGACGGCCGCGTCGTCCGCCAGACGCTGCCCCAGGCGCTGGAGTGGGTGTGGAAGGGTTATAAGCCGAAGTAGAAGGGCCGCTACTTCTTCTTCGCGACGATGATCGCCGCCAGCTCCTCGCGCGCGGCGGCCAGCTTGGCGGGATCCGTCTCCCAGGAAGTCCAGCTCTTCGCGAGCTCCGTCGCCTTCACGGCGCCCGCATCGCCCGCCAGCACGAGATACTCGTAGTCCTCGAGGCCATCCCGCAGCGCCTTCAGGCGCAGCGACTCCACGGGCCCGTCGACCCCCGCCGGCGTTCCCGGATAGAAGAGCACCCCTTCGTCGTTGTAGGCTTGCTTGTAGGTCAGCGGATTGATCCACGGGTCCGACTCGGGCCAGAAGACGACCGTCCAGTAGAGCAGCCCGCGGAGGCCGTAGCGGCGCGACATCCACCCGGGGATCCGGTAGTTCAGCAGCGGGAAATCCAGCTGCCAGAAGGGCGTGTCCTTGCCCTTCCCGCCCTCGCAGAGCGCCGTGTAGGACCACGCCTCCTCGCCCGCCTTCTGCCGCTCCGCGACCGATTCCTCGTCGTAGAGCGACCACAGCGGAACCCAGAGGTCCACGCTGCCCACGAGACTGCCCCAGGCCGGATCCTGCGGCGTCGGCTGCTCGGTGCACATCACTTTCAGTCCGGGCTGCGTCTCGTGCACCATTTTCGCCCGCCGGCGCACCTCGTCATACTGCGCCTGGACGTTCGGCTCGTCGAGGACCCAGACATAGGCCAGCTTTTCCCAGCCGTTTTCCTGCAGATAGGCCCAGGTCGACTTGAGGAACTTCACGTTGACCTCGCGGTCCTTGCCCGCGGGATCGTTGCCGATCAGGGTGATCGGGATGCTCGTGACGTGGAACGTCTCGATCCACTCTTTGAGCGCGGCATGGGTTTCCTTCGGATCGATGCCGCCGTCCGCCGCCATTTTCGGGCGAAGATAAGGGGGGATCGGCGGGCAGATCCGGTGCGCGGCCATCGACGCGGCATAATTCCGTTCGAGCTTGCGGTATCCGGGAGTGTCGGGCTTGAGGCCCGGATGGCCGGTGAGGAGCCGCCGCCCCAGGCCGCCGAAGTTCGTGCGGAGCGAGGGCGTGTCGGGGAGGACGAAGTCCCAGACGGTCAGCGTCACCGGAACCTCGACGGGCTTCTCGCCGTCCGCGCTGACCTTGACGGTCCCCATATAGTCGCCCGGGGCGGCGTCCTTCGGGACACGGACCTCGATCCACAGCGGCTGGCTGAGGCCCGCAGGGACGGCGAAGGGCATCGCCCGCACCCGCGGGGGAGCCGCCGGCGCCGCGGGGGTTTCGCCGGTCGGCGGCGGAATGATCTCGGGAATCAGAGCGTCCGGGTAAACGCCGGGACCTTCCTTCGATTTCGGGCTCGGGGTCTTGAGCGCGATGAACTGCTCGCGGTAGAGCGCGATGTTGGCGCGCTCGATCGACCGGGTCTCCCCTTTGAGGTCGCTGATCTCGACCTTCACACCCTTGAGTCCGCCCTCGCCGGCTCGGACGACGAGCTGGAAGGCCTCGACCTCGTTGCGCGAGGCCTTGAGTCGCGCCTCGGTCACGGTTCCGGGCGCATCCGCCGCATGCACGCGGGCGAGGGGGCCGACGACATAAACGCTGAGGGGCGCCGCCGCCGGGACGAGCAGCGCGGCCAGCAGGGCAAGGCCGGAGCGCGCAATCACGGTGCTAATGATACTCCGGGGATGGGGCGACGGGGTGGACTTCCGGGGGGGCGGTCAGTATATTGGGAGCCCGGAATCGCCCTCCGGGGAAAGGCTCAACGGGGTGACCTCGCACCATCTGACGCATCTTCGGCAGCTCGAAGCAGAGTCCATCCACATCATCCGCGAGGTGGCGGCCGAGTTCGAGAAGCCGGTCATGCTCTACTCGATCGGCAAGGACTCGGCGGTCATGCTCCGCCTTGCCCAGAAGGCCTTCCACCCCGGCAAGCCGCCGTTCCCCCTGATGCACGTCGACACGACGTGGAAGTTCAAGGACATGTACGAGTTCCGGGAGAACTACATCCGGAAAACCCTCGGTCTCGACCTCATCGTCTACATCAATGAAGAGGGCCTGAAGCAGGGCATCAACCCGATCACGTCCGGCTCGAAGGTCCACACCGACGTGATGAAGACCAAGGGCCTGCTGCAGGCGCTCACCAAGTACGGCTTCGACGCGGCCTTCGGCGGCGCCCGCCGCGACGAGGAGAAGTCCCGCGCCAAGGAGCGCGTGTATTCGTTCCGCGACCGGAACCACCAGTGGGACCCGAAGAACCAGCGTCCCGAGCTGTGGAACCTCTATAACAGCAAGGTCCTCAAGGGCGAATCGATCCGCGTCTTCCCGCTGTCGAACTGGACCGAGCTCGACGTCTGGCAATACGTGTACCTCGAGCAGATCCCGATCGTCCCGCTCTACTTCGCCAAGCTGCGGCCCGTCGTCAACCGCGGCGGGACGATGATCATGGTCGACGACGACCGCCTGCCGCTCCAGTCCGGGGAGAAGCCCGAGATGAAGATGGTCCGCTTCCGGACCCTGGGCTGCTATCCCCTCTCCGGCGCGGTCGAGTCCACCGCGACCACGCTGCCCGAGATCATCCAGGAGATGCTGCTCACCAAGCAGTCCGAGCGCCAGGGCCGCGTGATCGACTTCGACCAGGCGGCCAGCATGGAGCAGAAGAAAAGAGAGGGCTATTTCTGATGAGTCATCAGGATGCCCTGATCGAGAAGGATATCCTTGCGTATCTCGCTCAGCACGAGCGCAAGGACCTCCTGCGTTTCCTGACCTGCGGCAACGTCGACGACGGCAAGAGCACGCTGATCGGCCGGCTGCTCCACGACTCGAAGCTGATCTACGAGGACCAGCTGGCCGCGGTGCAGAAGGACTCGAAGAAGTACGGGACGACGGGCGACCTCGACCTGGCGCTGCTCGTCGACGGCCTCCAGGCCGAGCGCGAGCAGGGGATCACGATCGACGTCGCGTACCGCTACTTCTCGACGGCGAAACGGAAGTTCATCATCGCCGACACCCCGGGCCACGAGCAGTACACGCGCAACATGGCGACGGGCGCGTCGACCTGCGACCTCGCCATCATCCTCATCGACGCGCGCAACGGGGTGCAGACGCAGACGTGCCGCCACTCGTTCATCGTCTCGCTGCTCGGGATCAAGCACGTCGTCGTCGCGATCAACAAGATGGACATCGTCGGCTTCGACGAGAGGGTCTTCGAGCGGATCCGCGACGATTACGAGGCCTTCTCCGACCAGCTGGAGCTCGCCGACGTCACCTATATCCCGATCTCGGCGCTGAAGGGCGACAACATCGTCAATGCCAGCGGCCACATGCCCTGGTACAAGGGCTCGACGCTGATGCACCACCTCGAGACGGTGCACATCGCGGGCGACCGGAACCTGACCGACTTCCGTTTCCCGGTGCAGCTGGTCAACCGGCCGAACCTGAATTTCCGCGGATACTGCGGCACCGTCGCGTCCGGCGTCGTGAAACCCGGAGACGAGGTGATGGTGTTGCCGTCGCGGAAGACCAACAAGGTGAAGTCGATCGTGACCTGGGAGGGTGAGATCCTCGAGGCCTTCGCCGGCATGTCGGTGACGCTGTTGCTCGAGAAAGAAGTCGACATCAGCCGCGGCGACCTCCTGGTGCATCCCCACAACCTGCCCGAAGTGGACACGGGCGTGGACGCGATGCTCGTCTGGATGGCGGAGCAGCCGATGATCCCCGGAAAGCAGTATTACGTGAAGCTCGCGACGAGGACGGTCAATGCGTCGGTCCGCGAAGCGAAGCACCGCGTCAACGTCAATACGCTGGCCCACGAGCCCGCGAAGCAGCTCGCGCTCAACGAGATCGCCCAGGTGACGGTGGATTTCGAGCAGGCGGTCGCCTTCGACCCCTACAAGAAGAACCGGGCCACGGGCGCCTTCGTCATCATCGATCGCATCACCCACGGCACGGTGGGGGCGGGCATGATCCTGGCGAGGGCGGAGGGCGGGACGGGGGCGCTGAGCCTGCGCTCCGCGCTGGACGTCCTCGAGGCCTCGATCCGCGGCGGCAAGGAACCCGACGAACTGCTGGCGCATCTCGCGGATGTGCGTAAGATACTCGGACAATAAGAGGAGACGAACGATGCGGAGACTGACCGGCGCCCTCGCGCTGCTGACCCTGGCCTGCTTCACGGGCGCCTCGGCCAAAGAGGCCGCCCCCGGCTTCATCCTCAAGAAGGGCCAGCGCGTCGCCGTCGTCGGCGATTCCATCACCGAGCAGAAGCTCTACAGCAAGTACATCGAGCTCTACCTCACCGCGTGCATGCCGGACCTCGAGCTGCACGTGATCCAGCTGGGCTGGGGCGGCGAGACCGCCCCCGGCTTCGCGGCCCGCATGAACAACGACCTCCTCCCCTGGAAGCCCGACGTCGTCACCACCTGCTACGGCATGAACGACGGCGGCTACCGCGCGTACCAGGAGGACATCGGCAAGCGCTACTTCCTGGCGATGGCGGACATCGTCGCGCGCCTCAAGAAGGCGGGCGCCGTGGTCGTCGTCGGCGGCCCCGGCGTCGTCGACTCCAAGTACTTCCAGGGCGGCGGCGAGAAGCCGAGGGTCTACAACGACAACCTGAGCCATCTGAGCGAGCAGGCGAAGAAGGTCGCCGAGACCGAAGGGTTTCCGCATGCCGACGTCTTCGGCGCCATGATGGCGGCGATGGAGAAGTCCAAGCCCGCCCTCGGCGAGGCCTACGACGTCGGCGGACGCGACGGCGTCCACCCCGGCCCCAACGGCCACCTCGTCATGGCCTACGCGTTCCTGAAGGCGATGGGCATCGACGGCCAGATCGGGACGATCACGATCGACATGAAAGGCGCCGCGGAGGCGAGCACCGGCCATAAGATCGTGGGCGGCAAGCCCGGCGAGGTCGAGCTCGAAAGCAGCCGCTATCCGTTCTGCTTCATCGGCGACGACAAGTCCGCGGGCGGGACGCGGTCGATGCTCCCGTATGTCCCCTTCAACGCCGACCTGAACCGCCTGACGCTCGTCGTGAAGAACCTCGACGCGGCCAAGGCGAAGGTGACCTGGGGCGCCGCGTCGAAGTCGTTCTCGAAGGAGGACCTCGCCAAGGGCATCAACCTGGCGGCGGAGTTCCCGGAGACGCCCTTCGCCGACGCGTTCCGCAAGGTCGAGTCGATGATCGCGAACAAGCAGCAGTTCGAGACGGGCATGATCAAGACCGTCATCAATCAGTTCCCCCGCCTCGTCGACACGATGGGCAAGGACAAGGCGGTCGAGGCTTCCGTCGAGGCGCTGCGCACGCAGCTTTTCGAGACGCATGGCAAACTCGACGCCTCGGTGCGGAACGCGATGCAGCCCGTCAAGCACGTGATCGCGGTCGCGGCGGAGTAGAAGAAAAAGACGGAGACAGCAGGGACACAGAGAAGGGGCGTCTCTGCGGCTCCGGTGTCTCCGTGTTCCGGGGGTCTTCCTATTTCGCCGGGGTGTACCAGATCGGCGACGTGTACGCGCGCTCGGTGGTCGTCATCACCGCCTCCTTCGGCATCTTGATGCCGAAGCGCTTCGCGTCGTACGCGGTCCAGCGCGGCGTCGGGATCTCGATGACGCGGCCGTAGTAGAAGGCGCGCTGCGCGGGGTCGAACTCGGGATCCTTCCACACCGCGATCAGCTCGGGCCCGCCGATCGTGTTCGTCCACGACGCGTCCTCGACGTTGACCGTGTTGCCCACGGGCGTCTTGCAGCGGCCGTCGGCATCGATGGCGCGGCCGCCGCTGACGGCGACGTCGTAGATCTTCTCGTGGAGGGCGCCGCCGGCGTCCATCCAGCCCTTGATGATCTGGTAGCGGTCGAGATTGCCGCTGATGGGATCCTTCATGGCGGCGACGAGGAAGGTCGGCGCCTTGCCCGGGGGAGCGGCCGCCAGGTCGCCGCCCATGGGCACGCCCTTCGCGTAGCCGATCTCGGCGGGCATGCGGTGGCCGGCATCCTTCGGCTCGAAGTCGTAGCCGCCGTAGAAGCGGACGACCATGCGGGACCCGGTCGTGGCGTAGGTCTCCCGGCGCTGCATGGCGTCGAAGAGCGAGGCGCGGGTGTTCTCCTGCGCCCAAACGGCCGCGTAGCCCGACGCCGTCTGCTCCCAGTCCATGATGGTGAGGCCGGTCCTGGGATTCTTGAGGAAGGCCTTCTGGGTCCGCTCGGCGCTGGGCTCGGAGCTGGAGGTCTTCCCGAAGAAGTTGTCCTCCTCGATGGACATGATGCCGGTATGGGCGTCGGTCGAGCCGACCAGGCCGAACTTGTAGGGATTCGTGCCCAGCTCCTTCTCGATCTTGAGGCCGTTCTTGAAGGCCGACCGGGCGTACTCGAACTCCAGCATCTCCGGCTTCTTGGCGACGCTCAAGTCGAGGTTGCCCTTGTCCCAGCGCTCGAAATTGGCGAACTCGTCGTTGGGCGAGAGCAGGGGATGGCACTCGCTGTCCCCTTTGATCTGGGTGACCTCGTAGAGGCGCTCCCACTTTGCACGGGTCTCGACATATTCCTTGTCGATCGGCTTGCCGGTGAACGACTCGATCATCGGGAACATCATGCCGTTCGACAGATTGCCGTTGTGCGCGATGGCCAGCACGGTGCTGCCGGTCTTTTCCTCGCAGGCCTTCATCCACTTCCACAGGTCGCGGGGATTGTCGCTTCCGGGCGGCAGGACGGTGAAGGGGACGATCAGGCTGGCCTTGTCGCCGTTGTCCCGGAAGAGGACGTTGCGGTGGAGGTTGTTGCCCCCGGTGTTGGAGGTCCACTCGAAGCCGATGATGGCCGTGAATCGGCCGGGTTCGTTGGCGTCCTCCGCCGCTTTGACGGTGCCCAGCCAGGCGCTCTTGTACGAGGCCGAATCGGGGGAGTAGAGGATGGGGCCTTTGAACTTGCCCGCGCCGAACGACATGATGATGTCGATGGCGGCGTCGTTGCCGTTGCCGGCCTGAATCATGTCGTACCACTTCCGGCCCAGGGGATCCGCCAGCAGCTCGGGCTTGCCCGCCTTCAAGTCCGTGATGAAACCCATGTTGTCCGAGTGGTCGCAGACGGCCATGAATTCGAGGGGGCGCGAGAGCTTCACCGGCTGGCCGGTCGAGGACAGGATCTCCTCGCCCTTGGCGAATCGGTAAGCCTCGGGCGGCATGATGCTGCAGCCGAAGGCGCCCGCGTCCAGCGACTTGGCCGTGTGCATGTGCGTCTCCCCAAAGAAGGGCCGCGTGGGATAGTTGCGGCCCGCATAGGGGGAATAAGGACGCTTGAACGACTTGGTGTCCGGGTCGGGCTGGCCGGCGTCCTGCATCGCGCTCAGGACCTCGGGGCAGACGTGGATCGACGGAGCCTCGGGGGCGGGCGTCGCGTCGGCCCGGCTTCGGGAGTAGAGCGTCAGGACCAGGCCGAGCGCGGCCAGCGCCCCGAGCGCCGCGAAGCGGATCGTCAGCGACTTGAACATGCGGTTCTCCTCTATCTCCAGGTAGCCAGTCTTTCGATCATCCAGAACGCCGCGGTCGTGCCGAGCGCGTAGGCCGTCGCCGGCCGCCACCATGGGGGAGGCTGCCGGAGCAGCCGCTTCAGCCCCGCCGCGAGCGCGAATACCGCCCCGATGAAGAGCAGCTGCCCGACTTCGACGCCGACATTGAACATCACCAGCGCCGCCGGAAGATCCGTTTCCGGGAAGCCGACCTCCGAGAGCGCGCCCGCGAAGCCGAACCCGTGCAGCAGGCCGAAGATTGACGCGACGATCCACGGCCGACGCGACGCGAGCGTCGACTCCCCGTTCCGGCGCCGCAGCATCTCGCAGGCGAGGAACAGGATGCTGAGCGCGATGATCACCTCGACCGGCGGCTGCGGGATGCGCACGAGCCCCAGCGTGGACAGCACCAGCGTCGCGCTGTGCGCCAGCGTGAACGCGGTGTCGGCCTTGACGAGCGCGCCGAAGCCGCGCACGGTGAGGATCAGGCCCAGCACGAAGAGCAGGTGGTCGATGCCGCCGAGGATATGCTCGATGCCGAGCACGAGGTAGGACGTCGCAATCTCGAGGACGGGCTGGCGCGCGCGGACCTCGAACGACGATCGCGCCGGCTTGAGCAGCGCGGTCTGAGTCCGTCCGTCCAGGAAATCGATGCGGACGAAGACGTCGGTCATGGTGATGAGCAGGCCTTCGACCGCGAGGGTCTTCCCGACGAGGCCCGCGGGGCCGCAGTCGATGGCGCGGCGCTCGATCAGGGCGTCGCCGGCGAACTGCCGCGTCGGAGCGACCGCATCGCGCGTGCCCTCCGGCCAGATCACGGTCAGGTGGAGGACCTGGTCGCCGACGGCGGGGACCTTCCAGACCACCGTGTAGCGGCCGGGGGAGGTCTCGGACAGGTGCAGCGACGCCGGCCGGGTCTCGTGGGCGAACGCCGCGGAGGCTGCGGCCAGGAGCGCAAGACCCGTCAGCAGCAGCCGCTTCACCGGCGTTCCCCCGTGAGACCCAGGACGGGTTTGGACGCGGGAGGCGTTTCGATCGTGATCTCGTAGCGCTGCTTCAGCTTCTGGTAGAGGGCGGTGTTCCCCTCGCGGCGCTGCTCGTCCTTCCAGTCGCGCGCGACGGCATCCTTCACCTCGGTGAACTCGGGCATGCGCGCCGTCTGGCGGCGATCGATCTTCACCGCGTGCCAGCCGTAGGCGGAGCGGACGGGGCCGGTCCAGGTCCCGGTCGCCGCCCTGGAAATACCCTCGACGAACGCGCCGCCGAACTGACGGGCGACTTCCTCGTCGCGGCGCTCGCGCACGGCGGACTCCAGCAGCGTCGGATCCCCGAGGGACTCCGGGGCCGCTCCGGAGCGGAGCTGGTCGAGCGCGGTCCGGGCCCGCTCCTCGGCGCCGAAAAAGACCTGCGTGAACGTCAGCCCGCCCTCGATGCCATATCGCTCCGGATGCGCCGTGAAATACGCGGCGAGCTCGGCGTCGGTCGGCGTCCGCAGCGCGACGATGTCCTGCGTGAGGAACTCGTACTTCTGCGCGAGGCGGCGGCGCACGATGACGTCGTCGCGGTCGAGGCCGAGCTCCAGCGCTTCGCGGCTGAGGATCTCCTCCCGGATGCGGTTGTCGACCAGGCCCTGGAGCTCCTGCGGGGTGGGGGAGCGCCGCCACTGCGCGAGCCAGCCCTGCTGCAACTGGGCAAGGTCACCGGAGGTCAGCCGGATCCTGCGGGGATCGCTGCCGGAGCTCTGCGGCGGCCGGATCCACGCATAGACGGCGAAGATCAGCGCCCCCGCGGCGATGAAGTGGACCAGCGGCTCCCGGAGCAGGCGTCCCATGACGGAGGATGGCATGGGGGTCGTCATGGGCTGGATTCTAAACTTGCTCCGGGGGGCCGGGAAGCGAAACCGTGCGTGGATCGCGTCAAGGCCGACCGGTACCGGACCCCTTGACGGCCTTGATGATGAGCAGGATGCCGGGAAGCAGACCGGCGACCAGGATGGCCATGCACGACAGGATCAGCGTGAGCAGGTGGAGGAACGTCATTGCCGGCCCGATCGCGACGCGGCCTGCGGGCAGCGTCTGTCCCGCCGGCGCGTGGACCACAACGTTATAGTCGTCCCGCTTCGTCGCGGAAAAGCTCGCGGTGGCGGCTCCCGACTTGCCCCCGAAGCTGTAGCGAGTCTTGAGCAATCCCTGGTTCTGCACGTCGAGGGAAGTCGCCCCGTCCTTGGAAACGATCTTCACGTCCACCGTGGGCGGGCGCCTCTTCAGGAAGGACCAGGTGTCCACTTCCCAGTAGACCGTATAGTCGCCGGGATCGAGGGCGAGAACGCGCGAGCCCGGGACCTCCATCCGCTCGAGATGGCTGAACGTCCGGTTGATGCCGGTGACGAGAACGGTGATGAACGCGCCCGTTCCCGCGAGGATGAGCAGGACCCCGAGGGCGATCCGGGCGGCGGGGGGGAGCATGAGGACTATTTTTTCACGAAGAGCACGGTCGAGGCGACGTCGGTGACGCGCATCTCGTCGCCGTCGACGACGAAGGTGACATAGAGGTTCTGGTTCGCGTCGGCCCGGAGCCCGAGCTGCATGGCGGCAGCAAGCGCGTTGGCGCCCGCGATGTGGACCCGGATCCTGTTCGGCTCCTCGACGGAATAGTTGCCGCCGATGGGGGAGCGGCCGCCGGTCATCACTTCGCCGCCCGCGTTGAAGTTCCAGTCGATGTAGTCGTCGTTGCGGATCCAGGTGCCGACGATCCAGTCCGTGAGCGACCCGACCTGGGCCTGCTTCTTGCGCTCGCAGCCGACGAGGGCGAGGGCGCAGAGCGCGATCGCGGCGGTCCGTTTCATTGGTAAAAGGCAGCCTTACGGCAGCCTCTCCCGTTCAAACCGGACGTGCCCAATTAAGGCATCCGGCTTACCGATGATCTTCAGAACGGACATTTCGCACCGGACCACCCGGGC
>DASQOM010000023.1:0-22559 GCA_035644495.1 Planctomycetota bacterium | reverse complement strand
CCGTGTCAGGAACAGGATGCAAGCCCGGGTGGTCCGGTGCGAAATGTCCGTTCTGAAGATCATCGGTAAGCCGGATGCCTTAATTGGGCACGTCCGGTTTGAACGGGAGAGGCTGCCGTAAGGCTGCCTTTTACCAATGACGAAGAAGCCGTCCCACGACACCAGTCTTGGAGGCGAGGGGGACAGATTTCCGGAGACCACCGGGGACATCTCCTCCATGCTCGGCCAGGACGGACCGACCCTGGGCCGGCCCGAGCTCGAACTCCTGTGCCGCCGCTACTGGAAGCCCGTCTACGCCTACGTCCGCATCGCCTGGGCCAAGAGCAATGAGGACGCGAAGGACCTGGCGCAGGCCTTCTTCCTCTGGCTGATGGAGGGCGAGACGCTGCAGCGCTACGACGCGGAGCGCGGCGGCTTTCGCGCCTACCTGAAGGTCCTGCTGAACCGCTTCGTGGGCCACGAGGAGCGCGCGCTCAAGCGGCTCAAGCGCGGCGGCAACGTCCATATCGTCTCCATCGACGAAGAGTCCGCCTCGCCCCGCGACCTGGACCGGGGCTCGAAGGAGTCCGACCCGGACGCGGTGTTCGAACGCGTCTGGCTCGACCAGATCCTTCAGGGCGCCCTGGAACGCGTCCGGGAGCGATGGACGGCCGAAGGCAGGGAGCTGCGCTTCAAGGTCTACGAAGCCCTGACCGACCCGGTGAAATCGGAGCAGCCCTCCTACAAGGACCTGGCGGCCCGCTTCGACCTCAAGCAGAGCGACATCGAAAATTATCTCTTCGCGATCCGGGAAGCCATCCGGGCCGAGGTGCGGACGGCCCTGCGCCAGGTCACCGCCAGTCCCCAGGAATTCGAAGATGAGTGGAAGCGCCTCTTCGGAGGATGACGATCGCGCCGGGCGCGTGTTCGAGGATCTGCACGATCACGAACGCAGCCGCAGTTCGTCCCGGAGCCGGGATGCCGGCGAGTTTCCCGGCCTCCTCCGCAAGGCGCTGGGGGACCGGAAGACCGAGCCCGACCCGGCGACACTCCGCGAGGCCCGGACGGCGACGGACGACCTGCTCCTGGGACAGATCGCCCTGGAGTGGAGGGTCCTCGACGAGAAGACCCTGGAGGCGTGCCTCGCAGAACGCGAGTCCCTGGCCGTCGACGGCCGCAAGCCTCCCCTGGAGGAGATCTTCACGCGCCGCGGGCTGCTGAACGCCGAGGAGCTGTCCCGGATGCTCAAGGAGCGGATCCGGCGGCAGGAGGGCATTCCGGACTTCCCCCGCTACGAGATCTGGCAGCGCATCGGCGAAGGCGTGACGGCCGTGGTCTATGACGCGTGGGACCGCGACCTCAAGCGCCGGGTGGCGCTCAAGGTGCTCCGCGAGCGGGCCTCCCTCAGCGAGATCGCCCGGCTGCGCTTCCGGCGGGAAGCCCAGGCGGCGGCGGGCCTGGCCCACCCGAACGTCGTCACCGTCTACGACGCGGGCGAAGCCGGCGGCCGTCTGTATATCGTGATGGAGCTGGTCGAGGGGCGCTCCTTCGGCGAGCTCCTGAAGGACGGCAATGCAACGCCGCGGGCCGTCCTGGCCCTGATCGCCAAGGCCGCCCGCGGAGTGGCCGCCGCGCACGCGAAGGGCATCATCCACCGGGACCTCAAGCCCGCGAACATCCTCGTGACTTCGACGGGCGAACCCAAGGTCGGGGATTTCGGGCTGGCCCATCTCTCCAACTCCGGCAGCGACGTCACCCGCACGGGGACGCCGCTCGGGACGCCGCTGTATATGTCGCCGGAGCAAGTGATCGGCAACGCGAAGGAGCTGTCGCCCCGCACGGACATCTACTCGCTGGGGGCGATCCTCCACGAGGCGCTCGTGGGGCGGCCGCCGCACCAGGGGGAGACGGTGATCGAGCTCTATCACCGGATCGTCGAGGAGGACCTGGTGATCCCTCCGGAGGCCCAGGCGAAGATCCCGGCCGATCTCGTCACGGTGACGCTGAAGGCGCTGGAGAAGGACCCCGCCCAACGCTACGCCACGGCCGAGGACTTCGCCGCCGACATCGAATCCTGCCTCAAGGGCGACCCCATCTCGGGCCGGTTGCCGGGCGTGACCCACCGCCTGATCCGTCGCGTGAGGCGGAACCCGATCGCCGCGGCGGTCGGCGTCCTGGCCGCCCTGGGGATCCTGGGCGTGTCTATCGTGAGCGTTCAGACCGTCCGGAAGCAGGACGCCCTCCGCGGCCGGCAGGAGGTGTATGAAGTGTCCATCGAAAAGGCCGATCGATTGTGGCAAAAGGCCACCGGGCTGATCCGCGCGGGTCACCCGTCGCCCGACGTCTTCGTGGGAACCCTGGAGCAGGCTCTCTCGCAGTACCAGGCGGCCGCGGTCGCCAGTCCGGGAAAACCCTACCCCTGGCTCATGAAGGGCCGCTGCCTCATGCTCATGGTCCGCCGCCCGGAGGCGGAGGCGGCCTGGACGGAAGCGCTGCGGCTCAACTCCGCCTACGGCCCCGCGCTCTTCGAGCGGGGGAAAAGCTCGCTGGGAGTGTACATGCGCCTGGGTCTCCAGCGGCGGCCTGCGGCAGGCGGGTCGGGCCCTGAAGTCGAGCCGCCCGATCCCGAAAGCGTCGAGATCAAATCCTGGCGGAAGAGGGGGGAGCAGGATCTGGCCGCGGCCCGCACGACGAAGGATCTCGACAAACCGAGCCTGAGCTACCTGGAGGGTATGTTGGAGCTGGGCCTGGGTCATCACGACCGGGCGGTCGAGGCCTTCGGGGTCTACGTGGGCGAGTATCCCTGGGATGCCGACGCGATGACGTACCTGGGAGCGGCGCACTACCGCTTGGGAAAACTCGTGGAAGCCCGGAACGACTGGGCCCGCGCCCTGGAACTGCAGCCCAGCGCGGTCCGCCACAAGCTCATGGGCGACGTCCTCTGCGGCCTCCGGAAATATCCGGAGGCGATCGATCACTACACCCGCGCGCTGGTCCGGGATTCCGGCGACTTCGCGACGCGCTGCAATCGCGGGCTCGCGCACCAGGCGATCGGAAACACTCTCGCGGCCCTCGAGGATTACGACGCGGCCCTGGCGCTGAATCCCCGCTTCGCGCGGGCCTTCAACAGCAGGGGCATCGCGTGGTTCGAGCGTCGCGACTACGACCGCGCGCTGGAGGACTTCGAGCGCGCCGCGGAATGCAATGAGTTCTACGCGGAAGCCCACAACAACCTGGGCAACACCCATGTCCGGAGGCACGAGATCGAGGAGGGGGTCAAGGAGTACGGCATCGCGATCGAAATAAACCCGGACTATGGGCAGGCCCATTTCAACCGGGGGATCGCGCAACTCCTCAAGGGCGATCTCGACGCCGCAATCCGGGATTTCGAGCGGGCCTGCGTGATCGATCCTCGGGACCCCGAGAGCCTCTATCAGCTCGCGCTCGCGGAACGGGCCAAAGGCGATGCCGACGCTTCCGTCCGCGATCTTTCGCGCGCCCTCGACCTTGGCTCGGCCGACTGGTCCAAGCGGTCCCAGGCGCAGGCCACGCTCAAGGAGTGGACCGGGAAATAGGTCGGCGCCCGCAGGTCGGACGAATCACTACATCGATTTGTCTTCGCGCCTGGCTTGAAGTTCAGCTTTATCGAATCCTGCAAGCTGCCACGGATCAATCCCGAGGAGTACTTGAAGGGGTGCCTTCGTCACCCTGGGCGGGGGAAAAAACGGGGCCGAATCCTACGGATCGCGCCAAAGACGGCGTCAAACGAAGCTTGCTGGTTGAGGGTGACGGGCTCCCCGTAGGCCTGGCGGTCGACGGGGCCAACCGGAACGCCTTCAAGATGCTCGAGGAAACGATCCAGAGCGTCCCCATCCGACGGCCCAAGCCTACGGCCAAAGATCCCCAGAACCTTTGCCTCGACAAGGGATACGACTACACGGAAGTCTACGAGCTGATCAAAGAGTTCCGCTTCACGGGCCACGTCCGCGCTCGCGGCGAGGAAGCCAAGCTGATCAAGAAGCGCGCAGGGTTCAAAGCGAGGCGCTGGGTTGTCGAGAGGACGCACTCGGGGATGAACCGCTTCCGGCGAATCCTGATTCGCTGGGAGAAGAAGCCCGAGAACTATCTCGCCTTCCTGCATCTGGTGTGCGCCATCATTACCTGGCGAGCGCTTCGCCTATGAACGGCCGGAAAGTCATAGGCCCCAATAGGGGACTCAGGGTCCCTCATTGCGCGTCACTTGATCTCGACGTACTGGCCGCCGTTCTGGTCGGCCAGCGACTTCATGAAGCGGCTGGGGCCGAACGAGATCGTGTGGATCACCACCTGCCGCAGCCGGTTCATCCGGCGGATCTCGTGCAGGATGTCGTCCTGGTCGATGATGCGGCCGTTGGTCGGGTCCCCGTCGCTCAGCAGGTAGATCGTGTCCGCCTCCTTGTGGGCGAACGCCGCGTCGAGCGCATCGAAGATGTTGGTCGAGCCGCGCGGGGCGATCTTCGAGACCAGCGCCTGCGCCTCCTTCAGGTTCTGCCTGATCGGGACCAGCGCCTTGCGCCACGGCTCGATGCGGTCGTCGAAGAAGACCATATTGACCTGGGCCTTGTCGCCCAGCTGCCCGAGCACGCGCAGCAGCTCCTTTTTCGACTGCTCCATGCGCGACTCGGTCCCGGTGACCTCGCCCATGCTTCCGGAGATGTCGACCAGGAAGACCATCCGGTTGGAGAGCACGGGGACGCCGTGATAGGTCGTCATGCCGGCCTGGCTGCTGATGACGGCCCGGGCCTTGTCGGGAAGGACGAAGTCCTCGCGCGCGCCGGACCACCACTCCTTCCACTGGCCGGGCGCGTAGCCGAAGGGCTTGCCCGTCAGGCCGCGGAGGGCGTCGACGAGTTCCGCCAGCATGCGGCCCTCCTCCTTGTCAAGGCGCTCCACGAGGATCTCGATCGACTCGCGCTTGCGCGCCTTGGCGATGCCGCGCACCGCGGCGACGCGGAGGGGCCACTCCTTCGCCTTCAGGGCTTTCTCGAAGACCGGGAACGCCTCGGGCACGCGCAGGTCGCCCAGCGCGTCGAGGGCCGGAAGCGCGACCCCGGCCTTGGTGCCGCCGGCGAGCTTGATCAGCAGCTGCGTCGTTGCCTCCGACGGATAGGCGCCGAGCAGGCCGATCGCGACGGCGGCCGTCTCCTCGTTCACGCCCTGCGCTTCGCGGTGGAGGATGGCCTCGGAGTTCCTGTCCTTGCGCTCGGCGACGGATTCCAGCGCGGCCGCGCGGACATCGAGGACCTTGTCCCGCAGCGGCTCGGACAGGCGGTCGGCGGCGTTCGCGTGCTTCAGCCGACCGAGCGCGCGGGCCATGACGGCGCGGACGTTGGGGTCGGCGTGGCGCAGGGCCGTATAGATCTCCGCCGCGGACTTGTCGTCCGTCATCGACCCGAGCGCCTCGGAGAGCAGCCGGCGCAGGGTGGGGTCGGTGGTGTTGGCGACGGCGACGAAGACGCGGGTGCTGGCGGGGCCGCCGGCCGTCTGGAGCACGGTCACCGACGCATACTTCACGAGCGCCTCGCCGTTGGGATCGATGAGAGCCGCGCGGGCGACGTCCTGGAGCTTGACCTCCTTGAACGGCGAGAGCGCCATCATGCCCATGGCCTGGATCAGCGGGTCGGAGTCTTTGAGCGCGGCGCGCCAGAGGGCTTCGGTCTCCTTCAGGGGATAGTGCCGCAGTCCCTGCCATGCGTGGATGCGGATCTCGCCGGACTCTTTGACGACGTGCTGGGCGACGTCGAAGCCCTCCTTGCAGGGCGGCTCGGTGAGGGCGTCGATCGCGGTCGCTCGAAGGGTGAACTGCTGGACGCCGTCGGCGGCGACGGCGACCAGTTTCTGGAGGGCGGCGGGGCTGCGCCAGTCGCCCAGGCCCTTGAGGGCGGCGGCGCGGACGGCGGATTCCTTGTCCTTGTCGAAGACCTGGAGCAGGAACGCGCCGGCGTCGTCGGTCTTGAGCGAGCCGACGGCGACGACGACGGCCTCGCGGTCGACGGTTTTCTCTTTGGCGGCTTCGTACCGGGACTTGAACGCGTCGAGGTCCGCGTCCTGCGCGAGCAGCACGGCGAGGGTGAGCGCGAGCATCTGTATATACTACGGGGGCCGGAGGGGAGGAACGAGGATTAGTGCTTGACTGGGGGAAGGTGCGGCGTAAACTGGGAACCCTCTACTCTCGTTTCTGAGGGCGCTTAGCTCAGTTGGTAGAGCGCTTGGATCACACCCAAGAGGTCAGGGGTTCGAGTCCCTTAGCGCCCACCATTCAAACCCTGCCCGCCGGCCAGGCGATGCCAGGGGCTTACTTGAATTGAATCTCCGTCTTCGGCAGCAGCGCTTTGATTTTCGCCTGAGTCTCGGTCGTGAAGGGATCCTTAACAGGGACGAGGCGCATCGACTTGAGGAAGGCAAAGTCTTTGAGCAGGGGAAGGCGCTCGTCAGGGAATGGGGCTTTGAGTTCGAGATGCTCCAGCTGAGTGAGGCCTGCAACCGCCGTCAGTTCGGCATCGGTGAACTTGACGGCGTTGGTCAGCGTGAGGCGTTTCAGCGTCGTGATGCCTTGGATCAGCGGGATGCATTCCGGCGCCTCAAAGCCTTCGCCGAGCTGGAGGTATTCGAGCGGGAGCTTCGCGATGCTGGCCAGCGCTTGCGGCGTGGCTTTGGACGCGCCGAGTTCGAGGCCTTTGAGCTTCGTGAGCTTCGCGAGGTTCGGCGCGCCTGCGTCGGTGAACCTGGCGTGGGCGAGGCTGATGTTTTCGAGATTGGGCAGGTGCTCGCAGAGCTGCTTCAACCCCTCGTCGTTGATGCTGCTGCCACGATGGCTGACCCGGGTGAGCTTGGTGAAGCCCTCGAATTTCGCATAGGCGTTGCCGGTGATGGCGGTGCCGACGAAGGAGAAACTTTCGAGATTCTTGAGGCCGGCGAGTAGCTCCATGCCCGCGTCGGTCAGCTTGCCGTTGTTCGTGAAGCGCAGGGTTTTGAGATTCGTCAGCCTGGCGATGGGGGGCATCCAGTCGTCGTTGAACTTCGTGGAGATGATGTTCAGCGATTCGAGCGTCGTGATGTGGCCGAGGTGCTCGAAGAACGCCGCGTCATACGGGTCTTCGGTCCGGTGATCGTGAGGCCCCGCTCCGGGAACGGCGAGATCGACGAGTTTCAAGCTCTGGCCGTCCGCCGTCTTTTCGACTTTTCCTTTCGCGCCTTCGACGATTCGGGTGACGGCTTCGACGTGGGGATCCAGGGCGAGGGGGGTGCTCGCGGCGAACTGCAGGACCAGGATGGCCAGAATCGTTGTTCTCATCATTTCAATAGGTCCCTTCATTCGCGTCCGTTGAACTCTTCTTCTTTCGGCAAGGCGTCCACTTTCCACTTCGCGGGGAAGAAGCGGACGATGCGCTTGGGGCGATAGCCTTCGAGCATCATGCTGCACTTCACTTTGATCTGGACGCCGCTGCATCCGGGTTCGATGGGCACCGTCCCGATGTGGAGAATGTTGCCGCCTTTCCGGTCGTTGAGGGGGTCATACGTCATGAGGCTTTCCCGGGCCACGGCGATGCCGCCTTTGGGAGCTTTCGGGTCATCCTCCGGGCCGGAGAACGGCCAGCCCTGCGGCTCTTCGTTGATGTCCTTCAGTTCATCGAACAGCTTGGGATCGACTCCTCCAAAGAAGGTGATGGTGACAATCTGCTTCGCGTCGTCCACGGCGGTGACCCAGCCGGGCAGCCCACGCTCGCGGATGTGGTTGCGATGGCGTTCGAGCTGATGGGCAGTCACGAGGGCGCGGGCGGGTTCGTCGATCCACACGTCGGTGATGCGACCGGGGCCATAGAGCGTGGCCCAGGTGAGATTGAACAGCACGGTCTGCCCCGGCTGCAGGGATTTGAAATCCACGAAGCCCTTGCCCATCATCACGCGCGTACTGGTGAGAAGGTCGAAGATTCTCGCCTGGCCGACCGGCTTGCCGTCGTCTTGCAGCGTGGCCGTGAGCTTCTTCGTTTCGAGAGTCACGGAGTCGATCTTCCACAGCTGCTTCTGGCGCGCGTGGAAGGAATAATCGTCTTCGATGCGGATGCAGCGGCGGAATTCCCACTCCGGCGTCTTGCGGTGATGCGCCGTGTCCAACGGAGGCATCTTCTCGTCGGGAGGCGCGAGATAGAACGAGCCGTGCAGGTGCGTGCCGAGCGGGATGTCCTGCAGCGCGGCGGGGGCGCCCTGATACCCAATGGCGCCGTACGGCAACATCGTCGCCAGGAGCGGCAGATCCCATAATGCGCGATCCTGGCTGTCGCTGCGATCGACGCGAATCTGGAAGCGGCGTTCCAGGTGATCCACGGCGATGAGCTCACCCGAGACCGCATGGGCCGAGCCTTCCGGCGGGAACTGGCCTTCGACAAGCTGGAACCAGTCCGGTTTGTCGGAAGGCTGCTTATCCTTGGGGTTCCTGCGCTTCTCGTCTCCTTTCACCGGGCCGTCGGCGTCGGTGCGGAACCTGGGTTTGTCCTGGGCATGGAGAAGCGCAGCAGAGAGGCAAAAACAAACCATGAAGCGCATGGGCATTCCTCTGATGAAGGTCTGATTCATGCGACAATCTGCGAGATCGGCTTCACGCTGTCCTGGAACTTGTCGGCTTTCACGTCGACGCGTTGCAGCATCGTGAGCAGCAAGTTGCTGACGCGGGCGTCGCCGTCGACGGGCCGGGAGCAGATCTTGTAGTGCTCGGTGGCGTTGGAGACGTCGTATTTTCCGATCTTGGGCAGATTGAAATCCACGTGCGTGCCGTGGCTGTACCCCAGTGCTTTTCCGCCGGCAAGGATCGTCGGCAGATTGGCGTTGCCGTGACTGTGACCATACGCCATGCCGCTGCCCCAGAGGACCTGCGTCGTGTCGAGCAGCGTTTGGTCTTCCTCTTTGTGTTCTTTGAGCTGATCGAGAAAGTAGCTGAACTGGTCGATCAGGAACGTATCGGTCTGCGTGAGGCGGCGGAGTTGCTCCGGGTCGCCGTTGTGATGCGAGAGGCCGTGGCGCGCCTGCAAGATGCCGATGTCGGGAATACCGCTGGCGTTGCCTTCGCCCCCGATGCCGCAGGTGATCACGCGAGTGCTGTCGGTGCGCAGAGCCATGACCATGAGATCGTAGAAAAGGCGGTAGTACGCGCCGGCCTCGGCCATGCTGAGCTTTCGCTGAAGGCGCGCGGCGTCCGCGGCCGGCACGACGGGCTTCGGCACGTTCAGCCATTCGTCGGCGCGACGGGTGCGCTCCTCCACTTGACGCACGGCCGTCAGGTATTCGTCAAGCTTGCTTCGATCGTCGCTCCCGAGCTTGTCCTTCACGCGCTTCGCGTCATCGGCCACAAGATCGAGAATGCTTCCGCGCCGGCTCAGGCGGCGGCGGATGGTCTCCTTGCCGTCCTTTTCGACGCCGAAGAGCATGTTGAAAAGCTGCTGCGTGCTTCGCTCCGCGGGAATCTGGATTCCGTCCTTGGACCACGCCAGCGACGGGCCCTCGATGGCCATTTCGAGCGATGGAAAGCGCGTCGCCGCACCGATCGTTTCCGCGATGAGCTGATCGGCGGAAACGGTATTGCGGAAGGCTCCGCCATCGCCGGGAACGTTCGCGCCCGTGAGCCAGACTTTCTCGCAGTTGTGATGTTTGCCGAGCACCAGGGGATGATGCAGCCCGCTGATGGGCGTGACGTCGGCGCGATGCCTTTCGAGAGACTGAAGCGGTTTCGTGAGCTGGTAGTCCGCGCCGGCTTTCTCGATCTGCCAGGTCAGCGTGTTCACGCCGTTCGGGATGTACAGAAACACGCTTCGCTTCGGCTTCGACGGCTCTGGAATCCCAGCCATGCAGTCCAGCGCCGGCAGCGCGATGGCGGCGCCGATTCCCCGGAGCATTTGGCGGCGGCTGATCTGCCAGTTCTTGCTCATAGTGCTTCGATACTCCGGTTAGCGCTTTTGAAACAGGTCAGAACATACGAACGATTCGATGATGTCTTTCAGGCGATAGTCTTTGGCCTTGGCCGCGGCGGCGATGGCTTTTAAATCATCACGGTCGCCGAAAGAGGTCGTGCGGCGCAGGCCATACGTCGCGAGCTTCTCAATGAAGGTGAGATTGAAGGCGTCGAGATCGCGGAGCAGCAGCTGCTTGAATTCGTCCGCGTTCTGGTAGACGCGGCCGTCCGGGAGCTTGCCGGAAGAGTCGACGGTCGGATTCGCGCCTTTGCCGTCGGTCACTTCCTCGGTGCGCCAGCGGCCGATGGCGTCGTAGTTCTCAAACGCGAGCCCCAGCGGGTCGATCTTCGCGTGACAGGCGGCGCAGTTGGGATTCCTGATGTGGGCTTCGAGTTTCATGCGCAAGGTCGCCTTCTGTGAATCGATCCCCGTCGTCGGGAGCGGGTCGACATTCGCAGGCGGCGGAGGCGGCGTCCGGCCAAAGATCGCTTCGTTGACCCAGACGCCGCGATGCACCGGACGATGCCGCACTCCGTCCGACGTCAGCGACAGGATGGAGGCCTGAGTGAGCAGGCCCCCGCGATGGCTCCCCGCGGGCAACGACACGCGTTGAAACTCATCGCCCGCGAACTTCACGTCCGAAAGCCCGTAGAATTGCGCGAGCATCGGATTCATCATGCTCCAGTCCGAGTGGAGAAAATCGCGCAGGGTCAGGCCGCTGTTCAGCACCTCGCGGAAGAACAATCTCGTCTCCGCGATCATGCAGTTCTCGAGCGCCTTGTCATAGGCGGGATACAGCTTCTTGTCCGGCTGGAACATGCCGACTTTGCGCAAACGCAGCCATTGCGTGGCAAACGAATCCGTGAAGCGCGACGACCGCGCATCGGCCAGGAGCCGCGCCACTTGCTTCGACAGCTCGGCCTTGCCGCGCAGCTTCCCTTGTTCCGCGAGCGCGGCAAGTTCCGCGTCGGGCATGGTGTCCCATAGAAAATAGGACAAGCGCGACGCGATCTCCCCATCATTGAGGACGACGCGATTCGCGTTTTCGTCGCCCTCGGCGATGAAGACAAAGCTCTTCGAGCAAAGAATCGCCAGCATCCCGACCTTCACGGCATCGCGAAACTTCTCCTTCGCCGCGAGCTCCTTTGTGACAATGCCGACAAAGCCCTCCACCTCTTCGGCGGTGACAGGCCGGCGAAACGCCCGCCGCGCCAGCGTTGCAAGGCAATCCCGCGCCTGCTCCAGGTTGCCGTCCTCGGGCGGCATGTAGTCCTCGCGCAGCTTCTTTTCGTCGTCGGTCACCAGGGGTCCCCGCCACGCGATCGAATCCAGGATCAGAAAGGGGTACCGCGGTTTGTCCTCTTCGTCCGTCAGTTTCATCTGCCACGGAATGCGACCCATTTTCGTGCTGATGAAGGGAACGTTGCCGTGACGATTGGAGGGCGGAGTATTCGAGGGCCCCGGCACATCGTTATACACTTCGATGGTCGGGCGTCCCTTCGGCAAATGCGCGCGGAACGTCACGGTGATCGGCTGTTCCTCGCGGGCAACGATGTCCTGTTCGAACAGGATGCGGTCGAGTCTTGCCTCATAGACCTTCAGATGGGGCGCGCGACCGTTCTCCGGCTTCAAGCCGCTCAGCGTATAGCTGATTTCGTAGATGCCGGCCTCCGGCAGCGGATCCTTCAGCAGGGAATTGCGGAACATGTCCCCCGGCCACATCTCGAAGCGAACTTTATCGAGGAGTCCCATCTCGCGCAGCCGTTCGCGATGCCGCTCGCTGATCTCATTCTCCCCGACCGCGCGCTTGGATCCCCCGAAGGGCGGGACGGGTTTCGAGTTCTTTGCAAGGGGCTCCGGATAAGCCTCGTTCAGGATCATTTCAGCCGCGGCGAGATACCGATCGATGTTCGAAGGCGACAACGTCAGCACCGAGCCGATGCGCTCAAAACCATGCCATTCGGGATCGTCCAGCAGCGCGCCCGGGTCCTTCGCGTCATAGTGGACGCCGATCAGATCGCGTACCGTGTTGACGTACTCGTCGCGCGTCAGCCGGTTGTAGGAGACACGGCCGCGCGCTGCCATGCGGGCCGCTTCGCCCTCCATCATCTTCGCCGCGATCCACGCCACCACTCCGGCGCTTTCTTCCGCGCTCGGCCGCTTCTGCACCTTCTTGGGCGGCATCTCGCCCGAGTTGATGCGCTCCATGATCTCCAGCCACTGCGGCGTGTTTTCCATCCCCACAAGAGTCGACAGCGTATCAATCCGGAAGTCGCCCTTCGCCGTCTCCGCACCGTGGCACTTGATGCAATGCGCTTCGAAGTAGGCCTGGACCTTGGGGTCCTGAGCGGCGGCGAATGACCTTTGGGGAACAAGGAGAAACGAAAGGATGGGGAGCCACGAATGACGAAGCAGCCGTGCGGCAAGCGGTCGAGTGTTGTGGGTTGAGATGTCCTTCATGGGTCGAATGTCGTCAGGGTGAACACGAGCGGTCCCGATGCACGCCGCGCTGCCGCAATTCTGCGGCAGCACTCCCTGGAGGTTTGCCCTTTTGACGTCCACCAAACCCAACCCCGTTCGTTTCTCACCGCTTGCTTATGGTCACGGTTGGCGCATTCGTTACACCAGGGATCAACAAATGTTTCAAGGTTCGGACATTGATCGGGTCGATTCGCCGGACGGTCCGTCGAGGTCCCCTGTCTGGGGACGATCTATAGCAGGCCGCTGGAGGGCTCGCCTCCATATCCTCTACTTATTCTGGGACTCCTGGGGCGGGATGCCGAAGACGTTGGCGTACCCGTAGCAGATCTCGAGCGTCAGGCTGTTCAGGGCCGTCGTGATGACTCGGCCGCGGGGGCCGTCGGCAGGCCCGAGCGCGTCCCACGAGCCGGCGGGACAGCCGTTTCCCTCGTCATCAAAGCGGGCCACCTGCTGAAGCGTCACCTTTGCCCGCGCCTGCCAGGACTGCCAAAGAGCCCCGTTGTCCCCCAATCGCAGCGCCATCGCGCCCACGTAGGTGAATTGGGCGTCGCGCTCCTCCGGTCCTTTCCCGGGTGGGGCTTCGGAGACGGCCTTGAGGACCGCCTGCAGGAGTGCGCCGTCGGGTTTCTTCCCCAGGAAGGCGACCATCGCCACGGCGAAGCTGCCGGCCGCGTCGCGGCGTGCGGGCTGCGCCTTGAGGGCCGCGCCGATCAGCCACTCCAGTCCCTGGTCCATCGCATCGGCCGGAAACTTGAGCTCGGAGAGCTTCGCGCTTTGCAGCGCGAAGAGCCCCCATCCGGTGGCGATGGGGTCCGGAGCCTCTTTCCCGGCTTTGACGGACCAGCTCTTTCCCGGAACGCGGTTCGCCACGAGGAAATCAACCCCCTTTTGCGCGAGGTCTTTGAGGAATTGCGAGGCCGATATGCCATAGGCTTCGCTCATCGCCAAGGTCGCGATCGCGTGGTCCTCGAGAAAGCGCTCGGAAGCGGGATCTCCGAAACCCCCATCGGCCTTCTGCTGCGCGATCATCCACTGCAGCGCCTGCTGGACCGTCTCTCCGATTGGCTTCGTGTCGTAGTTGTCCTTGCTGAGATGGCAGTACCCGGCGCCCAGGAAGGCGAGGATCGCGACACTCGTCGCCCGAAGATCGGATCCTCCCTTGCCCTTTCCCTCGCACTGGGGCGTCCCGTCCCTGCGGCAGGCCTCGACGACCAATCCGCCGCTCCAGCGACCGTCGGCCATCTGGTGGTGCGCGAGCCACCGGACACTGAGGAGGATCTGCGATGAGACGGCGTTTCAGGTACCGCTGCATCTGGGGCGACAGCCCCTTCTCAAAGGCGACGACGTCAAAGACGAGGACGTTCGCCCTCCGGCGATCCCCCCGATTCGGGTCGGACCGCTTGAGAAGGGCTCCCACCAGGGCCTCATGGGCCTCCGGGGACTGGGCATCCAGGCGCAGCGTCTCTTCGAGAATATCAATCGCCTTGTCCGTCTCGCCCTTCGTGACCAGCTCTCGCCCCTTCTCGAGAATCCTCCGTCGGAAGGGCAAGGTCGAAGGTCCTGCCGTGAGCTCGGGGAGGACCGAGAGCAGGCTCTCCGCCCGGCGGCGTTGGGTCCAGCCCTCATCGGCCGTCTTGAGGGCCAGGTCAAAGGCGGCCTTCGCCTCCTTGCCGTTGCCCGTCGCCATCAGGCAGCACGCCCGCAGGTAGTGATGGTCCGGGTCCTTGGCATCGAGTTCGATGGCCCGGTCGGCATCCTTCAGGGCGGCGTCGCAATCCCCCTTGCTGTAGCCCACCATGCCCCGCATGAAATAGCCGGACGCCCAGCGGGGGTCGATCTCGATGACCTTGGACAAGATCGACAGCGCCGCGTCGAAGTCCCTCACGTGCCAATAAGCGCTCCCCAGGTTTAGATGGGCGAGGGGGTTCTTCGGATCGAGTTCGAGCGCCTTCCGGCAATTGGCGATCGCTCCGGGGTAGTCGGAACTTTCGAGCTTCAGCACGGCCCGATTGCCGTAGAGGTCCGCGGACTCCGGCGCCCGGCGCAAGGCCTCGGAGTAATCCTGAATCGCGCCGTACAGGTCTTTCTTCCGATGCCTGACCTGAGCCCGCCCGAGATAGGGTCCGGCCTCCGAGGGAGCGAGCTCGATCGCCTTGGTGTGATCCAGGATGGCGCCGTCCAGGTCGCCCATCCACTTCTTGGCTTCGCCCCTGAGGCTATAGAGCCGCCACTCTTTCGGCGCCTTCTCGATGGCCCGGTTGCTGTCCTCGATCGCGCCGGCGTAATCGCGGTTCTGGATCTTCTCGTGCCCGCTCTTCAGGAGTTCCGTCACATCCTGGACCGTGCCGACCAGGACCAGCATCAGCGCCGCTCGAAGCATCTTGGGCAATCCTCGTCAACCAGGCTGACACTACTTCTTCGTTCTCTTTGAGACAAGACCGGCGAGTGACTTGATTCCGGCTTCAATGTCTCGGTGCCCATCGGTTCGAGGGATGTGCGAAGTAATTGTGGCAGAGCGATGCGTTCACGACGTGCCTGATCGTCCTTTAACCTTCGATGTCGAAAGCTCCTTGGCGCCCACCAACCGGAATGCGCTCACTTCTTGGGGGCGACAGCACCCGTATTGCTGAGCGGCGGGCCGCTCAGGTCTTCAGTCTTGTCCGTATCGCTGAGCGGAAAGGAGTCGAGCCATTCTTTCATCGCCGCTTCGTTCCGGGCGTTGCTGCCATTGTTGAATTTGTTGGCCCTCCAGTCGCCGGCGATCGCTTTGACCGCGACTTTCAAATCGTCACCTTTTAATTGTTTGATCCACCCGGTGGCAGCCGGGATATTGGCCCGCCCCCATTTCAGCGCGATGCCGTGAAGGGCGGCATGGCGGTCGTCGGCCGATTCCAGCTTTGCCACCCAATTGGATGCCGCCGGTTGGTCTTTCAGATACCAGCCGTCTCCCACCGAGAAAAAGGAGATATAGCGGGCGTTTTTCGGAGCCTCCGCGCACCACGCCGCCGCAGCTGCCGGATCGCTCCGGGACGACCAGACAAACAGCAGGCCGTGCAGAGGTCCAAACTCAGGCGGCCGGGAATGTTGCACCGCCCAGTCGGCGGAAGCCTTGCCATTGGCCAGTGCGCAAGCGGCCACGACCCCGGCGCTGACGCTGAAAGGGGTGTCCCGCGGCAACTGCTGCGACCATGCCAGCGCTGCCGTGGGATCCTTCTTCGCCCATTCACCGGCGGCGGCCGAGAGCTCCTTGGTTTTCTCGTCGCCTTTGGGCAACTGCAGCGCCTTTTGGACATTCGGCGGAACGGCGTCCGCGTCTTGGGAGTTTGAATCGACTCCGGCCTTCAGCGCCGGCAATAGGGCGACAAATCCCGTAAGGACGATGACGCAGGGACTGCCGATGAAACGTTTCATGGTTTTTCCCATTCGTTACCCTATCCGACCGCCGAGGCTCCCGGGTGTGCGATCTGAAACTCGATGCTGCGGATCATTTCGACCCAAAGTCGATCAATTGCGTTTTTGTCGTTGGCGCCCCCTCTGATCCGACTTCGCTCTGGACGAGGCCTCCCGGGACATCCTTGGAACACCAGATTTTCATCGTGACCCTGCCGGCGGCCGATTCCGTGCTCGTCAGGATCCAGTGGCACGGATAGCTCTTTCCGCCGACCTCGATCGTCTCATCCCCTTCCTTGTCGATGGTCCCCAGCTTGGGGTCTCTCAATTTGAATTCCTGCTTTCGCGCGGCCGTGGGCTTTTCGCGCCCCGCTACGGTTGTCTTTCCCGTGGATTCGACGACCGCCTTGTCCGACGTGATCTCGATGAGCGTGATCGTCGTCTCAATCTCGATCTTCTGTTCCTCCGTACCGGCGATCGTCTTATGCTTCGCCCAAGCACCGACCTTCCATTCCGACCAGTACTTGAAGGCGGGATTGTCCCTTTCCTGAAGGGAGCCCAGAAGCATCGCGGCCGCCAGCGACAGCATGATATTCATCGATGGACCTCAAAGATGGAGGAAGAGGCGCTCTCGAAGGAGTTGAGCCGGATTTCCTCACTTGCCCCGTCCGCGTAAGGGTCTGCGCTTTCGCAACCCCTTCGCCCGCGCAGTCTAACTGTTCTGGGTGCCGTCTCCGCGTCATTTCGCCGGTATGAGGATCCGTGCTTAAGGGTGGTTTTCTTCCACGACATCGATGCCCAGCCCGGGAGGCAGGACCGGCGCCGGCGCCAGCTTCAGTTCCTCCGCCAGGCCGGCAGGCAGCGGTGCGGGTTCGCCCCCCAGCGCAAGCGCCAGGCCGCCCAGCTTCTGCCGAAGCCGGCGCTCCCACATCCACGAAAACCGATACCACTCCGGGCCGTAGTAGTACCCCTCGATGTGATCGTCGAAGTCGTAAATGCTGTCCTTCCAGACCACCCGGCCGTCCTTTGCGTCCACCAGCTCGAGGTCCGCGCAGAAGCCGTTGCTCGAGGTCCCCATCGGCAGCAGCAGCGACCACAGGATCGGCGAGTACACCGATAGTCCGTAGCTCCAGCGCTCCTCCGCGACGCAGAACGAGCGCAGACGACCCCGCAGCACGTGCGTCGCGGTCGGCAGGACCCGGTAATCCCCGGCGTAGGTGACCTCCCGCACCAGTCCCTCGCGGCGCAGTTCGATCACCAGCGACCGTGCAAGGTCCTCGCAGGGCTCCGCGGCGAAATTCGTGGTGTCCGAACCGTGGACCGTCGCCTCGGGCCGGTCGAAGTCGGTCCATCCGAAGGGGAACAGCGGGATGTAATACCAGGTCATGTAGGTTTTGTTCTTCGAGCCGCGCGCGTCGAGGAGCGGCGTGACGGTGATCGAGGCCGCTCCCGGCTTCGAGCTGGTCGTCGTCGCATAGCGTCCGGAAGGATAGGTCCATTTGCCGATCGACGTCGAGCACGAGCCGAGCAGGAGACACAGCAGAACGCCCGCCAGCCGTCCCGCTTTCCCTGCCGGCATGCCGGTCCTCCGCCTTGCGCCGCGATGATCGGTATGAACGTCGTCGGTCGACCGGATGAAGGATAGACGATTGAACGGGAGAGGGGGAAGAGGAAAGCGGGGGCCGCGCGGGACGGGGTCCTTGATCGC
Source organism: Planctomycetota bacterium (assembly GCA_035644495.1). Taxonomy (GTDB): domain Bacteria; phylum Planctomycetota; class MHYJ01; order MHYJ01; family JACPRB01; genus JACQFK01. The sequence goes on along the minus strand of DASQOM010000023.1, from coordinate 5,018 downwards.
CGACCCCCGGCCTCCTAAGATCGTGCCCGGGAACCGTCCCCCAAGGAGAACCGGATGAACGCGCTCGTCCTTGCACTCGCCCTCGCCCTGGGCCCGGGGGACTCTGAAGAAGACCGCCTGCCGCGCAGTCTCTCCGAATCGTTTCTCCTGCCGGTCGCACCCGCCGCCAAAGAAGATCATGAGATCCTGCTGGGAGGCCATCTCGGCGTCGCCCGCTCGGACGCCGGAGACAGCCCCTGCTTCGTCGTCGGCTTCGAATGGCGGATCCACATCCTTCCCTGGCTGGGCGCGAGCGGCTCGGTCGACTATCAGACCACGCAGCATGTCGACGGGAATGAAGGGACAAACTTCTACCAGGTCCCCTTCATGTGGTCCTTCCTTCTCTATCCGCCGATCGACTTGGGCAGGCTCCGGCTCTACGGCCTGGCCGGATTCGGATTCACCGTCACTCATGTCTCGGGAGCCTCCGTCCGCATCAGCACCGATGTGAATTTCCTGGGCTCCCTGGGCTTCGGCGCGGAATTCGAGCTCGCGTCCGGCGTCTTCATCGACGCGCAAGTCAGTTATGTCTGGGCGAAGGACCCGTCCGGCAACATCAGCCTCGACGCGGACTGGGTGCAGGGGACAGTCGGCCTGCTCTTCAAGCTGGCCAAATAGTCCGGCGGATGCGGCGCCGGTCGAGCGACTGGGCGAAGTGCTTCAGGAAAAGAACTACGCCCGATAGAGGGTCGAGTCCCTTGGCACTCACTCGCGCTCAAGTTCACGCCGCCGGGGAGGCTGCCGGAGATTTCCATCCGGACGGAGCCGCGGGGGAAGCGGATCCGGATCGGGGTCGAGGACAAGGGGATCGGCATCGGTCCCGTGTATGACGCCCGCATCTTCAACATCTTCGAGCGGCTGGAGCCGGACCGCTTTCCGGGGACCGACATTGGGCTGGCGATCGTCAAGAGGGCGGTCGAGCCGAGGCGGGGCAGCGTGGGCCTGGAATCCCGCCTGGGTGAGGGAAGCCGCTTCGGGATCGAGCTCTCGGAAGCCTGGACTTTTCTGAGTCCCGCCGCGCGCGCGACCAATATTCACGGAACGTAAACCCGCCTCCCCGTTTGCTTGCTCTTCCGCGCGGCGTGCTATACTGAGGACATCGCCGCTGGAGGGATGGGAGCCTTTTGAACGAGCCGGACAACGTCCAGAGCCCCCCGAGCAAGAAGATGTCCCGCAAATCCAGAAACCGCCAGCCGGAGACCCCGACCGCAGTGCCGCTGCAGGCGAAGGACCCCGTCCAGAAAGAAGCGATCAACCTCCATGCCGACGTCCAGGATCTGAGCCGGCGCGCCGGCGAACTGGAACTCCGGGCTGCCGACCTCGACGAGCAGCTCAAGCGGTCCAGGGAGGAGACCCGGCACGCGGACGCCCGCACCGCCGAGCTGGCCGCCAAGGCCGCCCGCGTCGACGATCTCGAGCTGGAGCTCGCCACGCTCCGGAGGCAGATCGACCAGGTCCAGACCTGGTCCGCGGAGCTGTCGGCCCAGGCGGCGCAGGTTCCCGCGCTCGAGAAGGAAGTCGCCGCGCTCCGCGAGGCGGCCGACCGCTCGCGCGAGGAGCTGAAGAAAGCCCAGGAAGAGCACCATACGGTGATCCGCGCCAAGGACGAGAAGGTCGAGGCGGCGGAGAAGCGGTCCCGGGAGGGGATGAAGCGGCTCAAGGATGCGCACGACTCGGCCCTGCGCGACGAGGCCGCGCGGGCGACGGCCGCGGAGAAAGCCGCCCGCGAGGACCTGAAGAAACTCCAGGACCTGCACGAGAGCATGATCCGGGAGGCCTCGCCCCTGCGCACGCAGATCGCGGAACTTCGCGCCCAGGTCGACAAGCCGGCGGCCGACGAACATCGGGACCGCGCCGGCAAGGCCGAGGCCCGCGTCGCCGGCCTCCAGAAGGACGTCGAGGCCCTCAGCCAGCAGGTGGGCCAGATGCTCGGCGCGCGCGACAAGTCGCGGCGCGAGCTGGACGAGGCCCGAAGCCAGCTCAACCACGAGCGCGACGAGGCGAAGAAGACGCTGGAGGCGCGCCAGGCCGCGGAGCAGGAGGCCGCCGCGCTCCGGGTCAGGGTCGCCGATTTCGAACAAAAGTCCAAGGAACCCGCGCCGCCGGATCCGCGCATCGCGCCGCTCCAGAAGGATCTCGCGGCGGCGCGCGAAGAGACGTCGAAGGCGAAGGACGCGGCCGCATCGAAAGAGCGGGAGGCCTCGACGATCCGCGGCCAGGTCGGCGATCTCGAGCGCAGGCTGCGGGAGGCCTCCAGGGAGGATCCCCGCATTGCCGCGACGCAGAAGGAGCTGTCTGCGTCAAAGTCGCAGGTTGCCGACCTCGAGCGGAAGCTGCGCGAATCCCCGAAGGAAGATCCCCGGATCGCCGGCCTGCAGAAGGACCTGGCGGTCTATAAGGAGCGCGCGGAAAAGGGCGAGGCCAGGGCCGCCGAAGCCGCGCGCTATTTCGAGTCGATGGAAAAGGCGCTGGTCGAGGCGCAGGCCGAGGCGGACAGGGTCGACGCCGTGCGTGAAGAGCTGGAGCAGACGAAGGAGACCTGCCGCGAGCAGGAGGAGGGTCTCGAGCAGCTGAGCCAGACCGTCCTCGAGCTGGAGCAGCAGCTGCAGGATACGACCGCGACCCGGGCCGTGAAGCCGGTGCAGGCGCAGGAACCTCCGCCCGCTCCGCCGCCCCCGTCGCCGGTTGTCGTCGAAGCGCCCATCCCCGTCAAGGCTGCGGCGGTCGAACCCGTGCGCATCGAAATCGACGAAGACCCGGTCCCCGAGCCGGTCGAGGTTGTTGTCGAGGAACTGCCTCCCCCGGCTCCGCTTCCGGTCGTCGTCCAGGCGCCGAAGCCGCCGCCTCCGCGTCCCGTGGTCGAGTCCCCGAAAAAACCCGCTCCCGCGCCGGTCGTCGTCCCGCCGTCGATCCCGGTGCCGACGAAGGCCGCGTCCGAAACGACGCTGCGGTCGAACAACACCTTCGGCCCCGAGGCGCTGGACGGACAGCCCGCGTACCTTCTTCACGAGATGCTGCCGAACGACCTCATGGGCGTCGTCTATCGCGCGACCGAGCGCGCCGACGGCCGCGCGTTCGCCGTGCGCTTCATGGCGGGGCAGGCCGGCGAGGAGCAGACCCGCGCGTTTGAGTCCGAGGTCGAGAAGCTCACCGGCCTGCCGCATCCCAATATCCTGCACGTGCAGGGGAGCGGGCGCCGGAAGAACCGGCTCTATGTGATGATGGACTACGTCAACGCGCCGACCCTCGCCGCCGCGAAGATCCACGAAGTGGCCCGGATCTGCGCGATCCTGCACGACGCGGCGTCCGCGATCCATTACGCCCACGAAGAGGGCATCTTCCACGGCAACATCACGCCCGAAAACATCCTCGTGGACCGGGAGGAGGATAAGGACAAGGCGCTGGTGAAGGACTTCGGTTTCGCCTACCTCCTTGAGACCCAGGCGGGGGGCCTTCGCAATCCCGCCTTCCTCCCGCCCGAGCAGGTCCGCGTCCTCAAGACCCCGCTGAGCGCGGCGGTCGACGTCTACGGCCTCGGCGCGACCCTCTTCGCCGTCTTGACGGGGAAGCCGCCCTTCGAGGGGAAGGACGCGGCCCAGATCGTCAAGCGGGTGATGATCGAGGAGCCGCCGCCCGTCGAGAAGATCCGGCCCGACGTCCCGAAGGCGGTCGGCGCCGTCGTCCGGCGCGCGATGGCCAAGGAGCGCGGAGTCCGCTATGCCAGCGCCGGCGAGCTCGCCGAGGCGCTGGCCAAGATCCGCTGATCCCGCCCGTGGACGATTTCTCGCTGCGGCTCGAAGGCGGCTCCCTCGTTTTCCCAGACGGGGTCGCGCGTTGCCTGGCCTGCGGGGCGGCGCCGGTGGGCCACCAGCGGGCCGTGTTCGAAACGCCGGACACGTCGAAGGATCCCGCGGTCGCTCTCGATGCGCCGCTCTGCGCGACGCATCTGGCTCATGCGCGGCGCCTCCTCTGGAAGACGGTCTTCCATGGGCTCTTGAGCGTGGCCTGCTGGGCCGCTTCCTGGCTCCTGATCAGCAGGTACCGGCTGGATCAGAAGAGCGAGATCTGCTGGCTGCTCCCGCTGCCCGGGATCGCGTTCTTCTGCGTTGCGGTGATGAAATGGGCGTCCTGGCAGCGGGCCGGACTGACGTGCGCGGCCACCCGGCTCGACGACGGCCTCGTCGAGATCTCCTACCCTAAGAAGTAACCCTCACTTCTCCGCGAGATAGCGGATGCGCTTGTGCACGTCCGTGTTCACCGAGTGATACGGCTGCGCGAGGTTGCCCGGGTCGAAGAGGGTCTGCCGCATGTGCTCGGCGTCGTCGCCGCCGATCGCGTCGGTGAAGATCGGCAGCAGATACTCGATGCCCAGCTTCGAGGGCTTCATCGTGGCCGGGTCGTAGAGCGAGGGGTGCAGCGCGCGCGCGTGGATGAGACCCCAGCGGTCGCGGAAGCGGTTCGCGTCGTAGCCCTCCACGCGGAACCCCTTGTCCGACGAGTACTGCAGCACCGAGACCGCGTTGTTGCGGCCCTCGGCCAGGAGGTCGACCGCCTGCGCTCCGAGCAGGGCGGCGTAAAAACGGTCGAAGAGGATGGGCCGGCCGCCGCGCTGGGTATGGCCGACTTTGCGGGTGAAGATCGCCTCTTTCGCGGAGTTGCTGCGCCGGTAGCGCTGGAAGTAGCGGTCCCCGATCTCCTGGATCAGCTTCGCGCGCAGGGCGTCGGCCGCGCCGCTCAGGACCTTGTTGCCCGCGGGATCGGTCGATTTGGTCTCGGCGCCGAGCTCGTTGCCCTTCTCGTCGACGATGCCCTCGCCGCAGACGATCACGACGTTCTTCTGCAGGTCGTAGAGGTACTTCACCTTCTCGATGAGCAGCTCGACGTTGAGCGGATGTTCGGGGATCAGGATCAGGTCGGGCTGCCCGTACGCCGTGCCGAGCGCGATGTAGCCGGAGTGCCGGCCCATGACCTCGATGATC
>DASQOM010000022.1:0-3170 GCA_035644495.1 Planctomycetota bacterium | reverse complement strand
TGAATGTCCCCCGCCCGGCTCCCGGCGTGCCTGTGAGTTCTACTCCATATATACCGACATGTTGGACGCGAATCACGCTTCCTTCGACGGGAAAAAAGTCGTTGACGCCTCCTCCGGATCCGGCTACGGTTTTCCCTCGATGGCGCCCAAACGTCACGGCATCACCGCGGCGGGAACCTGGATCGTCGACCGGGTGAAGACGATCGATGCCTACCCGGCCGAGGACCACCTCGCCACGATCCTCTCGGAAATGCGCGGCGGCGGCGGCGGGGCGCACAACGTCGTCCTCGACCTCGCCCTCATGAAAGCCCCCTTCCCCCTCCGCGGCCAGGGCGTCGTCGGCACCGACGAGGACGGAAAATGGCTGATCCAGGAGGCCTATAAGGCGGGCGTCGACGTGGTCGGCCTCCGCACCACCAAGGAGCAGCAAACCTCCTACACCGACGTCATGGTCTCGAAGTCCACCGGCCGACGGACGTTCTTTCACAACCGCGGCGCGAACCGGCTGCTGGACGACGACGACCTGGACCCCGGCACCTCCAAGATCATCCACGTCGCGAACCTGACCCTGCTCGACCGCATCGACTTCTCGGCCGCCCGCACGCTGCAGCGGCTCCGCGCGAGCGGCGTGAAAACCTCCGTCGACGCCGCCAGTTCCGGCCCGAAACGGCTGGGCGAGGTCGTCGTCCCCGCGCTCGACCATATCGACTATCTCATTCTCAACGAAGTCGAGGCGGGAGACTGCGCGGGCATCGAGGTGCGGAAGGCCGACGGCAGCCTCGACCGGGACGCCCTGGCCGCGGCCGCACGCAAACTTCGCCGCGACAACGTGGTCGTCGTCCATATGCCCGAAGGAGCCTTCGCGGCCTCGGCCGAGGGAGAACTCTGGATGCCGTCGAAGAAGGCGCCGAAGATCATCAGCGCCCTGGGCGCCGGGGATGCGCTTTGCGCCGGCGTCCTATACGGTCTTCACGAAGGCTGGCCCATCCAGCAGTGCCTGGACCTCGGCCACCTGGCCGCCTCCGCCTGCCTGGGCCACGAGACCACCACGGGCGGCCTCCGCCCCGTATCAGAACTCTAGTTCGCGGCTCCACTTCCGCAGGAGATCATCATGGGTTTCCGCAAGGCGCGCATGAACCGGCTCTTCGCCAGGACCGGCAAGTGCTTCGACGTCGCCGTCGACCACGGCTTCTTCAACGAAGGCGCGTTCCTCGGCGGGATCGAAGACCTCGACAAGGCCGTGAAGGTCATCGTCGAAGCCGCACCCGACGCGATCCAGCTGACGGTCGGCCAGGCGCGGCTGCTGCAGGACATCCTCGGCCCGCGCAAACCGGCCCTGGTGCTGCGCACCGACCTCGCCAACGTCTACAACCCGAAGCTCCACGAAGTGCTCTGGAGCAAGATGATCGAGGACCCGGTGGAGCAGGCCCTGGAGCTCGACGCGGCCTGCGTCGTCGTCAACCTGCTCCTGCTCCCGAACCAGCCCGACCTGCACGGCCAGTGCATCGAGCGGATCGCGGCGCTGAAGCCGAAGTGCGACCGCTTCGGCATGCCGCTGATGATCGAGCCCCTCGTGATGCAGCCCAATGAGAAGGCGGGCGGCTATATGGTCGACGGCGACCTCAAGAAGATCCTGCCGCTGGTGCGCCAGGCGAAGGAGCTCGGCGCGGATGTCATCAAGGCCGACCCCAGCGACCACGTCCACGAGTATCACAAGGTCGTGGAGGCCGCGGGCTGCCCGATCCTCGTGCGCGGCGGGGGCAAGGCGCCGACGAGGGAGATCCTCCAGCGGACCTGGGAGCTGATGCAGCAGGGCGCCTGCGGCATCGTCTACGGCCGGAACGTGATCCAGCACAAAGACCCGGGCGGCATCACGCGCGCCTTCATGTCCGTGGTGCACGCAGGCGCGACGGCCGAGCAGGCCGCGAAGCTGGTGAAAGAGTAGTGCGGGAAGTTCGCTTCGGGATCATCGGCTGCGGCCTGATGGGCCGCGAGTTCGCGTCGGCGATCGCCCGCTGGTGCCATCTCCTCGACCTCCCGTTCAAGCCCGTGCTTGCCGGCATCTGCGACACGAACCCGTCGCTCTTCGGCTGGTACCAGCAGCATTTTCCGTCGATCCGGATCTCGACGCAGACCTACGACGACCTGCTGAGGAGCCCGGACATCGACGCGGTCTACTGCGCCCTGCCGCACAACCTGCACCAGAAGGTCTATGTCGACACCGTCAAGGCCGGCAAGCATCTGCTCGGCGAGAAGCCGTTCGGGATCGATCTGCCGGCGGCGACGGCGATCGTCGACGTCCTCCAGCAGAACCCCCAGGTTTTCGTCCGCTGTTCGTCGGAGTTCCCGTTCGTCCCGGGCGCGCAGCGGGTGATCAAGGCAATCCGGGACAACCGCTTCGGCCGGATCATTGAGGCGAACTGCTCGTTCCTGCATTCCAGCGATCTGAACCCGGAGAAGCCGCTCAACTGGAAGCGGACGATCGAGATGAACGGCGAGTACGGGTGCCTGGGCGATCTGGGGATGCACGCGCTGCATATCCCGCTGCGCGCGGGCTGGAAGCCGAAGCGCGTGTTCGCGCAGCTGAACAAGATCGTCCCCGACCGGCCCGACGGCAAGGGCGGCCGGGCGCCCTGCAAAACCTGGGACAACGGGACGCTGCACGTCGACACCGTCAACCCCTTCGACGGCCAGCCCTTCCCGATGACCTACCGCATCTACCGGATCGCGCCGGGCGAGACGGACACGTGGTCGATCGAGATCCTGGGCACGAAGTTCAGCGTGCGCTTCTCGAGCCGCAACATGAAGTCGCTGCAGTTCATGGAGTACTCGGGGGGCGCGCAGACCTGGCAGGACGAGAACCTCGGCTACGAGACGATCTACAAGACGATCACGGGGGCGATCTTCGAGTTCGGCTTCTCCGACATGATCCTGCAGATGTGGGCGGCGTTCATGGACGAGCTGGTGAACGGCAAAGCGCCCTACGGCTGCGTCCGACCTGAGGAAGCTATCGAATCGCACCGTCTCTTCACCGCCGCGCTCGAGTCTCAGCGCACGCGCCAGGCCGTCGAGATCGCCTGACCCTTCCGCTCCGACATGCCGGGCTGTTTTGAGCGAATCCCCCAAAATAGCCGGGCGGTTTTGAGCATGGACGCGATACACTGGTTTTT